>NZ_JBFAIR010000070.1:0-26911 GCF_040654815.1 Streptomyces sp. NPDC050619 | reverse complement strand
GATCGGTGGGGACTCCGTTGCTCAACACGGAGGTCCGCGTCGTCGACGCGAAAGGTGAAGACGTCCCACCGGGCGAGGTCGGCGAGATCGTCTACCGCGGTCCCTCGGTGATGACGGAGTACTGGAACAGGCCCGCCGAGACCGAAACGGCGTTCACCGGAGGCTGGTTCCACTCCGGCGACCTCGTGCGGCAGGACGAGGACGGCTATCTCTACGTCGTCGACCGGCTCAAGGACATGATCATCTCCGGTGGCGAGAATGTCTACTGCGTCGAGGTGGAGGACGTGCTCGCGGCCCATCCCCAGGTGGCCGAAGTCGCCGTCGTGGGCGTGCCGGACGAGAAGTGGGGCGAGACGCCGATGGCGGTCGTGGTGCCCGCCGACCCCGCCGAGCCGCCCACCGGTGAGGACATCACGCGCTGGTGCCGGGAACGGCTCGCCGCGTACAAATGCCCGCGCCGGGTGACCATCGTGGACACCTTGCCGCGCAACCCGAGCGGGAAGGTGCGCAAGAACCAGCTCCGGGACCGTGCGCGATCACTGAGCGTGGGAGGCCACCTTGTCTGACCGGGTATCCCAGGACGGGCCGCTGCGCGGGCTGCGGGTGATCGAGCTCGCCGGCATCGGCCCGGGCCCGCACGCCGCGATGCAGCTCGCCGACCTCGGTGCCGAGGTGGTCCGCGTCGAGCGGCCCGGCTCGCCCGAGGACGGTGACGCGACGCTGCGCGGCCGTCGCCGCGTCCGGATCGACCTGCGCGCACCGGGCGGCGCGGACTGCGTGCTGGATCTCGCCGAGCACGCCGACGTCCTCATCGAGGGTTTCCGGCCCGGCGTCACCGAGCGGCTCGGGCTCGGGCCGGACGCCTGCCGGCGGCGCAATCCACGGCTGATCTACGCACGCGTCACCGGCTGGGGGCAGACCGGCCCGTTGGCGCCGCGCGCGGGACACGACATCAACTACATCGCGCTGACCGGTGCGCTGCACGCCATCGGCAGGGCGGGGGAGCGGCCGGTGCCGCCCCTGAACCTGGTCGGTGACTTCGGCGGCGGCTCGATGCTGCTGGTGGTCGGTGTGCTCGCCGCACTGCATGAACGGTCCCACTCGGGTGCGGGGCAGGTCGTCGACGCCGCGATGGTGGACGGGGCGGGCCTGCTGAGCCAGATGATCTGGTCGATGCGTGGCCAGGGCAGGTGGTCGGACGAGCGCGGTACGAACGTGCTCGACGGCGGAGCACCGTTCTACGACACCTACGTCTGCGCCGACGGCCGCCACGTGGCGGTCGGCGCGATCGAGCCCCAGTTCTACGCGCAGCTGCTGACCGGGCTTGGCCTGCGCCCCGAGAACCTGCCCGCCCAGCGCGATCACAGCGGCTGGCCCGAGCTGCGCGAGACCTTCGCCGCCGTCTTCGCGACCCGGACCAGGGACGAGTGGGCCGCGCTGTTCGCCGGCACCGACGCGTGCGTGAGCCCGGTACTGACCTTCGACGAGGCGGCGACGCACCCGCACGCCGCGCGACGAGAGGCGTTCGTCGAGCTCGACGGGGTCGTCCAGCCCGCGTCGGCACCCCGCTTCTCCCGCAGCCGGCCCGCTCCGCCGAGCGCACCTGTCGTCGAACCCGACGCGCGGGCCGTCGTCGCCGAGTGGTCGTCGGCCCGGGTCGGCGTTTGACGACGAGTTGGCATGGACATCGTCTGTCTGGCTCCGGAAATCTGCCGGAAACTCGTCGGAAACGAAGGCACCCGCATGCTCGCATTCCGCACCCCCACCCGGCGACGCGCCGCCTCAGCCCTGGCCCTCACCCTCGCGGCGTCCGGGCTCGCGGGCTCCGCCGCCGCGGCGCCCGCGCCCGCCGACCAGCCCGCCGACCGACCCGCCACCCGTGGGTGGTTCACCTCCTGGGCGCAGTCCCAGCAGAGCCTCGCCCCGGCACCCCTGCGGGACCGGACCGTCCGCATGATCACCCACCTCAGCCAGGGCGGCGACGCGCTGCGGATCCGGATCCAGAACACCTTCGGGACGACCCCGCTCACCGTCGACGCCGCCACCGTGGGCCTCAGCACGGGGAACGCGGCGATCGACGGCGCCACCCGCGCCGTCACCTTCGACGGCCGCCCCACGGTCGTCGTCCCGCCCGGCGGTGAGGTGTGGAGCGACGCCGCCGCGCTGGCGACCCGCCCCCAGGACGACATCGCGGTCTCCCTGTCCGTCCCCGGCACGGTCACCCCCGGCCGGCACACCTACGCCCTCCGCACCAACTACCTCACCCCGGCCGGCTCGGGCGACCACACCCCCGACGTGAGCGGCGCCGCATACACGGAGACGGTCGACTCCACCTACCTGGTCAGCGCCGTCGACGTACGCAATCCCGCGCTGAAGGGCACGACCGTCGCCTTCGGCAGTTCGGTCGTCGACGGGAACGGCAGCACCGACTGCGGGCCGGGCTGCACCGAGACGGGAACCAACCGCCGATGGCCGGACGACCTGGCCCGGCGCATCACCACCGAACTCCCGCGCGATCGGCAGCTCGCGGTCGCGAACGCGGGCATCGCCGGCACCACGAGCGCCGCCGCCTGCCCCAGCAGCCCCGCCTCCGCCGACGGCCTGGACGCGGCGACCCGCCTGGACCGCGACGTGCTCGCCCTGCACGGCGTCACGGGCGTCCTCTACTACTACGGCACCAACGACCTGGCCTACGGCTGTGACGCCGCCCAGATCCTGCGCAGTTACCGCGAGGTCTTCCAACGCCTGCACGCCGCCGGGATCAAGGTCTACGTCACGCCCATCACCCCGCGCCCCGGATACACCGACCAGAACAACCTCGACCGCCACGCCGTCGGCACCTATGTCAAGAAGTGGAACAACTGCGCCGGAACCTGCGACGGCGTGACCGACTTCGACCAGGTGCTCAAGGACCCGCTGGAGCCCAACAGCATCAACCCGGCCTACGACACCGGCGACGGGGTCCACGCCAACATCGCGGGCCAGCAGGCACTCGCCGACTACGTCTCGCTGCCGATGCTCAGCTCGTGACAGGCGGTTACGGGACAGCCGTCAGGCCGCCTTCGGGCCCCCCGAGCCCCTTACTTCAACCGTCAAGTAAGATCGCGCGGCAGGTCGTCAGAGGAGGAACCGTGTCCCGGTCCGAACGCTCGCCCCTGCTGCTCGCAGGCTTGTTGGCCACCTCGGGTGTCGCCCACTTCGCCGCTCCACGCCAGTTCGACGCGATCGTTCCGCGCGTTCTGCCGGGCGCGGCCAGGGCCTGGACGTACGCGAGCGGAGCCGCCGAACTGGCGCTGGCCGCGGGTGTGGCACTGCCGCGCACCCGGCGGGCCGCCGCGCTGGCCACGGCCGCGTTCTTCGTCGGGGTGTTCCCCGCCAATGTGCAGATGGCCCTGGACTGGCGCGGCCGTCCCGCCCCGCTGAAGGCCGCTTCCCTCGGGCGGCTGCCCTTGCAGCTGCCCCTCGTCCTGTGGGCGCGCGGCGTCGCCAAGGGCGGGGAGGGCCGGTCATGAGCGAGCGTGTGCGGATCGGTGACACGATCGAGGACTTCACGCTGCCGGACGAGACCGGCACACCCCGCAGCCTCTCGGGGCTGCTCGCCGAAGGCCCCGTCGTGCTGTTCTTCTACCCCGCCGCCCTGACCCCGGGCTGCACCGCGGAGGCGTGCCACTTCCGCGATCTGGCCGCCGAGTTCGCCGCCGTCGGCGCCCGGCCCGTGGGCATCAGCGGCGACGCGGTCGAACGCCAGCAGGAGTTCGCCGGACGCCACACGCTTGGCATGCCCCTGCTTTCCGACGCCGACGGGACGGTCCGGGAGCGGCTCGGCGTCAAGCGGGGCTTCTCCCTGGCGCCCACCAAGCGGGTCACCTTCGTCATAGCCGAGGACCGCACGGTCCTGGACGTCGTCCACAGCGAACTGCGGATGAACACGCACGCCGACCGCGCCCTGGCCGCCCTGCAAGCTCACCGGAAGTGACGCCCGCTGCGACGCCCGGCAGTGACGCACGGTCCCGGGCGGCGCACCGCACTTGATGCGGTATGACAAAGGGCCCATCCTGGACCACATGGAGCACGTCTCCGCTGTGGCGACCACCGATGCCCAGGGCATCGTGACGGGGTGGAGCGAAGATGCCCGGCGGCTGACGGGATACCCGGCCGAGGCGGTCGTGGGGCGGGCGGCCCGGGAGCTGCTCGCCGACGACCCGCCGGACCGGTCCGTGGCGGCGCTGACGGGCACCGTCGTGCTGCGCCACCGGGACGGTTCCCCCCTCACCCTCGCCCTGAGAGCGTTCCCGGTCATCGGCGCGGACGCCCACCCGGACGGCTTCGTGATCACCGCCGAGCAGCCCGGCGGGCCCGGGCCTGAACTTACCCTCGCCGGTCAGGCCTTCCAGCAGGCCTCCATGTCGATGTCGGTCTTCGACCCCGAGCAGCGCTATGTGCGCCTCAACGACGTGGCCTGCCGGGTCATGGGCGTGTCGGAGGAGGCCCTGCTCGGCCGGTCCTTCCCCGACACCGTGGAGGACGCCGAGCACAGCCGTGGATTCCTGAGCAATCTCCGCCAGGTCGCCGAGACGGGCATGCCGGTCCGCTACGAGAGCTTCACGGGCGCACCCTCCCTCAACAGGGAACACGCCTGGAGCATCGAGATGTGGCCGGTACGGGACGCCTCCGGGGAGGTGACCGGGACCGCCCTGGCGGCGTTCGACAGCACCGAGCAGTACTGGGCCCGGCAGCGGCTGGCCCTGCTGAACGAGGCGGCGGCCGCCATCGGCACCACCCTGGACGTGGTGCGCACCGCCGAGGAACTGGTGGAACTCCTCGTGCCGCGGTACGCCGACTTCGTCAGCGTGGATCTCCTGGAGTGGGTCCTCGGGGCGGACGAACCGCTGACGGCCCTGGACGGCGATGTCGTCCTGCGCCGCGTCGCCCACGGCTCCGGCACCGAGGGCACCCCGGAGGCGGCCGTCAACCTGGGCGAGACGGACGTCTATCCCGCGTACTCGCCGGCCGCGCGAGCACTGCGGAAGGGGCGGGCGGTCCTGAGCCAGGCGGGCGAGCCGGACTTCATGCGCTGGGTCGGCGAGCGCAACGCGCGGGCCCCCGCGGGACGCCCCCACCGCAGGGGCGTCCACTCGTTGCTCGCGGTACCGCTGCGAGCCCGCGGCACCACGCTGGGCGTCGTGGTGGCCATCCGCATCGCCAACCCGGACGACTACGGCGCCGACGACGCCGTCCTGGGCGAGGAGCTCGCCAGCCGCGCCGCCGTCTGCATCGACAACGCCCGCCGCTTCGCCCGCGAACGCACCACCGCCCTGGCCCTCCAGCACAGCCTGCTGCCCCGGGGCCTGCCCGGTCAGGCGGCGGTCGAGGTGGCCCACCGCTATCTGCCTTCCGGATCGCTGGCCGGCATGGGCGGCGACTGGTTCGACGTGATCCCGCTCTCCGGCAGCCGGGTCGCCCTCGTCGTCGGGGACGTCGTCGGCCACGGCATCCCGTCGTCGGCGACCATGGGTCGTCTGTGCACGGCCGTCCGCACCCTCGCCGACGTCGACCTGCCGCCGGACGAGCTCCTCACCCACCTCGACGACCTGGTGACCCATCTGGCCTCGGACGACTCCGACGAGGACGCCGCCGAGCTCGGCGCGACCTGCCTCTACGCCGTCTACGACCCCGTCTCCCGCCGCCTCACCCTGGCCGCCGCCGGACACCCGCCGCCCGCCGTCGTCCTGCCCGACGGCACCGCACAGCTCGTCCCCCTGAGCGCGGGGCCCCCGCTCGGCGTCGGCGGACTGCCCTTCGAGGCGACCGAGGTGGAGCTGCCCGAGGGCGCCGTCGTCGCCCTGTACACGGACGGACTCATCGAGGACCGCGACCGCGACATCGATCACGCCATCGACGAACTGTGCCGGGCGCTGACCGCGCGCACCGGCACGCTCGACGCCCTGTGCGACACCGTGCTGAAGGCCGTCCTGCCCGAGGAGCCCAGCGACGACGTGGCCCTGCTGCTGGCCCGCACCCGGGCGCTGGGCGCGGACCAGGTGGCCACCTGGGACGTGGATCCGGACCCCGCCCACGTGGCCGCCACCCGGCAGGCCGCCACCGAGCAACTGACCGCGTGGGGACTGGACGAGGTCTCCTTCGTCACCGAACTCGTCGTCAGCGAACTGGTCACCAACGCGATCCGCTACGGCGAACCGCCCATCCAGCTCCGGCTGATCCGCGATCGCACCCTCATCTGCGAGGTCTCCGACGCCAGTTCCACCTCACCGCACCTGCGCCGCGCCCACGCCTTCGACGAGGGAGGCCGCGGCCTGCTCCTCGTCGCCCAGCTCACCCAGCGCTGGGGCAGCCGGCAGACCGGCAGCGGCAAGACGATCTGGGCCGAGCAGTCACTGACACCGTTCTGATCACCCGGCCCGGCAGGTGCAGCCGCTTCAGGCGACGGCCGCCCGCTCCCGGACCACCTCGCCCGGCTTCTTGTCGTCCCGCAGCCCCAGGAACCGCGGATGACGCAGCATGCCGTCCCGGGTCCACTCGGTGAAGTCGATCTGCGCGACCAGCTCCGGCCGCACCCACCGCGCGCCCGCCGCGCGCACCGCTTTGTCGAACGGCGAGGCGGAGACGCGCAGCCGGTCGAGGCGTTCGCGCAGCTCCAGGAGCGTACGACGATCGAACCCGGTGCCGACCTTGCCCGCGTACCGCAGCCCGCCGCCGCTGTCGTGGTGGCCGAGGAGCAGCGCGCCGAGCCCCTCGCGGCTGCCGGCCGGCTCGGTGAACCCGCCGACGACGAACTCCTGCCCCTGGGAGCACTTGAGCTTGAGCCAGTCCGTGGACCGCCGCGGCTGGTAAGGACTGTCGGCCCGCTTCGCGATCAGCCCCTCCCAGCCCCGGGCACAGGACGCGGCCAGCAACTCGGCACCGCCCGTGTTGCGATGGGGAGTCATCCGCAGCGGGGCGCGATAGGCGAGCGCGCGCCGCAGCAGGGACTTGCGGGTCCGCAGCGGCAGCCGGGTGGTGTCCTGCCCCTCCAGCCGCAGCAGGTCGAAGACGTAGTACGTCACGGCGACACCGCTCGCCTCGATGTCGCGCGGCCGGGTCAGCCCCATGCGCTGCTGGAGGCGGGCGAAGTCGGTGCGGCCGTGCGAGAACGCGACGATCTCCCCGTCGACGGCGAAGTCCGCGCACGGCTGGGCCGCCAGCACGTCCACGATCTCCGGGTACGTGTCGTTCAGGTGCCGGCCCGTCCGGGACAGCAGCGCGGCCCGCTCGCCCTCGCGCACCGCCAGCACCCGGACGCCGTCCAGCTTGCGCTCGAAGACCCACTCCTCGGCGAACTCCCGCCGGTCGCTCAGCGTCGCGAGCATCGGCCGCGCGGCGAGCTCCGCCCCCGCGGGCGCCTTCCGCAGCAGCCCCCGCTGCCCGGCGGGCACCGTGTCCAGGAGCTCGGCCACCGCGCTCACTCCCGAGGGCCGTCGGCGGTGACCTGGGCGAGGGTACGGCCGGTCCGTGCCGAACGCGCCCGTCGCGGATCCGGGGTGCCGTGCCCGGGGGCCCGGCCCTTCGCCGCCCTCACCAGCAGCCAGGCCTCCTCACCATCGGTGTCCTCGCCGCCGCGGAAGCGGGTGAGGGCGTACTCGCCGTGCAGCTTCGACCCGTGCAGCCGGAACGTGGCGTGCCCGTGCGTGAGCGACTCGGCGAAGTCCACCGCCCGGCCCTTGCGGTCATGGCTCAGCGGCTCATAGGTGCCGTGGTCCCAGACGATCACGGTGCCCCCGCCGTAGTCGCCCTTCGGGATCACGCCCTCGAACTCCTCGTACTCCATCGGATGGTCCTCCGTGGGCATGGCGAGCCGCTTGTCCTGCGGATCGTCGGAGGGCCCCTTGGGGATCGACCAGGACTTCAGTACGTCGTCCACCTGGAGCCGGAAGTCGAAGTGCAGGGTGCTGGCGTCATGGATCTGCACCACGAACCGGGGTTCCTCGCCCGAGGAGGGCGGACCTCCCTCGGGCTCACCGGTCCGGTGGAAGTCGCGCTTGCCGCGGTAGTCCCGCAGCCGGTTCCGCTCACCCACCTGGGACTCCTTTCCGGACGTCCGTGTTCCGCCGACCACGGGTACCCCGCCCGCGCGGCCTCAGAACTCCTCGTGCACCTCCGGATCCCCGCCGACGCGCCGGTGGGCGCGGTCGGCGAGCGCCGTCATCTGAGCGGGATCCAGTTCGAAGCCGAAGACGTCGAGGTTCTGGCGCTGCCGCTGAGGGTCCGCCGACTTCGGGATGGGGAGCGCGCCGAGCTGGATGTGCCAGCGCAGGACGACCTGCCCGGGTGTCACCCCGTGCGCCTCGGCGATGCCGGCGACGACGAGGTCGTCCAGCAGCGGTGTGCCGCGGCCCAGCGGGCTCCAGCTCTCGGTGAGGATGCCCTTGCCGGTGTGGAAGGCGCGCAGCTCGTCCTGCGGGAAGAAGGGGTGCAGCTCGATCTGGTTGACGGAGGGCAGGACCCCGGTCTCCTTCTCCAGCCGCTCGATGTGCTCGACGGTGAAGTTGGAGACGCCGATCGACCGTACGAGGCCGTCCTCGCGCAGCTTGATCATGGCCTTCCAGGAGTCGACGTACTTGCCGACGCGGGGGAGCGGCCAGTGGATCAGGTAGAGGTCCACGTAGTCCAGGCCGAGGCGGGCGCGGGACTCCTCGAAGGAGGCGAGGGTCTCTTCGTAGCCGTGGTGCCGGCCGGGCAGCTTGGTCGTCACCACGAGCTCCTCGCGGGGCACGCCACCGCCGGCCACGCCACGGCCGACGCCGGTCTCGTTGCGGTAGTTCGTCGCCGTGTCGATCAGGCGGTAACCCGTCTCCAGGGCGCCGAGCACCGCCCGCTCGGCCTGCGTGTCGTCCATCGGCCAGGTGCCGAGACCGAGGGCGGGGATCGTCGTGCCGTCGTTGAGCGTGTGCGTCGGGATGCTGATCACTTCCGGACCTTCCCTTGACTGTGTCGTAGACCCAGCCTCACGGATGCGGTGTGCGGTGATCAACCGGGCGGGCCGGCAGGCGCTGTCGCCACGCCCGGCCGACGCTGTCACGATCTTCAGGGGACCGGTTCGAACCGGGCCGGTGCGAAGGACGACCAACCATCGGAGCGCGCATGACCACGGACAGGACCACTGCGGACCGCTCGGACGAGCCCGCGGGAATCGAGGTGCGGCCCGTCGCCGGACACATCGGAGCCGAGATCACCGGCGTCGACCTGGCCGGCGACCTCGACGACACCGTGGTCGGCGCGATCCGGGCGGCGGTACTGCGCTGGAAGGTGGTGTTCTTCCGCGCGCAGCGGCTCGACCACGCCGGCCACGTGGCGTTCGCGCGCCGCTTCGGCGAACCGGTCGTCCTGCGGCGCCGCGGGAGCGCCTCGCCGCGGGACGTCCCGGAGATCGAGACGACCGCCGACCGGCTGGAGCTGGGCGGCAGGTTCGACATGGAGCACGAGGAGTGGCTGCACCGCCGGCGGCACACCCTGCTGCGCGGCTGGCACTGCGACCACGGCGCCCGCGTCGACCCGCCGGCCGCGACGATCCTGCGCGCCGAGAGCGTCCCGCCGTACGGCGGCGACACCACCTGGTCCAACCTGGCGGCGGCGTACGCCGGACTGTCCGGCCCGCTACGGGAGTTCGTGGACGGACTGCGCGCCGAACACCGGCTGGGCGTCGGCTACCAGCCGCGACCGGGCGACGACGCGTACGTACGGCATCTGCTGGACCACCAGGTCGCCTCGCTGCACCCGCTGGTGCGGGTCCACCCGGAGACGGGGGAGCGGATCCTGTACGTCAACGGCTACTACGTCGAGCAGATCGCCGGCCTCTCCCGGGCCGAGAGCGCCGCGATCCTGGACATGCTTCTCGATCAGGCGACCCGGCCCGAGTACACGGTCCGCTTCCGCTGGGAGCCGGGCAGCGTGGCCTTCTGGGACAACCGGGCCACCATCCACCTGGCGCCCAGCGACAACGCCCACCTCGACGCTCCCCGGACCATGCACCGGGTGATGCTCGCCGGTGATGTCCCGGTCGGCGTGGACGGCAAGCCGTCGGAGCCGGTCACCGGGACCGCACCCGGACGCTGGTGACCCCGCTCAGGCGCCGGGGCGCCACCCCAGCGCCGGACCGAGCTTCGTCGCCATGTCGGTGAGGATCTGCACGTAGTCCTCGTGCTCGAAGGTGAACGGCAGCGCGAACGCGACCTCGTCGACCTCGCGGAACGCGGCGTGCGCGTGCAGCCGTTCGGCGATCTCGTCCGACGTGCCCACGATGTCGGGCGCGAACATCAGCCGGGCCGGACCCTGCGGCGTGGCGGTACGAGGGGCGCGCTTCGCCGCGTACTCCTCGTACCTGGCGCGCTGCTCGGGCGAGGCGGAGTCGGTGGGGACGACGACGAGGCCCTGGGAGACGCGGGCGGCCTCGCCGTCGGGGTGGGCGGCGCGGAAGGCGCGGATGTGGGAGAGCTGGATCTCGGCGAAGTCCGGTGCCCCCTCGGCCCCTTCCGCCTTGACGACGCTGCTGACCAGGAAGTTCATACCGTGCTCGCCGGCCCACTTCGCCGAGCCCAGGCTGCCGCCGCCGTACCAGAGGCGCCGGCCCAGCCCGGCGGAGTGCGGCTGCACCCGGTCCGAGAACACTTCAAAGCCCTCGACCCCGCTGAAGTCGGTCGCCGGCTTGCCGCGCACGAAGTCCAGCAGCCGCCGCACCCGCTCGTAACTGAAGTCCTCGGCGTCGGCGGTGTCCGGGTACAGGGCATCCTTGACCTGGTCGTAGTGCATCGGCGGGCCCACGCTGACCCCGGGGTTGAGACGACCGCCGGACAGCAGGTCGACGGTCGCCAGGTCCTCGGCCAGCCGCAGTGGGTTCTCCCAGCCCAGCGGGATGACCGCGGTGCCGAGTTCGATACTGCGGGTGCGCTGCGAGGCCGCCGCCAGGACCGCGACGGGGGACGAGATGCCGTACTGCAAGTGGCGGTGGCGCAGCCACGCGCTGTCGAAGCCCAGCCGCTCGCCCAGCTCGATGATCTCCAGCGTGGCCTCGTGACCCCGGCGCGGATCGGCCTCGTCGAACAGTCCGATGGTCAGGAAGCCCAGTTTGCGCAACGGGCGTGAGGTCGGCGGCACGGGCCCCTCCAGCGGTCGTGTCGTACAGCGATCGGGTCTGGATTGTCGCAGGCGGTGGCCGTACGGCCGCGCTCAGGTCAGCGGGATGGTGACCTCGTCCTCGACCGGCGGGTCGATCTCCTGGGCGCGGTTGCCGGTGGCGGCGTAGCAGCGCAGCCGGATCGCCTCCGGGGTGACGTCCAGGCGCAGGAAGCACTTGAAGAAGGGCGGGCTGTACGTCGCCGAACTCGGCGAGAACAGCTGCGTGTAGATCTTGCGCACGGGGAGGCGGAGCCGCGAGGTGCGGCCTCCGGCGCCCAGGAGACTGGCGACCAGGCGGGTGCGCAGGGTGACCGGGGCGGGCCCGCCCGGGGTGCGGGTCGGCGGGATGCCGAGCCGTTCGGCGATGACGGCCGTCGCCTCGGCCTCGGTGAGGGTGAAGAAGCGGCGCAGGCGCAGCCGGCGGCCGTAGAGCCTGCTGTAGAAGGCGAGGGAGTCGCCGCGCAGCGGGTAGCAGCGGAAGTCCTTCTCGGTGACGTCGGCGAGGGAGATGTGGGGGATGGTGTGGGTGGCGTGCATGAACGCCCCGCCGCCGCCCGAGACGACGTACTGGAGCGTGCGGCCGTCCACCTGCACGGGGTAGCGCTGGTAGTTGTGGATGTCGCCGCCTATGGCGGCGACGTAGTGGTGGTCCGGGTCGCGGACGATGTCGTCGACGGTGCCGCCGCCCTCGATCGCGCAGGGATGGTGCTCGCCGTCCACGTACAGGGGCGAGCCCGTGATGAGTATCTTCGGGCGCGGCCCCTGGGAGACCTCGCGCAGCCAGGCGCCCTGCTCGGCGTCGATCGTGCCCAGCAGACCCGTGTCGATGCCTATGATCCGCACCGGTCCGCAGTCGACGGCCCAGTACGGGCCCGGCTGGACGGCCTGTTGGGCCTGCGACGCACGCAACTCGCGGGCTGCGGCGAGGTGTTGGCCGTCGTGCGGGCGCGGCCGGTGCCACAGCAGGGACCGCAGCCCGGCCTTGGTGAGGGGGCGGGGCGCGGGCTCCGGCGCGAGCGGCGGGGCGTCGTCGCAGAAGACGCGCATGAAGGCGCCGAGATCCTCGTACCAGTCGTGGTTGCCGGGTATCGCGTAGATCGGCGCCCGGTAGTCCTGGTACGGGCGGAAGAACTTCGTGCCGTAATCGTCCGCACTGCCCACCGGGTAGATCACGTCACTGGCGACGACGGCGAACCGCGTGTCCTGGCCGATCTTCAGAAAGCCTGGTACGACGGCGTATTGGGGGTCGTCGCCCTCACCCGGGTCGCCGATGACCATGAACGAGAAGCGGTCCGGATCGTCGCGCCGGATCACCTTGTCGGCGGGTGCGCCGGCGGCCGCACGCTGCGCCACCCATCGGCTGCGCGTACGGCCCGTGGGGTCCCCGAACCAGGTCGCGACCATACCGTTGCGGGCGGCCCACAGCGTCTTCGGGTCGAGCCAGGACAGCTTCTCGACCTTGGACGGCATCAGCCGCTGGTACGCGCCGCGTTCAGCGGTGCCCCAGCCGGCGCCTTCGGCGGTATCGCGTGAGGAGTCGGACACCGCTGCACCGTAACAACGATCCATGAGCGGGCCAGAGGGGGGAGTACCCGGGATCCCGTCCTGCCCTGCCTGACACGATCACTCCCGGCACCGCGTCTCCCGAAAGGCCCCGCATGCCCGACTTCCTCGATCTGCGCACCGACCCCGAACTCGCCGGTGACCGGCTGCTGTTGGGCATCCGTCACTTCGACGAGCCGTTCCTCCTCACCGTCTCCCTCTCCCAGGGCCTGGGGTCGAGCGAACTGTGGCTGGACCGGGGCAGGGCGGGCAAGGCCCGGCTCGCCGAGTTCCGCCGGGTCGGCAACCGGGTCCTGTTCGCCGTACGGAACAAGCACTTCCTGACCACCGGCGACCCGGCCGCCGTACGGGCGGGGCAGGAGTCCTTCGCGCTGTCCGTGGTGTGGAGCGCCCCGGTGCTGCGTGAGGAGGACGGCGTGGTGGTCGTGGACGCCACCGGGCTGGTGCTGGCCGATCACGACCGGGTCGCCGAGCACCTGCACGAACACGGGCAGGGGGACTACGCGATCGACGAGCAGGCGAGCCTGCCACTCCTCGCGGACAGCCGCACCGGCCCCGCCGCGGTCCGGCTCCCTGCGCTCCTCACCTTCCGCGGCCCCGGCCGCGGGGCGGCGGTCCGCGCGGTCGCCGCCGACCCACGGGCCCTCACCGTCGTCCAGCAGCTGAACCTGATCCGGCTGCCCGCGTCCCCCATGCCCGCGCGCCGCTTCCACCCGGGCTCGGGCGGCTACGGCGTCGGCTACGCCGACCACGGCCGGGTCGGCGTACGGGACACCCAGGTCAAGGTGCAGCCCCGGTTCCGCGTCGGGCCGGGCGCCGCTCCGATCGTCTTCCAGGTCGACCCTGCCGTACCGGAACCCTTCCGTTCGGCGGTCGTCGAGGGCGGCAACTGGTGGCGGGAGGCGTTCGCCCGGATCGGCCTGCCCGACGCCTACCGCGTCGAGGCCGCGGCGGAGGGCTTCGACCCGTACGACCCGGATGTCAACGGCGTGGTGTGGGTGCACCGGGCGGGCCGCGGCTGGTCTCTCGGGCAGGGCCTGACCGACCCGCGCACCGGCGAGATCCTGCACGCCCGGGTCCGCCTCGGCTCACAGCGCGTCGAGCAGGTCCGCGCGCTCGGCGAAGCCCTTCTCGCGCCGTACGGCCGCCCGGACGAGGCCGAACGGCTCGCCGCCGTCGAGGAGTTGGTGCTCGCCCGGCTGCGGCAGCTGGCCGCGCACGAGATCGGCCACGCGCTCGGCTTCATGCACAACTTCGCCAGTACCCGGCACCCGAAGCCGTCCGTCATGGACTACCCGCACGCCCGCATCGGCGTCACCGAGGACGGCACCCTCGACCTCCGTGCCGCGTACGGCACCGGACTCGGCCCCTGGGACCACTTCGTCGTCGCCCACGCCTACGGCGACTTCGCCGAAGCGGACGAGGAGACGGCGCTCGCCGCACTGCGCCGACAGGCGGTCGACGCCGGCCTGCTCCACGTGACCGACGAGGACGCGACCGGTCCGGGCGCCGCCCACGCCGACGGCGTCCCGTGGGTGACGGGCGGTGACGCGCCGGCCGCGCTGGAGACGATGCTGCGGGTCCGGCGCATCGCCCTCAACGGCTTCTCACGCTCAGTGCTGCCGCCCGGCCGGCAGACCGGCGAACTGGAGGAACGGGCCGCCTTGCTGCACCTCCTGCACCGACACGAGGTGGCGGCACTCGCCCGCCTCATCGGCGGAGTCCGCTACGCGTACGAGCTGACGGGCGAGCCCGGCGGGGGTGCGCTGCCGCTGGGCCAGGGTCCCTTCGCCGACGCGCCTGACGACGGGTCTCCTGCCGCCGGGTCCGGTGGAGGCGCCGTGGCTCCAGCAGGGCGAGGTGGCATGGCTTCCGCCGGGCGTCTGGGCGGGGAGTCTCGTGTGGGGCCTGGTAGGGACGCCGGCGGGGAGTCTGGTGTGGAGCTTGGCAGGGAGGCGGGCGGGGAGTCTGGTGTGGAGGTCGGCTGGGAGGCGGCCGGGGAGTCTCCTGTGGAGCCAGGCAGGGAGGCCGCCGGGGAAGGCGGCCCGCCTCTCGCGAGTTCCGGCGCGGCGTCTGGTGTCGAGCCGGGCGTGGTTCCTGGCGGGTCCGGTGGGGGTCTGTCTGGTGTCGAGCCGGGTGTGGTTCCTGGCGGGTCCGGTGGGGGTCTGTCTGGTGTCGAGCCGGGCGTGGTTCCTGGCGGGTCCGGTGGGGGTCTGTCTGGTGTCGAGCCGGGCGTGGTTCCTGGCGGGTCCGGCGGGGGGCCGTCTCGCGTCGGGCCCGGCGCGGGTCGCGCGCAGTCGGGCGCGGTTCCCGTCCAGGTCGGCCATACCCAGCCCGGCGAACCCGGCACGGTGCTCGTCGGGGCCGGTGCCCAGCGTAAGGCCCTCGCCCAGTTGGCCGGTCTGCTGCGGGCCGAGCAACTCGCCTTGCCCGGTGCCGTGTTGGACGCACTCACGCCGCCCGCCATCCGTTACGCGCGCACCGACCAGTACCTCGACACCGGCGCCGGCCGGGTCTTCGACCCGTTCGAGGCCGTCCGGGCCGCCGTCGCGCTGGTCACCGAACAACTGCTGGAGCCCGCCCGCCTGACCCGGCTGGCCTGGCAGCACGCCGTCGATCCGGCCATGCCCGGCGTCACCGACGTGGTCGACGCGCTGCTGGCGGTGACCTGGCGGCGCGCCGATCCGGTGCCCGGGGACCTGCCGGGCGGGGAAGCGGTCCAGCACACGGCCGACTGGACGCTCCTGAACCACCTGCTCACCGTCCTGGACGACGACACCCCACGTGCCCAGGTCCGAGCCCACCTGCGAGGCGCCCTGCGGCGCCTCGCGACGGAACTGCGGGCGGCCGACGACGACCGGCGGCGCGAAGCGGCCGACCTGATCAGCGGCTTCCTGACCGATCCGGGCTCGGTACGCCTGGACCCGCTGCCCCGGGTGCCGCCCGGCGCACCGAACTGATCGCTCACCGCCCGCGCTCGCGCGAAGACGTCCAGCGCGGCTCCTGCGCACCCCGCGCGGAGACGGACGCGGCCTCGAACAGTGCGCCCGGCTCCCGCGCGGGCGGTTCGGCAGGGGCCGTCGAGTCGGCCCGCCGGGGCGGCGCACCCCGGCTCCAGTCGCCGTCGCCCAGGACCAGGAGCGGGTCGAACATCACCACCACCCCCGCCACCACGAGGAAGATGACCGGCCCCAGCAACATGGGCAGCAGCAGCGAGGTGGGCGAGTCGCCCGCCCAGGTCCCGCCGCCGGCGTCGTGCACATGGACGCTGACGGCGGCCATCCCCGTGTAGTGCATCCCCGACACGGCCACGCCCATGATCAGACTGGCCCCGAGGCTCATCAGGAAGCCCTGGATCGTGACGGCCGCCCACAGGGCCGCGGTGGCGGCGACGATCGCGATCAGCACGGAGAGCGTGACGACCAGCGGGTCGTAGTCGAAGTCGCCGTTCAGATGTATCGCCGCCATGCCCAGGTAGTGCATGGCGGCGATACCGAGACCGGTGATGACGCCCGCGACGGCCAGCGTGGCGCTGCTGGCCCCGCGATAGCCGACCGTGAACACGCCGATGCCGACCACGAGGATCGCCACGACGAGGCTGAGCACCGTCAAGCTCGCGTCGTACCGGATCCGGGTCTCCTCGACCTGAAACCCGATCATCGCGATGAAGTGCATCGTCCAGATGCCGCTGCCGATCGAGGCGGCGCCCAGCGCCAGCCAGCCGGCCTTCCGCGCCTGCGTGTCCAGCAGGGTCCGGACGATGCAACGTAACCCCAGGGCTCCTCCTAAGCACGCCATGAGATAGGCCGCCACAGGCGTCACCGCCCCGTAGCGAAACCCGTCAACCGTGCCTTCCATACGCCAACTCCCCCCGGAGTCAAAGTGTTTCGGGGGCAAGGTCTACGGGCAATGGGTCGCGCAAAGCAAGGGCTTACCGGGGGTACGCAATGAAGTCTCGATTACCAGGGGTTGGCTTCGGTCACGAAGCGATGAGTTCCAGCCAGACGCCGTTTTCGGCGTGCCTGGTGTGGCACGCTCCCCGGACGAGTGACACGTGTCGGCACGCGACACCGCCTGGCCGGAAGGCCGCGCCTCGAAAGGTGCGGCGCGCTCAGAAGGTGCGGCGCAGGAGGTCGAGCAGGGCAGCCCAGTGCCGTTCGTCGCCCGCACGGTCGTACGCGGCGGCGTCCGACTGCGTGAAACCGTGGTGCGCGCCGGAGTAGACCTCGCAGGTGTGGCGGACGCCGGCCGAGGTGAGCGCCTCCTCCAGGCGCTCGATCTGCTCGACGGGCAGCGACGGGTCCTCGTCGGCGTGGCCGAAGTACAGCTCGGCGGTGACGTCGCCGGCCACCAGGTGGGGACTGTCCGGGGCGTCGGTCGCCAGGCGCCCGCCGTGGAAGCCTGCGGCGGCCGCGACCCGCTCCGGGTAGGTCCCGGCGGTGAGCAGGGCGAGCCGCGCGCCCATGCAGTAGCCGGTGACGGCGACCGGGCCGTCGGCGACCACCGGCGAGTCGGCCAGCCGGCGCAGATAGGCGCGGGCGTCCCGCATGGCCATCTCCGGCGTCAGCTCCCGCATGATCGGGCCGATCCGCTCGAAGATCTCCGGACGCGCCCCCGGATCGATGAACTCCGGCAACTCGACCACGGGCGCCCGCCCGTGCCGGTAGAACACATTGGGCACCAGGACCGCGTAGCCGGCCCCGGCCAGCCGGTCCGCCATGGACCTCAGCTGCGGGCGCAGCCCGAAGGCGTCCATGTAGAGCAGGACCGCGGGCCGCGCGCTCCCGTCCGCGGGGTGGGCCAGGTAGGCGTCGGCGGTGCCGTCCTCGGTGGGGATGTCGACAGCGGTTCCCTGTATGGAGCTCATGTCGGGGCTGCCTCTCTGCGCGGGGGCGGGGGTCGGGGGAAGGCCTGGCCGCTGAGGGGCAGGGGCAGGACCGGGATCATGGTGGCAGGCGGCCATCACGGGCGCCGCGCCCACCCCCGCCCGGTTGACCCGCCCCTTGCTCGCTCTTTACTCGAACCGTGCGGTGTCGCCCGCGCCCTTCCGTACGATCTCGGCCTCGCCGCTGGAGAAGTCGATGACCGTCGTCGGCTCGGTGCCGCAGTCCCCGGAGTCGACCACCGCGTCCAGCACGTGATCCAGCCGGTCCTTGATCTCCCAGCCCTGCGTCATCGGCTCCTCCTCGTCGGGCAGGAGCAGCGTGCTGGACAGCAGCGGCTCGCCGAGTTCGGTGAGCAGGGCATGGGTGACGACGTGATCGGGGATGCGCACGCCGACCGTCTTCTTCTTCGGGTGCTGGAGCATGCGCGGCACCTCCTTCGTCGCGGGCAGGATGAAGGTGTAGCTGCCCGGCGTCGACGCCTTGATCGCCCGGAACACGTCCTTGTCGACCCGTACGAACTGGCCGAGCTGCGCGAAGTCCTGGCAGACGAGGGTGAAGTGGTGCCGCTCGTCCAGGCGGCGGATCGTCCGGATCCGGTCGATGCCGTCACGGCTGCCCAGCCGGCAGCCCAGGGCGTAGCAGGAGTCCGTCGGGTACGCGATGAGCGCACCCGAGCGGATACTCTCGGCGACCTGGGTGATGGTGCGCGGCTGGGGGTTGTCGGGGTGCACGTCGAAGTACTTCGCCATTCGCCGAGC
The DNA here is from genome assembly GCF_040654815.1 of Streptomyces sp. NPDC050619. Taxonomy (NCBI): domain Bacteria; kingdom Bacillati; phylum Actinomycetota; class Actinomycetes; order Kitasatosporales; family Streptomycetaceae; genus Streptomyces; species Streptomyces sp. NPDC050619. The sequence goes on along the minus strand of NZ_JBFAIR010000070.1, from coordinate 8,535 downwards.
TTATGCCGTGCACGGACCACGAGCGCGCAGGCCCGGCTGCGGACGGGGCGGGGCGCCCGCTTCTCCGGCACTTCTCCGGCACTTCTCCGGCACTTCTTCGGAGCTTCTTCGGCACCCCCCGGCGCTCCTCCGACGCTTCTCCGGACGGCGGATCAGGTGCCGGCCCAGGCCTTCGGGCCCCCCGAATCCGATTCCGCAGGAGGCAGCGGGGTGAAGGCGGCCACGAACTCGGCCACTTCGGGTCGGGTGTCGTTCGCGCGCCAGACCAGGGCCAGTTCGGCGGGAGCCAGGTCGCGCACCGGGCGGTGGACCACGTCCGGGCGCGGGTAGAGGCCGGCGTTGCCCTCCGCGAGCAGGACCACGCCCAGCCCCGAGGCGACGGCTTCGAACGTGTCGGCGGGCGAGGTGACCTCGGTCCCGATCCGGGGCTCGCGGCCCTCGCGTGCGTCGGTGGCCAGCCAGAAGTCCCGCACCGGCCCGGCCGCGCGGGGGAGCGCCACGAAGGCTTCGTCGGCGAGCTCGGCGAAGTCCACCTCGGTCCGGGCCGCCAGCCGGTGGTCGGCGGGCAGGGCGACGTACCGGGGTTCGCGGACCAGCGTGCGGGAGACGAGACCGGGGGCCGGCAGGGGCAGCCAGAGGAACGCCACGTCCGAACCGCCGTCGCCCAGCCCGGCCGTGGGGTCCTCCCAGCTGACCAGCCGCAGGGAGATGCGCCAGCCCCGGTCCCGGAATCGGGCCAGAGCCTCCCGTTGCAGGTCCCGGCCGACGGCCGTCTGCATGCCGACGGTGAGGGAGAAGGCCGGCCCGGCGGCCCGTGCTTCCCGCCATGCCTCCTGCCAGGCCGCCACCAGCTCGCGGGCCTTGGGCAGCAGGGCCTGACCCTGGGGCGTCAGCACGACCTCACGGGGTCGGCGCTCCAACAGGGGGAAGCCCAACTGCCGCTCCAGCGCCCGGATCTGCTTCGAGAGGGCGGGCTGCGAGATGTACAGCTTCTCGGCGGCGGCCGTGAAGTGCAGGTGCTCCGCGAGCACCGTGAAGTACCGAAGGTCCCGCACATGAACGTCCATAACCAAGGGTTATAGCGAAAAGTCTTGGACGGGCGCAGGTACCCCCGGTGAGGCTGGGGGTACCCAGAGACCGGACGACCACCGAGACGACCACGGAGTGACCATGTCCCCCCTGCCCAACCGCTTCCTCGGCGACCTCGCCACCTCGGCGATCGGCTTCGGCGCGATGGTGCTGTCACCCGGCATGTACGGAGAGATCGACGACAGCCGCGCGGTGTCCGCGCTGCACGCCGCACTCGACGAGGGCGCCACCCTCATCGACACCTCCGACGGCTACGGCGCGGACGGACACAACGAACGCCTCGTCGGCGAGGCTCTCAAGGGCCGCCGGGACGGGGCCGTCGTCGCCACCAAGTTCGGCTTCCGCATCCCCGAGGGCGCCGCGAGCCACCGCTTCCCGGTGTCGTACGCCTTCGGCGAGCTCGCCGTGAACGCCGAGCCCCGCTATGTGCGCGGCTACGCCGAGCAGTCGCTGCGCAATCTCGGCACCGACGTGATCGACCTGTACTACCCGCATTTCCCCGACCCCGAGGTCCCGCTGGAGGACACGGTCGGCGCGGTCGCGGACCTCGTCCAGGACGGGCTGGTGCGCCATCTGGGACTGTCGAACGTCACGGCCGGCCAGCTGCGCCGGGCCCACGCGGTCCACCCGGTCGCCGCGGTGCAGACCCAGTGGTCGATGTGGCAGCCCGTCGACACCGAACTGCACGCCGCCGCCCGCGAACTGGGCGTCGGAATCGTGGCCTGGAGCCCTCTGGGCAGCGGGTTCCTGGCCGGCAAGGTGGAGAACCTCGCCGCGGACGACTTCCGCCGGAACATCTCCCGCTTCGACGAGGCCAACCTCAAGGCCAACAACGACCGCTACGCGCCGCTGCGGGGCATCGCGGCCGATCTCGGTCTGACCCCGAGCCAGTTGGCGCTCGCCTGGCTGCTGCACCAGGACGACCACGTGGTGCCGATCCCCGGCAGCCGCACCCCGGCCCACATCGCGGAGAACCTCTCCGCCGCCCGCGTCGACCTGCACGCCGACAGCCTCGCCCGCATCGACGAGGTGCTCGCCGATCTCACTCCCGAGGGCACCGGCTCGCTGCTCGGCTGAGCCGAACGAGGCCGGCGCGTACGCTCCGCCCATGGACATCACCGCCGTACGACTGACGGCGCCCGCCACCAGGACGGCTCCCGCGCTCCTCCTGCGGCCGTGGCGGGCCGCGGACGTCGCCGGGCTGGTCGCCGCGTACCAGGACGACGCCCTGCGCAGGTGGACGGTCGCGGGTCCGCGGGACGAGGTGAGCGCCATGCGCTGGGTGCGGGAGCAGCGGCGGCTGTGGGAGACCGCGGACCAGTACGCGTTCGCGGTCGTCGAACCCGGTGATCAGCGGGCCGACGGGGAGCTGGTGGGCCATGTGGTCCTCAAACGCGGCGCTTCCGACGCCGCGTCGGCCGAGGTCGGTTACTGGACCGCCGCCCACGCGCGCGGCCGGGGCGTGGCTCCCCGGGCGCTCGAGACGCTGACGGACTGGGCCTTCACCGCTTTCGCCGACCACGAGTTGACGCACCTCGACCTCCTGCACCAGGTGGACAACACCGCCTCCTGCCGAGTCGCGCACAAGTGCGGCTACGGCTTCACCTCGCTCCTGCCCGCGGCGCCGCCCGCGTTCCCGCTCGACGCTCACCGGCACGTCCGGGTGCGCGACGCAGATGAGCCGCCCGAGCCCGGCGACCCGCGGGCAGGGGTGAGGTAACGTCCCCGACCGATACGCCCTGGAACGAGCCGGGCGCGAGCAGAAGGCCGACGTGACTGGCCGGGAGGACGGGTTCCGTCATGCGGAGGCGGCGGAGGTGAAGGACACCCCGGAGGCGTCCTGGGCGCAGGAACTGCTCGACCATCTGCGGCCGACCGGACGTGACGTCCGCCGGGTCGTCGCCTGGCTCGCGGACACCGTGCGGGGCACGGCCTCCCTACAGGACGACACCGGCGCCCTCCTGGCCGGCACCCGCATGACGCTGGACGAGGAACTCGTCGCGGACATCGTCGCGGGCCGCATCGCGTCCGCCGCCTGGGAAGGACAGGGACACCATTTACGCCTGGTGATGGTGGAGCGCCCGCACCCGTTGTCGGCCGGCGTGCTCGCCGTGTCGCGCCCGGCCCCATTCGACCGGCGCGCCTCCGAGATCGTGACCCGCACCGCCCAGGTCGTCGAACTGCTGCTGCGCGCACAGGAGGCAACCGAGGCGGGAAACCGCCTGCGGTCAGCGGCGTCCGATCTGCGCCTGGCGATCCTCCAGTTGCTGATGGTGGAGGACACCATGTCGGCGCGCCGCGTCGCCGCCGGCCTCTGGCCGGGCCTGCTCGAAACGGACACGGCCTGCGTCTACGTCCTCGAAGGCGACGCCGAGGAACGCGACCGGCTCGCCGAGGAGTGTCTGGACGCGACGCACGAGCAGGCCCTGGTCGTGCGCTGCCCCGCCCGCGAGGAGCACGTGATCGTCGTCACCCCTGGTGAAGCCGCGGGCCAGGCTCTGCGGTCGCTGCTCGACCGGAACCCGGGGACGTTCCTCGGCGGCAGCTTCCGGCAGAGCCTCGCCCGGACCGCCATCGCCTACGGGCAGGCCGTCAGCGCCCTCGCCGTCGCACGCTTCCGGCCGGACAAGGCGGCCGTGTACGCCGAACGCACCCATCCCGAACGCCTGATGGACCCGGCCGCGCTCCGTGACTGGACGGGCCGGGTGCTGCGGCCGCTGGACACGCTGCCGCCCCACACCCGCGCCGAACTCCTCGCCACCACCCGGCTGGGCCTGGAGTTCACCGCCGTCAGCGCGGCGAAGGTCCTCGGCGTGAGCCGCAACACCGTGCGCGCCCGGATGGAACGCGTGGAGCGCCTGCTGCGCGCGGAGTTCTCCGACCTGACCGTCCGCGCCGTCGCCCATCTGGCGCTGAACATCCAGGTCGGCCTCCCCGAACCGCCCGTCGAGGGCGCCGATGCGCAGCGCGCCCGTGTTCGGCTCGCCGACCTGCTGGCCCAGACCGCCGTGCGGGTCTGGGCGCACGACCTCCTGGGGCGGCTGGACACCGACCCCCGGGACCTGCGCCGGACGCTGCGCACCTGGATCGCCGCCGGCGGCAACGCCGAACGAGCCGCACACACCCTCGGCATGCACGCCCAGACCGTGCGCGAACACGTCCGCAGCGCGGAACCCGTCCTCGAACGCCGGCTCCTCACCGCCGGCAGCGACCTCTACGAAGTCGTCCTCGCCCACCTCGCTGTGGGCGACCTCGAACCACCCGTCCTCGCCCGGACGAAACAGGGGTAGGGCGAAACAGAGTTCGGAAGAAACGGGACCAATCGGACTCACCTGTGCACAGGTGAGCCCTCCGGGCGGCGCAGCGGGCATCGAAGCGCTTCACAACAGATCGGCATGGCACGTAAGTTCTACGCGCGGGGGCACGACCGGAACGGGGGACCGGTCGGGCTCCCGACCCTCTTCCGCTCACCCGCCCAGGCGCACCGGAATCTCCCGCCAGCCGAACGCGATGAAGGACGGCACCTGCCGCAACTCGCCCTCGTCGACGGCCAGCCGCAGGCCGGGGAAGCGGTCGAAGAGCGCGGGCAGCGCGGTCAGCGCCTCCGCGCGGGCGAGCGGCGCGCCGATGCACCGGTGCACACCGATCCCGAACGCCAGGTGGTCGTCGGCGCCGCGCGCCGCGTCGAAGGAGTCCGCGTCCGGACCGTAGTGCGCGGGATCCAGGCCCGCGGCGGCATACGTCGTGATGATCGCGTCGCCGGCCGGGACGGTGACGTCGCCGACGGTGAGGTCGCTGACGGCGAACCGCAGCGGCAGCGAGGCGAGGGAGGGGTGCACCCGCAGCGTCTCGTCGACGACGGCCTCCCAGCCGATCTCCCCCGACCGCACGGCCGCCAGCTGCTCGGGGTGCGTCAGCAGGGCGACGACCGCGTTGCCGATGAGATTGACGGTGGTCTCGAACCCGGCGCCGATGACCAGCAGCAGCGTGTACAGCAACTCCTCGTCGCTGAGCCGGTCGCCGTCCTCGTCCCGGACCCGGATCAGTTCCGTGGTGAGGTCGTCGCCGGGATGCTCGGTGCGGTGGGCGATGAGCGCGGGCAGCACCGTGCCGATCTGCCGCTGCACGAACGCGGCGTGCTCCGGGCTCGGGTCGGAGGTGTCCATGATGGCCGCGACCAGCCGGCCGGTGTCCGCCCGCAACTCCTCCGGAACGCCGAACAGGTCGCAGATGATCAGCATGGGCAGCGGATGGGCGAGCTCGGCCCGGAGGTCCACCACGCCGGTGCCGGCCGCCGCCAGGGCGTCGAGCAGTTCCGTGGTGGTCGCCTCCACCCGCGGCCGGATCGCCTCGGTGCGCCGGTGCGTGAAACTGGGCGCCACCAGCTTGCGCAGCCGCGCGTGGTCGGTGCCGTACGTGGAGAGCATGTTGACCACGCCCACCCAGCCCAGCACCCAGCCCCACGACGGATGGTCGCCGATCTCCGGCCACAGCTTCCAGTGCAGGCGGGGGTCCTTGCTGACCCGCGGGTCGAGGATGAGGCTCTTGAGGGTGTCGTAGTCGGTGGGCGCCCAGGCGGGGATGCCGCCGGGCAGGTCCACGGGCACGAGCGGGCCCAGGGCGCGCAGCCGGGCACTCTCGCCGGGGATGTCGGCGCCGAACGGGTCGAGCGCGATGCGGTCGGTGACGGTCACGACGGATCTCCTGGCTGGTCGGGGGAGCGGGGGCTGAACCGGACGGGCAGGGACGTCAGCGAACGGTGGAACGGGCCGGGCCGCCAGCTCAGGCGCTCGCGCGACAGCACGGGTTCGAGATCGGGCAGCCACTGGGTGAGCCGCTCGATCGCCTCCGTGGCGATGAGCAGCGTGTGCTGCTTGACCGGGCAGGCGTGCGGGCCCGCCGACCAGGACAGATGCGAGGCGTCCTGGGGATGGCGGCCGCGGACGGCCTCCTGCTCAGCGGCGTGCGCGAGCGCCCCGTACGAGATCACGACCGGCACCGCCGCCCTGATCCACGCGCCGTGGAAGGTCACGGGCCGGCGCGCGTAGTGGATGCCGTAGTTCGCCAGCGGCGTCTCGTGGTGCAGCACCTCGACCACGGCGTCCATCACGGGCCGGGCCCCGCTGGTGAGAGTGGAGTAGTAGTCGGGGGTGCCGAGGATGCGCGAGAGGGCGTTGGACACCAGGTTCGCGGTCGGCTCGTGGCCCGCGCCGAGCGTGAGGAACACCTGCCAGGTGACCTCCTCCGGGGTCAGCCCGGCCGGATGATCGAGGAGCCAGCTCGGCAGGTCGTCACCGCGCCGCTCCGCCTTGGCGGCGATCAGCTCCAGCACGTATCCGCCGAACTCCGCCTCGCCCTGGATGGCCTGATCGCCGCCCTCGATCAGCTTTCCCAGCGCCGCGTTCAGCCGGTCGCTCTGGCTGTCCGGCAGCCCGAAGAGGCTGTTGAACACCAGCGCCATCAACGGCCGCGCGAACTCGCCCACCAGATCCGCCTCGCCCCGCGGCCCGATCCGGCTCACCAGCACCCGCACCGCCCGGTGCACCCGCGCCCGCAGGTCGTGCGGCTCGACCCGCTCGAAGGTGTCGATCAGCGAGGTGCGGTAGCGGATGTGGGCGGCGCCGTCCGAGAACAGGGAGTTGGGCCGCCAGCGCATCATGCCGAGCACCGGCGAGTTGGCGGCGACCGTCGATTCCCACGGCCGGGGGTCGTGCGAGAACGTGTCCGTGTCCCGCACCAGATCCAGCGCGGCCCGCCGGTCCGTGACGACATGCGCGGGAACACCCGGCGCCAGCTCGGCCCAGCCGACCGGGCCCTGGGCGCGCAGGTCGGCGTAGTAGCGGTACGGATCGCGCGCGAAGCCGTCCTCCCACAGCCGCACGGGAGCCGAGCGGGAGAAGTCCTGCTGGGCAGGGGGATGAGTGGTCACCGGTACTCCGGAGGGTGGTGGTCGATCAGACGCTGGACCAGGGCGAGCAGCGCGTCGACGGACGAGTTCGTGTCCCGGGCGTCGCACGTCACCAGCGGCGTGCCCGGCTCCAGGTCCAGGGCGGCGCGCAGCTGGTCCTCGGTGTAGTGGCTCGGCGCGTCGGGGAACGCGTTGAAGGCGACCGCGTACGGCAGCCCGCTCTCCTCCACCAGCCCGAGCACGTCGAACGACGCCTCGATCCGGCGGCTGTCGACCAGGACGAGCGCCCCCAGCGCCCCGTACGCGATGTCCTCCCACAGCGACCGGAAGCGTTCCTGGCCGGGCGTGCCGAACAGGTACAGCACGATCCCGCCCGTCAGGCTGATCCGCCCGAAGTCGATGGCGACGGTCGTCGTCGCCTTGTCCCGCACCCCGTCGAGGTCGTCCACCCGCGCGGACGCCTCGCTCAGCCGCTCCTCGGTGTGCAGCGGCCGGATCTCGGACACCGAGTCGATCAGCGTCGTCTTGCCCACCCCGAAGGGCCCCGCCACCAGGATCTTCACCAGGTCGCGGGCGGTGTCGGGCAGGTGGACGGCGCTAGCTGTGCTTGAGGGCGCGGAGGCCATCGGCCACTCTCTTCAGCAGGTCGGGGTCGAAGCGTTCGGCGGGCGGGATCGGCGCACGCGCGAGCACCAGGTCACGGTCGATGAGGTCGGCGGCCAGGACGCGCACCGCGGAGACCGGCAGCCGCAGCAGGGCCGCCGCCTCCACCACCGTCAGCGAACCGCCGTCCAGGACGTCAAGCAGGGCGAGTTCGGCGGCCGGCAACTCGGCGGGCGCGGACCTGCCGCTGCCGGTGAGCACCGACAGCCGCTCCAGCCGGTGCCGGCCGGGCCGGGCCACGCCGCCGGTCGACAGGTACGCGGGAACGAGGGGTCGGCCGGCCCGGCGGCCGGTCATGCCGGAGCGCCGCCGTCGGCCCCTCTGGGCGCGGCGGCCATCGCCTTCTCGCCCAGCCGCGCCACCTGCGAGTGCACCCGGTGCGCGAGCAGGTCCAGACGCACCTCGCCGTCCCCGTACGCGGCCACACAGGTGCCGTGGTCCGTCGGCACGATCAGGACGTAGCCGTGGTCCGACTCGATGACGATCTGTCGCACCTCGGCCCGGTCGGCGTCCGCGAACGCGGCCGCGGCGGTGCGGCACGCGCCCTGCACGGTGCTGGTGATGGCGGCCACCCGCTCGGCCGAGGGCTGCGACAGGGCGTCCGTGTACCCCGTCACCAGCCCGTCCCGGGTCAGCAGAACGGCGGCCACGACGTGCGGCACCTGCAGGATCGGTTCCAGCGCCCAGGCCGTGTCGCCCGCATCGCGGCTGGTCATCGAGCCGCTCCCCCTTCGTAGTCGCTGTGATCGGTGTCGTGCGCGGTTGTTTCCGGTACGGCGGTTGCTTTCGGTACGGCTGTGTCGGCGGCGCCGGTGTCCCCGCGGGCCGCGGCGGTGCCGGACTGGAGCGCGCCGAGCGCGGCCGCCGCCTCCTCC
>NZ_JBFAIR010000069.1:0-29325 GCF_040654815.1 Streptomyces sp. NPDC050619 | reverse complement strand
GGTCGTAACCCCGGTCGGCAAGCCGCTGCGCGTAGGCGGTACCCAGGCCGGCGGACGCGCCGGTGACGACAGCGGTCTTGTTCTGCGTGGTCATGAGGTGGATCTCATTTCTGGTCTGGCGGATGAGTAGAGGGGGCTAGAGCGTCGGCCTCGCTTTAGATTACGATAGATATCTAAAGAGATTCAGTCAACAGCCCCGACGCGCCAGCCACCGCCCGAGGCCGGAGACTGCTCGACGCGCACGCGGGCTACGGGGTCAGCGAGCGCGCGGCCACGGCGAACGACACCCCCGCAGACCTGCATGTTGCATACATGCCGAGCACAACGCGGCATGGGCCACTTGTCACCCAGAGGCTGCATAGACTCCGTCGACCGCTGGGCATGCGCTCCACGAGATTCGCCTCGGCACCTTCTCGCAACCGCACTCCGGAACGGATGCATCGCACGGTCGGAAGCCGCTTCCGGTGCGGGCCCACGAACTCGTCGCCGCGCGACAGCAGGAGAGAGCCGCACCGAAAGAGGACGCTGCGGCCGCCCACCCGACACTTCGCGTACGATAGATGCACTTCACTATCTAACGTGGACAGGTGAGTGATGAGTCGCGTTTCGCAGGCACAAGCGCTCGAGAACCGCAGGCGCGCGGTCGCCGCGGCCTCCCAGCTCTTCCGGGAGCGCGGCGTGAACGGCATCAGCGTCGCCGACCTGATGAAGTCCATCGGACTGACCACGGGCGGCTTCTACAAGCAGTTCCCCTCCAAGGAGGCACTGGTGGCCGAGGCGGCCCAAGCCGCTTTCCGGGACCTTGACCTACTCCTCGCGGAGTTCGACACGACCCACGGCGATCACGACACCGCACGCGGCTGCCTCGTCGACTTCTACCTGTCGGCCGAGCACCGTAACCAGCCCGGCACCGGTTGCCCCACCGCGGGATTCGCCGGGGACATGGCTCGCGAGCCCACAGCCGGTGAGGTGCGCGAAACCTACGCGGCCGGAGTCGAGCAATTCGCCGCGTGGCTGTCCACCGACACCAACGACGGCCTTCCCATGGTGGCCACTCTGGTCGGCGCAATCCTGCTTGCCCGGGCCACCGCGGGCACCGAACTGTCGGAGAAGATCCTGGAGTCGACCCACAAAGCCCTGACCGCTCCACAAGGGCCTTGACCCGGAACCCTGGACACGGGCTGTGCGGCTGAGGCCAAGGCCACGTCGTCAGGCGGTTGTCGGGCCCGTCAAGGCGGTCGAATTCCATGCGTCGGCACCCATCTTGCGGAGCCCCGCCGCTGTCGCCGTCCTGGCGTCGGGCCAACGACTGCGCGAGACAGTCGACCGCGCCGTACTCGCGGCCGATGGCCGACTATCCGCATCCAGCACGTCCGGCACCTGCAGGCCGAAGCTCGCGAGTTGGAGAACGAGATCCTCCAGCTCGTCAAGGATCAGGCGCCAGAACTACTGAAGTTGCAAGGCATCGGTCCGATCACCGCAGCTCAGATCCTGGTCAGCCGGTCGCATCCGGGCCGGTTCCGGGGTGAGCCGGATCGGCTACATCCGCGAGTAGCTCGATCCGGTGCGCAGCGGGCTCGTCGTCAGCGGTCCCGGGGCGGCGGTGAAAGTCCGCAAGCTGCGTGAAGAGGCGTATCTATCCGCTACGGCGAACGGCTGCTGGAAGCGGGCGCGAGCGCGTCGGTCGGCTCTGTCGCCGATAGCTATGACAACGCCATGGCCGAGGCCCTCAACGGATCCTTCAAGGCCGAACTGATCGAGCACCAGGGCCCGTGGCGGGACGCTGACCAGGTCTAACGCGCCGTCGTCCAGTGGGTCGGCTGGTACAACACCGAGCGCCTGCACTCCGCCCTCGACTACGTCCCACCCGAGGAATTCGAAGCCGCGTACTACCGTTCCCTGGCGACCTCGAACGCCACCTGAAAACACGCAAAACCGGCCGCTACGAAACTCGGGCAGCTCAGTTCCAGCAGCGACGGGAAGAATGACCCGCTCCGCACCTTGGGGATCTTCAGGTCCAGGTCGCCGGCCTGCGTGGCCAGCAGCCTCTCCCGGTGTCCAGTGCGCCAGGTCGTGCGCGTCTGGGAGTGCTCACGCGGCGCGGCACCGATCACCTCGGTGGCCTCGGCCTCGATCAGCTCCTGCAGGATGCGCTCGCGCACCACCCTGATTGCTTCAACTCCGTCGGCCCGGCGTAGTGACTCCAGCAGCCGCATCAGCTCAGACTGGGACAAGGCCATCGCGTGCTCCTCTGGTTGAACTGGCCGTTTACCAGGGAGACTTGCGCGATGGCCTGCCCTTGCTCAGGGAGCATGCACGGTCAGCGGTTGCACGCCCCGGGCAGACACCCGCGCGTTCCGGGACCACGCCCGGCTACACCACTTCATGGGACGCGATCCACCGCTCAGTACAACTGAGCAACAGCAGGCCACAACCAAGATCAATAAGCAGGCGCGACAGCTACGCCGCAGACGCCCTGCTTGAAGACGCCCAAGGCCCGAGTGTCCTTGCGGGTGCCGAGCCGTTTGCGGTGCTCGCGCAGGAGCCGGGTCATGGCCTCGGCGGTCTCCTCGCCGAAATCGAGCACGGCGGTGTAGGTGATGCTGGTCAACGCGTGAAGCCTCTGGCCGTACGGAAATTGATCTTCTCAGACCCGTTCCTACCAGGGGCTTCACCCATATCTGACGCCAGGTCACCCGGCTCGGGGCCGCATCGACCGCACTACGTCACTCATCGCAACCGTTACGTCGCCGGGAAGACCTCAAGGTTCCCCGCCTGGTACGAGCCGGCCACCAGATCGGTGGCACTGGCCTTCCTCTCAGGGAGGTGCCTGCTGAGTAGAACCGCCGCTCTGTATTGACCGGTCAATTATGTAATTGTATGGTCTAGAGCTAGCGCTGGTCGCCTCGCAGATCAGACGGGAGACCTGACATGACGAAGCAGGCAAGGGTCCAGCCCTCTGGCGCTCGGCTACCGGCTGAAAGGGATCCCGACCGTGGGAACGGCGCCGACTGTTACGGGGCCCAGCGTGCCTTCAGCGAATCGGTGAAGGCGGGACCGATCGCCCGTCATCGGCGGTCCGGAAGGCTCCGGGCGCGGCCACGCCCGTACCGTCGTCGGCTCGGCTCCGTGGTCACCGTCGAACCCGCCCGGCAACCTCGCGGGACAGGTCGGGAACAGCATTCCGCCCATGAGGCTCGGACGCTGAAGACTGGGCTGGTCAGCTCGCTCTTACCAGTCAATCGGGTGAATGTACGGTCTGACCATGACCGTGCCACTCTATGTACAGATCAGGCGAGAGTTCGAAGCGAAGATCCTGTCCGGGGCCCTCCCGCCTGGCTCGCGTCTGCCAAGCGAGATGGATATCTCCGCCGAGTACGGCGTGAGTCGTGCCACGGCCCAACGGGTCCTCAACGACCTGGCCGAGGCGGGGCTGGCAATTCGCCAGCGGCGCCACGGATCGTTCGTGGCGGACGTGACGCGGCAGATCAATCTGCTCAACTTCGTCACTCCTGCGGCAGCCGCAAAGGGCGCGCCAGGCAGGCACGAAGTGGTTTCCGCACGGATCGTCAGGGCCGCCGACGCCATCCTGCCCCTCCCTGGCGCCTCCGCCGACACGGCCGTAGTGGAACTGGTCCGCCGCAAACTGAACGTACGCGAGGAGCCGCAGTCGGTCGAGCGGCACGTCGTCCTCTTCGCGGCCGCCCCCGACCTGCTGAACGAGAACCTCGAAGACCTCGTCACCCTCCGGTATCTGCAGCGCAAGGGAGTACCGATCGACTCGATCCGGCTCTACCTCGACCCGGTGGCCCTCGACGAGCACGACGCCGCATTGCTGCACAGCGAGACCGCAACGCCCGCGCTGATGAGGCGCAGAGAGTTGCGTGCCGATGACGGCAGCACCGTCGAGGTGGTGACGACCCTCGTCCGTCCGGGAACCGCCCAATTCTTCCTGGAGCTTCCCGTCCCCGCCATGTGAGCAGCGTGCCGCTGCCAGAAAGGATGCGCACACAATGAAGGTCATCATCGTCGGTGCCGGCGTGCTGGGCGTGAGCGTCGCGAGGCAGCTTGCCGTCGCCGGCGAGGACGTTCTCCTGCTCGATCAGCGGGGAGCCGGCACCGGCACGACCGCGACCACCTTCGCCTGGACCAACTCCAGCCGGAAGCCCGACCCGGACTACCACCGGCTGAACCTCGCGGGGATGGAGGAGCACGCCAGGCTCGCCGCGCAACTGCGCGGCGCACCGTCGTACTTCCCCAGCGGAGCGCTGCAGTGGGCGGACGCCGCAAACGAGCAGCGGCTCGCCGACAACGTGGAACGACTGCAGGCACTCGGCTACCCCGCACACTGGGTCACCCCCAAGGAAGCGGCGCGGACCGCAGGCGGCCTCCGCATCCCGGCGACCATCACGTCCATCGCACACTTCCCCAGCGAGGGATACGTTCTGCCGGACCGTTTCGTGAACAACCTGCTGGCGGACGCCGAGCAACACGGAGCCACGTTCGCGATCGGCGAGGTCATAGCCATCAACGACGGGCCTGACCGAGTATCCGTCACCCTGGCGGGAGGCGAGGTCTGCACGGGCGATCGAGTCGTCCTGGCGGCAGGCCGCTGGACACAACGGCTCGCCGCACGGGCCGGGATCGACGTTCCCATGGTGACGGATACCGGTCGCGGAGCGCAGACCGTCGGCCTGCTCGGGTACGCCAGGTCACCACAACTCGACCTGCGCTGCGTGATCCACAGCCCCGGCCTCAACCTCCGCCCCGAGGCCGGCGGGCATACCGTCCTACAAGCTCTCGATCTGAACGCCCACGTCGATCCGGCCGACCCGCCGTCCGCGGACGGGGACATCGCAAGCACCCTCGCCCGACGGTTGTCGCCTCTGCTGCCCGACCCGGGCCGGGCACCGGAGATCGACCTGCGCATCGGCTTGCGGTCACTGCCCGCGGACGGCCACACCGTCGCCGGCTATGCCTCCGCGCAGCCCCGCGTCTATTGCCTCGTCTCGCACAGCGGGGTCACCCTGGCGCCGATTCTGGGACGCCTGGTCGCGGCCGAGATCACAACCGATCAGGAGCAGGACCTCCTTGGGGCCTTCCGGCCCACACGATTCACCGGCGTACGGCGCTCGGACATCGAGGTGGATCAACACGCCACCGGTTTGGGCGAGCAGTAGCCGACAGCTCTCCCCCGCGATTCCCTTCGGCGCGATCGAGCGTGCCGGGGACAAGCTTCCCCCTCGTTCTGGCTCTTCTGGATCCTGGCCGCAGCATGGAACACGGCCGCACTACCGGAACGAAGATCGCAACTGAGGTTTTCGCTTTTGGGTGACGTCGTGGCAGTGTCCAGGTGAGGCCGGTCTCGGCGATGAACCCGTCGACGAGGTCGGGCCGGTACTGCATCTTCTTCAGCCGGTTGCGGGTGAGGTCGGCGAGAGTGTCCACGGTGCGGGCCGCGAGGTTGCCCAGATAGTTCTTGAGGTTCGCCCACATGCCTTCCGCCGGGTTCAACTCCGGGGCGTAGGCCGGCAGCCGGAAGACGGTCAGCCACTGCCTGTGGGCGGCCAGTAACTCACGCATCAGCGCGTCCTTGGGCTGGGTGGAGTTGTCCCAGACCAGCACCATCTTCCCGCCGAGCTGCTGATGGGCGGCCTCCAGCAGCTCGGCGAGTCCTGCTCCCGAAAGCCGTGCTTCTCACCGCGCCGGCCGGGATGGTGCAACAGCGTCCGGTAGGTCAGGCGGTTCCGCTCGCCCCGTTTCACGCAGACAGTCCCGGCGACCGAGACCCACCCCGATCCCTTCGCCGACACTTTGACCTGCGGCGGCACTCCGATACGGGATCAGGTGCGGGCCTTGGGCGGGCGGAGCGCCTGGCCCGACTCGGCCTCGAACACCAGCCACGCGTCCGGCTCCCTCACCCTCAAGCGCCACAACGTCGGCAAGACCGTCAAACGCACCGAGTCGATCAAGGAACACCAAGCCTGCCCACGTTACGTAAACACCAAGCTCAGCATCGATCAGTTGCACGCGTGTCACGCAAGACGATCTACCGGATCAGGCCCCGCCGCGAAGTCGAATCCCGCCGATTGATCACAGACGTCCCTTGCCCCGTTTGTGCCCCCGGAACAGAGTTGGGCAAAGGATCTTGCTCCCGCGGCTGCGGCGCGCGTAAATACCTGCATGCATAAGCCATTGCGTCTCGCAGCCGTCACCGCCGCCTGTGCCGTCGCCAGTGCCGCCCTGTACGGCGCCGGCGTGGCCACCGCCGACCAGTCCACCGCGAACTCCACTCACGAGCCGTACAACATCGGGCTCCTCGCCAAAGACATCGACACCTACTACGGCACCCACCTCGACGCCAACGGCGTGTACCAGGCCTCGCCCACCAGTCCGTACGCCAAGGACCTGGCCGGTGTCGACGCGGCAGCGAAGAAGTACATAGACACGGCGACCCGCAGGGCGCTGCACAAGGGCGAGAAGCCCGCTGTCGTCTTCGACATCGACGACACGATGCTGCTCAGCCTCGACTACGAAAAGAAGTACAACTACGGGTTCAACTACTCGACCTGGGCCGCCTACGTGAACCAGGCCAACCGTCCCGCGGTGTTCGGCAGCCCCGAACTGGCCCGGTACGCACAATCCAAGGGTGCCGAGGTCTTCTATATCTCGGGGAGCAGCGAGGCGCTGCGCCCCGCCCTCGTCGAGAATTTGAAGAAGGTCGGCGACGACGTGAACCTCGACACCGACCACATGATCCTCGAGGACACGACGAACCCGCCGTCCTACCTGGGCGCTTGCGCCTCCCCGGGTACGTGGACCTGCACGACCGTGCAGTACAAGTCCCGCGTCCGGGAGCACATCGAGACTGACCTCGGGTACGAGATCATCGCCAGCTTCGGCGACCAGTACTCGGACCTGGAGGGCGGCTACGCCGACAGGACGTACAAGCTCCCCAACCCGTCGTACTACATCAGCTGAGGCTCAGCTTGGCGTGCACCCTCGCAGGTCACTTGACCTGCGACGTTAAACGCCAAACTAAGGGGAGTGAGCAAAAAACGGCCTGTCGATCTCTGAAAGGGCAAGCGGATAGGGGTCTTTCCCGCGCACGTGGGGGCCCGCGGCCTTCGGCGGGAGCTTCAGCTCGGTGGTGCCGTCCCCGTACGTATGGGGGCTTGTCCCTGGTGGCGTAGAAGTCGTGGACCTGACGACGCACTTCCCGCAGGCCAACGAGTTCGTGCATGGTTGGCGGTGAGACGTCGGTTCCCTTGATCGTTGATCATGGTTGTGTCATGGAAACGCAACTCGCAGCGGTCATCAGCAAACAGCGGATCACGGGCGCCTGACGGCCGGTGTGATTGTTGAACTCGTCGTCAGCGAAAGCGGTGCGGGAATGCCACGGTGACGATTGTCGGTGGGGGCGTCCGTGGCGGCTGCCGTTGCCCGACCGGGTGCTGCTGGTGGCGGTCTATTGCCGGACGAACCTCATGATGCGGCAGGCGCTCCGAGGAGCGCTCCCCTCGCGCCGTTGTTCGGGTTCTCGCCGGCCACCATGTGCCGGGGGAACGAGCGTCTTGGTCCGGCTGCCCGCGCTCGAGCCGGTCCGGGCGCCGCAGGATGCCGTCGAGCGGTTGTGGATCGTGGACGGCACGCTCATCCCGGTCCGCGACCGCAAGGTGGGCCCGTCCTGGCGTAACTACCGGTTCTCGGCGAATGCGCAGGGCATTGTGGACGCGGACACGCGCCAGGGGGTGCCCGCGGCCCGACTGCCTTAGCCACTCCTATGGGCTCGTAACACACGTGGTGCGAGCCATAAACCGACAAGCGCCCAAGGGCCGGGGCGTGAGAGGGTGGCTTTGACCGTGAATGCTGACGTCGTTTGGCCGCGAAAGTTGACGGCGGTTCGTGGCCTCGGGCCGGCTGGATGTTGGTGAATTCTGACGGCAGTCCGGATGGTGTGGGGATGGCTTAGCGGGCGAGTTCGCGGCTGTGAGCGAGGCGGTAGGACTCGGTGCCGGTCTCGAGGATGTTGCCGCCGAAGGTGAGCCGGTCGACGATGGCGGCGCAGAGTCTGGGATCGGTGAAGGTCTTGCCCCAGCCGGCGAAGGAGTCGTTGGAGGCGATGGCGACGGAGTTCTTCTCCTCGCCTTCGGTGAGGACCTGGAAGAGGAGTTCGGCGCCGCGGCGGTCGAGTTGCATGTGTTGGGTCGGGGACGGGACGCCGTGCACCGTTTCCAGTACCGGTCTTCCCGTCCCCGCCCGCCGAACCGGACGTGCCCGTTGGCCGAGCATCCGGCTCTCCACGTGATCCGCTGGATCAGGCGAGGTATTCGCTGACCTGGCCGACGAAGGCCACATGGTCGTGGTTCGTCCGGCGGAAGCGTGCTCCGTCGGGGTCAACCTCTGCGATGTTGTAGGGCGTGCTGATCTGTGCTCCCCGGAACTGGTAGCGCTGGACCCGCATCTTCGCCGGGTTGTAGAGGACGATTCCGCCCTCGGTGATGCGGTCCGCCCCGTAGTAGCGGCGCCACAGTTGTTTCCAGGTCAGGTGGGGGTGTTTGTAGCGGATCCAGAGAAGCAGTCTCCACCACGCGTACCAGCCGAGGTAGGAGAACGTTCTCTTGGACGCGCCGTAGCGGAAATAGGCAGCCCAGCCCCGGAGGACCGGGTTGACCGTCCGCAGCACCTCCTCCAACGAGTGCGAGGTGGTACTTCGCCCCGTCAGTTTCTTGATCTTGCGCATCACCGACGCCAAGGCGGGCTTGGACGGGATGGTGAGCACGACGCGACGACCGTCGCACCAGGGCCTTCGCTGGATGTGGAAGCCCAGGAAGACGAAGCCGTCGTCGATGTGGGTGATGTGGGTCTTCTCGACCGAGAGGGTCATCTTCAGCTTGCGGGCCAGTAGTGCGCCGATCTCCGCCTTGAGCGTTTCGGCCTCGGACTTGGTGCCGTGCACCAGCACGACAAAGTCGTCGGCGTATCGCACCAGACGGTAGTTCGGCTGCCCCTTGCGGCGTCGGGCTAGCCTTCGCCATCCGGGACTCATCCCGGTGTTCCAGATACGCGAGAAATGCCGGTCCAGAACGGAGAGATAGACATTGGCCAGCAGCGGGGAGGCAACCCCTCCTTGCGGAGTGCCCGTGAGGGTCTCCGCGAATCCACCATGCAGCTCGACAACCTCGGCCCGCAGACACGCACTGAACCAGCCGCAGAACCTTGCGGTCCTTGATCCGTTCGGCCACCAGACCCATCAGGACGTGGTGATCGACATTGTCGAAGCAAGCCTTGATGTCGCCCTCGATAACCCAGTCGTAGGTCGACGGCTTGCGGGTGAAGCGGTGGATCTCGGCAATGGCATCCTGAGCCCGACGAAAATCGGCTCCAGGACCAGCTTGAGCGCCATCTGCGCGACGCGATCCCGCAAGGTCGGGATGCCCAAGTACCGGACCTTGCCGTTCTTCTTGGGAATCACCGCCTGCTTGACCGGCAGCGCAGTGAAGGACCCGTCCTTGAGTGAGCAACGAAGCTCCTCCAGGAACGGAATCACTCCATGACGTTCCTCGACGTAGTAGCGGGTGACCGCATCCACACCTGCTGTCCTGGCGCCCCGGTTGCCAGACACCCGCTCCCAGGCCACCACCAAAGTGGCCAAGTCGCAGACCAAGTTGAATACATCATCGAACCGGCATCCGGCTCGTTCCTTGCCCATTGGTGCAGCTTGATCTGATGATCGAGTACCCGTCGCCCCGCTGTCATACTTCCCGGCCAGGTTGTCGACGGCGCGTCGTTATTTCAACAACGTTCCTCCCCGACAGCAGTCCTGCTGCTATCACGCTGTCGCCCTTCCCCATGTGACCGGCTTTCCCGGCCTCCGAGTACTACGGCGACTCCGCCACGATCTGGCGCCATCAGCGGGCGTCGCGCCTGCCCGCCGCCCGGCCGGCTGCCGGACGGGAAGGGCGATGCCAGATCGCTTCCCACGTTCACTGAGGATCTCTGTGACGGCGTCGGTGCCCAGCTGTACCCCGGCAGCATCGCCACGGACCGCACATCGCAGTCTTGGTCCGGGCCTCCCGAAACCCATGGGATAAAGGCGGCGGGAGAGGAGAGGCCATCGGATGTAGCACTCTCCAGCACTGCAAAGCGGCCCATCCACCAGGTTCGGCAGGCCGCTGACGACTCACGGGACGTCAACCACTGGTTCAGTTTCCTTGCACCCATTCCGTCTTCGCTTGCGGGCACGAACCGCCTGGTGGTGTCGGTCCGCCCCTACGTTGTCGAGGCTGCTTTCCGGCCTCACCCCCAACCCGGGGTTCAGCCTGCCCCCAGCTTCAACCGGTCACTGCGATGACCAACGGCGGGCCTCTCATCCCCCGAGATCCATCAGCGCCTCGTGGCGCACAGCCCAACTCGTCGATGCACAACAGATCGACACGGCCGTAGCGGGCGATCGTCTTGGTCGGCTGTTTCTCGTCCGCTGCTTCGACGAGCTCGTTGACGAGCTTCGTTGCCAGGGTGTGTTTCACCCGGAACCCGGCCATCGCCGCCTCGGTGCCCAGCGAGATCAGCAGGTGCGACTTGCCGGTGCCGGAATCACCGATCAGGCAGAGCGGCAGGCCCTACTTCACCCACTCGCAGGTGGCCAGCGAGCCGACGACGGCGGAGTCGATGTTCGGATTGGCATCGAAGTCGAACTCGCGCAGCGATTTCTCCCGGGGGAACCGGGCGGCCATGATCCGGCGTTCGGAGCGGCGCCTGGCGCGGTCGTCGCACTCGGCCGGCAGCAGTTCGGCCAGGAACACCAGGTAGGACATCTGGTCGTTGCCGGCCTTGGCCGCCAGGTCGGGAAACTGGTTGCGGATCGTGGGCAGTCGCAGGACCCGGCATGTCTGGTCGACGGCGGCTTCGGCGGCTTGCTCACTCATCCGGCGGCGAGGGCTCATGGCGGCGGCTTCTTCCTGCTCGGCTTCTGGGTAGGTCTCGGGGCCGGCGCGCGCCCAGCGGCGGCCACGGCGGCTCGCCGGCTGGGAAGCAGCTGGTCGTAGATCGACACGTCAGGCATGGGTCGGGTGTCTTTGGGCAGTTGCGCCAGGCGCCGCTGGGTCAGCGAGGTGACGGTCGCTGCGACGGCCCGGTGTGCCTCGGTAGTGGCTCGGCGTCGTGGCTTGGCCGAGGTCGGTTCGTCGTTGTCGGCGATGCGGCGGGCTTCCAGCGCGGCCGCGTCCGCGGTGAGCGCTCCGACCTGGAGCGCGGCGGCCAGGCAGGCGACGACGTGGTCGTGCTGCATGTGCCGGTGCAGCAGCAGAACCTCGATCACAGCGCGGGTGCCGGCGGTGTCGCCGTGGGCGTTGCAGGCGGCTGTCCACCAGGCTTCGTGGATCGGGGTGAACTGGCCTGCGGCCCGGGCCTGTTCGAGGACCGTGGCGCCGGGCAGCGCGCCCGGTTTGCGCAGCAGCGCTTCGAGATAGTGATCGAGTTCGAGCCGTGATCCGCTCTTGGTCAGCAGCCGTTCGTGCTGGGCGACCTCGGTGCGGCCGTCGAACACCACGAGCTCGGAGGCGTGCAGCAAGACCCGGACCTGGCGGCCGATGAACCGGGTCGGGACCGAGTAACGGTTGGTGCGGACGGTGATCTGGGAGAACCGGTCGACCCGTGGGGTGAACCAGCGGCCGGTCTCGAACGTCTCGACGGGCAACGGCTTCAACGACGGCCGTTCGACGGCGAACAGCTCGCCGATCGTGCGGAGACGGGTCCCGATCCGCCGGGCCTCGTCGGCCAGATCCCACTCGTCGATCAGCATGTTCAAGTGCGCCAGCGAGTCGATCTCGGGGACGGGAACGAAGTGGTTGTGGCGAAACCAGCCGATCTGGCCCTCGACGCCGCCTTTCTCGTGGGCGCCCTCGATTCCCGGCGTGCAGTAGAACGGCTCGATGCCGTAGTGGGACCGAAATGCGGTCCACCGGTCGGTCTCGACCCGGCGCCGCGTGAAGCCGAGCACCGACGCGACCGCGGCCTTCAGGTTGTCATACCGGATCTTGCCGAACGGCACGCCGCCCAGCACTCTGAAAGCGTGCTCGTGGCCCTCGAAGAACGCCTCCTGACCGCCGGAGGCGAACACCCGGTGCACCGCCTTCCCGGAGAACGACAACCGCAGGCAGAACAAATGGCACTTCACCAGCTCGCCCCGCAAACGGACCGCGACCTCGCCGAAGTCGACCTCGGCTTCGGCGCCGGCCAGGTGCGACTGCTCGATGAACACCTGCGCCGGGCCACGGCCGGCCTCGACCCGAATCTCTGGCTTCCGCTTGGCGACGTAGGCGCGCACGACCTGGTAGGACACGTCGTCCATCGCGTGCTCGTTGATCAACCGGCGATAGATCCGGACCACCGTGTGACGCTGCTTCCTCGGCGCATCCAGATCAGCCAGCAGCATCTGGTCGATCACCGGCTTGAACGGATCCAGCTTGGAACGGCGAGGCGCGTACGGTTCCCGAGGTTGCGGCCACGCCGAACTCAGCGCCTTCTGAACAGTCCGTCAGCCCACCCGGTACTTTCGCTCCAGCGCCCGGTTCGACATGCCCTCGCGAGCGTCACGCCGCAGCGCGGCATACAACTCGACCTTCGACTGACCAGGCGGCATCGGCGGTGCTCCTTCACTGAGCACATTCACCTTGCCACCGCAACCCCGCGAGTGACACTACTTCTCACGAACAACTTCCCAGCTAACCAGCCGGTGACATCCACTCAGACGGACAACTGACAACCCACAAACACCGTCAGAGCCATCCTTGCGAAAACCATTGGTGCCCGGCTTGCTCCGCTGATGGACTGACGTCCTACCGTGAGTCTGCCACGTGACGGAGGTAGTGGTTGTGACAGGCTACGACGTGCTTGCCGAGGTGTACGAATGGCTCATCTCGGATGCAAAGTTGCCTCCAGCCGAGTTCGCTGCGTCGTTCGACGACGTCCTCAATCTCCTGCCGTCGAACGCTCACGTCCTCGACTGTTCGTGCGGAACCGGACAGTTGGCGGTTGGCCTCGCCGGTCGTGGCATGCAGGTTGTCGCAACTGACGCCAGCGAGGCGATGGTTCGTCGGACTGCAGAGCTGTCTGAGGAGTTCGGGGCATCCGTCCGGGCCGTACGGGCGAACTGGGAAGAGTTGCCCGACCATTTCCAGGACAACACGTTCGACATGGTGTTCTGCGTTGGCAACTCGCTTCACCATGCCGCGGGTGCGACAGGCAGGGGTGCTGCTCTGGAGTCGATGTCACGGCTTCTGCGCCCCGGCGGGCGCTTGGTACTCACATCCCGCACTTGGGAACTCGTGAGGGCCAGAGGTTCCCGGCTGGAGATCAGTGACCGACTCGTCCGCCGGAACGGTCGCGATGCCGTCGTGGTCTACCGCTGGGAGATTGCGCCGCATTGGGAGGAGGAGCACCACATCGAGATTGCGATCGCGCAAGTTGATGCGACCGGGTTGGTTCTTGTCCGCTCGGAACTGCTGTCCTGCTGGCCCTACCGGTACGAGGAACTCGAAGTCGAGCTGCACCGGGTCGGACTCCAAACGGAACTGAGCACGTTCGATCTTGAGGCCGAGAACTACATGGTGGTCGCGAGCAAGGTATAAGCACCGGACTCTCAGTCCCTGGCCGGACCGCGCGGTTGCTCGCAGGACGCTTGCGCCCTCTCATCGGTACGGGTTCAAGTGGTCAACGCAACGCCTCGGACGAGGAGTGCTCGTCGATCAGACGGCGGTAGATCCGGGGTGACGGTGTGGCGCTGTTTCCTGGTCGCGTCCAGATCAATGAGCAGGATCTCGTCGATCAGCAGCGTGAACGGATCCAGCTTCGACGGCCGCGCCGAAGCGGTTGTCGTGCGTGGCTGCGGCCAAGCCGAGGTCAGGGCCTTGTTGACCGTGCTCCAGGTGACGCCGTACTTGCACTGCAACGCCCGGTTCGACATGCCATCGCGGGAGTCGCGCCGCAGCGCGGCGTACAACTCGACCTTCGACTGGCCAGGCGGCATCGGGGGTGCTCCTTTACTGAGCACATCCACCTTGACACCGCAACCCCGATGGTGACGTCAGAATTCGCGAACATCTTTCTGGGCCATCACCTGGTGCCGTCAGCTTTCACGAACAACTGACGTCACCAACTACCGACAGAACCAGAGAGGGTGCGGTTCGATCTGAGACAGAGGGAAATGTGGGGCTGATCTACGGCTACGACATCTATCTGCGTCCTCGGCATGTCGCCAGGGCATTGGCCAATCTGGCCGAGCTGGCGCCACCGGCCCATGCCGTGCCGCCGCTTGAGATCACCCTGCCCGGCGGTAACCGGCTCGTCCTCCCGTTCACGTCCCGCTTCAAGAGCGATCCGGTCGATTGCTCCACGAGCAGCGCGCTCGAGCTCGACACGTCCCTCATGTTCGACGTCGATGATGCACTGCACGAGTATGCGCAGACGGGTGGACGTGGCCCCGAGGCGGACGGGCGCATCCAGATCGGGTACATCTACGCCACGATCCGGTTCGAGTCCCTCCCGCACCCTGGCTACGCGTCCATGGAGTGCTGGGCAGCGATGTCGGGGATGAACTGCTTGTTCGCGCTGTCGGCCAACGTCAGGAAGGCGTTCCGTGAGCCGGGGGCGACCTCCTCATCAGCGATGTCGCCGTCATCCGGAGCCAGGACGGTGCCCACTCGCCTGCGTGCGATCGCCCACTCCCGCCATTCCCGCCCAGGTCGCCGCCAACTCGGCCTGGATGCGATCGGCTTCCTCACACAGCCCTCGACTCGACGGCGAGCGGCGAGCTCGTGCTGTTCCAGCAGTCCGACCACCGACGGCATCCGCCACCTCCCGGGGAGCGACGACACGGCACGTCACCACTCCCGCCGGATCACCGACCCTATGCCTGACCAGTGAAAACGCCGCCCTCAGATTCGAAACGACAACAGGCACTCAGCCCGAAGCCGGCCCCTCAACTCTGTGGAGGCGGCGTCGTGCCAGGCTGGACCAGGCCACATTGATATGCCGCCGCGACTGCCTGGGCACGGTCTCGCACCCCAAGCTTTATGACAATCCTGCTGTAGTGCGTCTTCACTGTCGTCTCACTGATCACGAGGTGCCTGGCGATCTCCCCGTTCGACATCCCGTGGGCGATCAGCACCAGCACTTCACGCTCGCGAGCGGTGAGGTTCTCCATCTCTGCCGGAGTCGGCAACAGCCGGTCAGGGCGGGCGGCGAACTCGCGCAGTAGTTCTGGAGTGACGGAGGGGTCGAGCCATGCGTCACCGTCGGCCACCACCCGCACCGCGCGGACCAGTTCTTCCGGCGCCGCGTCCTTCAGCAGAAACCCGGAGGCTCCGGCCCGCAGTGCCTGGATCACCGCCTCATGCACGTTGTACGTCGTGAGTACCAGCACCCGTACCGGGTTGCTCTGCCCGTTCGAGAACTGGTCTGCGGTGATGTGCCGTGTGGCCTCTACACCGCCGATGCCGGGCATCCTGATGTCCATCAGGACGACGGTGGGCTTCAGTTGTTCGGCGAGGTCGATGGCTTGGGCCCCGTCGTGGGCCTCGCCGACGACCTCGATGTCCGGTTCCGCCGAGAGCAGCATGCCGATACCGGAGCGCACGAGCGGCTGGTCGTCGGCCAGGATCACGCGGATCATGGATCAGGTCCCTCCAGTGTGGGGCTGTACGGTGTGGTTTCGGGGATCGGCAGGGTCACCGAGAGCCCGTAGCCACCGCCGATCGAGGCCGTCGACAGGCTGCCGCCGAACACCTCGACGCGTTCCCGCAGACCAGTGATGCCGTGCCCGGTGGACAGTTCGCCGGGCAGGGTAGACGGTGTTCCGGCGCCGTCGTCCTCGATCTCGACGCGCAGCGACGTGTCATTCCAGATCAGCCGGACGACGGCGCGGGTACCGGGCCCGGCATGCTTGGTCACGTTGGTCAGCCCCTCCTGAACCACTCGGTAGGCGGTCAGGTCCAGGCTCTCCGGCAACTGGGGGCGGCGCCCGCGCTCTTCGCACACGGCGGACACGCCGGTGCGCCGCACGCCCTCGAAGAGCCGGTCCAGTCCAGCGAGTCCGCTGTGCGGGGAGGAGGTGGAGGGCTGGTCCGCCGTGCGCAGCAGCGTCAGCATGCGGCGCAGCTCACCCATCGCGTTTCTGCCTTGGCTCTCGATGTCGCCGAGGGCGAGGGAGGCCCGGTCCGGGTCGCTGCGCAGTACCCGCTGCGCGCCGCCTGCTTGAAGGACCATCACGGTCACCGCGTGGGCGACGATGTCGTGGAGTTCGCGGGCGATGCGCGCGCGCTCGTCGGTGATGGTCCGGCGGGCCTCGGCCAGCCGGCTCCGGGTGCGCTCGGCCTTGGTGTTGCTCGTCTGGATCCAGCGGCCGAACAGGAACACTTCGATGTACAGCGACAGAAAGAACGCCAGCAGCCCGGCCAGGGCATGCCATCGGCGCTCGGCCGGCACGTGGGCGAGGTCGAGCAGGATGGTCAGTCCCATGGGGATGGCCGACACGGCCAGCGCCGCGAGCGCGGCTCGGAGGCGGCATGTGACCACCACGCTGAAGAGCCCTGCCAGCATTGTGAAGACCGGGCTGTAGTCGAGCACCGTGACCAGGCTGATCAGGCCGCATGTCACCGCGTGGAGCCACAGCGCGCAGAACCCGGCGGCGGGTACGGCCCGCAGCAGGCACAGGGCCACACACGACGGGACGGCCGCAAGCACTGTGATCAGCGCCTGGTAGCCGGTGGTGTCCGGGGCCACCAACCGGCCGAAGGCCAGCATGTCCGGCACGACGACGGCCAATGCCCGCCAGGTGTCCCGGGCCGTCACACGCCCCACACGGGTTGAATACCTCATTGTCGGGGCCGACGGTTGCCATCAGTTGAGGGTGCCTTCGGCGGCAGATCGAGACAACATCCACAGGTAAGGCAACCGCTGTTGGCGAATGCGGCGATGCTGTCGTGCATTTCGACGGCTGTCTCCCCAGGGCCTGCGAAGGCACGGAAGTCCGGCCAGGATTCCGGTGCGCCCTCTCGGCCTGCGTCGACTGGCACTCCGTAGCCGAGTGAACCCAGTGCGGCCCAAAGGTCACCACCGTGGGCCGTGATGGCCTCGCCGAGCCGCGCCGCCGAGTACTGCGGCACCTTCCGGCGCAGGGTGGATGGCTCGGCGAGTGTGATCACCGCCACGGAGGCCCTGATCTTGCCGTCGTCCAGGCCCAGCAGACGCACGTCGGTGACGGCAATGGATTCGCCCGGTGCGCTGCCGGCCGAGCCTGGCCTGATCACGGCGTTCAGCTTCGGTGCGGTGAGCAGGCGCGCTGGTGGCTGCGGAACGAACACGATGTCGTCCGCGACGAGAACACCGTGCGCAGCCGACGCGTCGGCCGACTGGATGGTGACGAGCGGTCCGTCGGCGGATGGCTGACGTTTGTTGATCATGAAGAGCTCCGAGGAAGACGAGGCGGAAGGGCTGGTGCGGCCGGGACAGAGCCAGTCCCGCGTGGCCGATTGGGCACGCTGTGTGACGGATCTCAATATCACAGCGACAGGGAAACCTCGATGTCCATCCGCCATCCGGGGGACGGCGCCACGGCCGGGCGGCTGACTGTGATGAAGGCGATCCGCTGCCGGTCGGCGAACGTGCCGCCGTACGAGGTCGAACCAGCACAGCACTTGCTCAAGCGGCATGTCACAGCACGCACCGATTGTCATCGGCCCCTCTTCGCATTGCGACGTCCCTGTGGCGTATTCAACGGATCGGGGGAGGCGACGACGTCGTGGGCCCGCGTACACCCCAGGGACGACTCGCCGGATCGGGGCAGAGGAGGACGCGGCGGGCACGGGCGACGGTGGATGCTCTGAAGCGGATCGTCGGCCGCGAACCCGTCTTTGCCGCCAACTGCGCGCAATGGGCAATTGTCAGGCCGGCGCGGTGCACATCACCTTCACAACAGCCGAGGAGCCAGCCATGTCTGAAATCAGGGAAACAACTGCCCGCGCTCTTACGCACGCCGATATCCAGTCGGTCATCGACGGCACCTGTCTCGCGGTGCACATCCCGGGATTCGTTCCGCGAGTCGCCCTGGAAAGTGCCCGTGAAAAGCTTATTGACCATCCGGATCGCGGTGGTCTGAGTCAGGCGGCGGAGTTCAAGCGAGTAGGTTTCGCCTTCTCTGAGATAAGCGATGAGGCATCCCGCGACTGGTACCACGCGGAGGCCCGCGGCAACATCCAGCGTATGCGCGACCTCTTCGCGCCGTATGCCGCACCGAGCGACGTGCTGCGACTGCTGCTCGAGGAGGCGTGGGGCCCCGGAGCCAACCTGCTCCAACTGGACGGGCGCAAGGCGTTCATCGGCATCTGCCGCTATCAGGACAAGGACGTCGACCTCAACCCGCACACCGATGCCCTCGAACGGAACCTGCCCGCAGAGTCCCGCCACACCCTCAAGGCCCAGCTGTCGGTCAACGTCTACATCAACGTCCCCGAGGCCGGCGGCGAACTGGAGTTGTGGGGAGTGGAGCCGACCGCGGACGAGTACGACCAACTGCGCGGCCGGCGCACCTGGGGCATCGACCGCGACAGGCTCGGCCCGCCCCGGACCGTGTTCAAGCCGGCCCCCGGTGACCTGCTGCTGCTCAACCCACGGCAGATCCACGCCGTTCGCCCCTCCGGCGACCGGCCGCGCATCACCCTGGGGCACTTCATCGGCTACCACGGCGACAACCGTCCGCTCGAACTGTGGAGTTGAGGTCAGCATGACCGAGCAGACAACCGAGCACGTACTCGACGGCCGTACCAAGGCGAGCTTCGGGCAGAACGGCCAGAAGAACGATCTGTCGGGCCGCCGGGCCATCCTGTTGATCAGCGTGGGCCAGCGTTATCACGAGGGCGACAAACTCCGGGCCACCGTGGAACTGCTCAACCGCACCGGCTTCGGCCAGGTGACCGTAGCGGTGGCGGACACCCTCCAGCGCACCAACTATCTCGCGTGGGATCCCGTCGAAGCCCATCGTCGCGCCCTGCGCGAGGGCGATGCATGGCTGGAGCGGAACAGTAAGATCCTCGGTCGGCTGAGCGTGCCGAATGGCGTGCTCCGCTGGGACGAGGCTCTGCAGGACCCGGATTACCCGCGATTTCTTCGGCGCATCCGGGATGCCTACCGGGACGATCCCGGATACCGGGGTGCGGTGGACTCCACGATCCGGAATTTCATCGACCGCATGGTGTCCCGGGACCCGTGCGTCGATATCCGCAAGGCATTCGACGGCTGCCTATCCTATCTCATCGAGGAGTGCCCCATCATTCAGCCGATGTGGGCACACCAGGGATATGACCACGTCGTCTACCCGCAACCCATGACCGCCGCGATGGCCGAAACCCACCGGCTGTTCGTGGCCCGAGAATATCCGGGCAAGGGTAGTTGGCTCTCACTCAGGTTCAAGAAGCGGGCGGCCGCTCCGGCGGCTGCCTGACCGTACACAATCCGGCGTAGAGGACGCGTTCTGTGATCCCAGCAGCGAATGACCGCAAATGGTGGACCTTCATCGGTGTCGGCCTGATCAGTTTCCTCGGCTGCATCGACCTGACCATCGTCAACACCGCGGCGCCACGCATCCAGGCCGACCTCGGGGCTTCGGTGACGGAGCTTCAGCTCATCGTCAACATGTTCATCGTCGCCCTGTCGATGTTCATGGTGGCGATGGGCCGGCTGGCCGACGCGCACGGCCGCCGCCGCGTCCTCTACGCCGGCACCGTCGTCTTCGGTCTGGCCTCCCTGGGAGCCGGTGCCGCTCCCGACACAGGCTGGCTGATTGCCTTCCGTTTTCTTCAGGGCGCCGCGTGTGCCGTGCTGTACACCTCCACCGGCGCCATCGTGCAGAACGCGTTCCCACCTGAGCAGCGCGGCCGGGCGATGGGCGCGCTGTACGGCGTCAACGGCTTCGGCCTTGCCATCGGCCCGCTGCTCGGCGGGATCCTGGTGTCGGCGGCAGGCTGGCGCTGGGTGTTCTGGCTCAATGTGCCGCTCGTCGTGCTCGCTCTCACGGTGTGCTCCTTCAGCGTCCGTGAGTCGCGCGACGAAACGGCCGACGGCCGGCTGGACTGGCCCGGCCTCGTGCTGTCCGGCCTCGGCATCCCCGCCGCCGTCCTCGCCTTCACGCTTGGCGGCACCTGGGGCTGGACCAGTGCGGTGACCCTCACCCTCGCCGCCTTCGCCGTCATCGCCCTGCTCGCTTTCGCCGTCGTCGAGAGCCGCAGTGCCAACCCTCTGCTCCACCTCGCCCTGTTCCGCAAGCCGGCCTTCGTCGGCGCCCTGTCCTCCGACTTCGCACTGGCCTGCTTCTACACCACCGTGCTCTTCCTGATCCCGCTTTACCTGAGCACCGTGCGCGGGCTGGACGGGTACGCCATCGGCGCCCTGTTGTTGCCGTGCACGGCCGTGATGGCGGTCCTGTCCCCCTTCATCGGACGCCTCATCGACCGCTTCGGCCCACGCCCGCTGCTGACAGTGGGCTTCATGGCCTTCACCGCCTCGGCGCTGCTCCAGACCAGGCTGACGGCCACCACCTCCTATCTCCAACTGGCCGTCGCTCTGGTCGTGATGGGTATCGGCTGGGCCTGTGTCCTCAGCCCGGCAACCGTGTCTGCTCTGTCGGCTGTGCCGGAGCGGCAGGCAGGTCTGGCGGTCGGTTCCTCCTGGACCTTCCACAATCTGGGCGGCGCGATCGGCCTGGCCACCGCGGTGGTCCTCTTCCGTTCCTTCGCCACCGACCGGTTGACCAGCGAGCTGACCCAGCACCACCAGGCGACCGGCTCCTGGACCGACGCGGTGGTCACCAACCCCGAGCACGCCACCGAGGTACTGGCTCGGGAGACCTCGCTGTCCTCTGCTGAGGCGGGCCGGGTCTTCAGTGCGGCGTTCAGTCATGGCATGCAGGCCGCCATGTGGCTGCTGGTCACCGTCTCCCTGGCCGCCCTCGCGGTGGTCGCCCTGCTCTCCCGCAGGACGGTCGACGGGACCGCGGATGAACCAGCGCACGTTCCCACGAGGCAGGCCACGTAAGTGTGGTGTGGTCAACTGAGCGGTGTTCGAGGCACCACAGTGGGTGGTCTTTCGGTCGCCTCGCCTCGCGCTCCCTGTAGCGCGTGTCCCGGCATGGGAGACCCACACTTTCGACTTCGCCGTACAGACGTGGTGTACCTCGTACTGGCGGTCGGCGGGGTAAGGGTCGAACCGGGGTTGTGGGAGGCCCAGATGCGGGGGAGGCTCATCGTGAGCGGAGCCTGCCAGGACGAGCATGTCCTCGCTGCTGCGCGGCCTCGGCATTCGGGCTTGTTCGTGACATCGCCTTGGCGGGACACCACCGTTCTGTCCGGGCAGCCACATCTCGGCATACCGCGGCGCTACTCCAGCCCCACGCCCGGCAGCCGCCACCCTCACCCGACGACCACGCAGCAGACCATGCCCCTCCCCCACGCCCTCCCACAGCACGGAGACCACCTGCAGACGCATCTCGACACCCTGCCACGGGCCGGCGGCCACCAGGACCGTTCCACTGCGGCGCAGCACGGCGGCCAGCAGCAGCGGCATTTCCCCACCAGAGCTGACCGCCGTGCCCGGACGGACACGCCCCGGCAGCAAAGCACCGAGCGGCGAGGACGACACCGACTCGCCGGCTCCGCGAGCGTACAGGCGGGGGGGAAGACCCGTGGCTTGTTCCGTCACAGCGGAGGTTGAGCATTCTCCACCGTGCGGGCACCCGCACCACACCCGTGCCGCCAGGCAGCCGCACCGGCTGATCAAATTAAAGAACCGGACACCCCAAGCGGGTTTCCGCCCGGGGTGTCCGGTGAAGCTCCAGCGAATCCACTTCGGCGTCAGCAGCGCTCACACCGCGTTGAGCACCTACGCAGCAGCGGCGCAGGCAATGTGGTCAGCTGTCGTAGTAAAGGTCGTAGTCCCAACCGGACCACTGACAGACGTAGACGGTCCACCTGCCATTGGACTTGCCCCACTCGCCGACTTGACGGCATTCCTCCAAAGTCCAGTAGTCGTCGTAGAACTTCATCTCAGCGGGCCTGACCGAGACGGCTGAGGCTGAGGGAGCCACAGCCCCCAGGAACCCCGCGGTAGCCGCGAGAGCGGCCATCACACCAGCGGACCTGGCGACGAGCGCACGTACAGACACGAATATCTCTCCCTTCTCGTCACACGACGCAACGGTAATGTTGCGCTGCGTGACGATTTGATCACGCGGTGGGGTGTCGGGGAAGAGGGCGTGTGGGGGCGCGGTCCGGGCGGAGCCTGAGCCCTCGCGCCCCTTGATCCTGTGCTGTGAAGGATCTCGCCGCCGAGGTCGGCTCCATATCAGAACGGAGGTTCCGCAGCCTCACCGACCGTGGCGCGGGAGGAGCTGTGGGCCTGACAGGGCTGGCGGTCCCCACGGTGCGTCCGGCGCTGACTCACGCGCTTGCCTGAATCGGCGCTCAACCTTCGATGGGGCTGGTACGGACGGGACACGATCGCCTTCCATCCCGCCTCCTACCTCCGGGCGTTGGCGCACTCGGCGGGGTGGGCGGCGGTCACGTAGGTATCGCGGTCGCGGAGGACAGGAACGAACAGTCGCAATCATGTGGACGGGTCGGTGGTCTCGTGGGCTTCGTCCAGGACGCGGTCGACGCGCAGTTGGGGCGTGCACGCCACCCAACTGCTGTAGCAGGCGGTGCGGGTGGGCCTCGGTGATCGGCACGCTTGCGGTAGTCGGCCGCGATCTGCCGGCTGAGCAGGAGGTGAGGGTTCTGGGTGCGTGGCCATCGCTCGTGCCGCTCCTGAAGCCAGTCGCTGAGCACGTCATTGCGTGGACGGCGAGCAGCACGGCGATCACGCGGGTGGGACGGTCCTCGGCCCTCGAACGGCCGTGGTAGCAGGCCAGCGGGTAGGGAGACGGGTGGGCGGGTGTGCCCGGGCAGGCTGATGCCCCGGGTCGGGTCGCGGAATATCCGCCGTTCCTGTCGCAGGCGCCGAAGATGCTGCGTAGCGCGACTTGCCGGTCACCTGCCGTAGTGCTGGTCACGTCCTTCCGTGCCCCGGTGACGTCGGTGCTCGTCACGTCTCGCAGGCTCGTGTGACCGACGGACCACACCGCGAGCACGGGGGCGGCATAGCCGAGGTACTTGCGGATTGTGGATCAGTCCGGGGCGCGGTGCTCGCAACGGCCCTCGCGCCCCAGACCGTGCGAAGCGCGGCGTCGAAGACCGGGTCGTGGACGTCAACGTGCCCGAGCCGAGCTCCTCGAGCTCATGGGCTTCGGGCGGGCCCACCTCCACCTGCTCCGCAGACGCAGTCGCGTACAGGGCGCGGACTCACATGGTGGGGCGGGAGTGCACGCTGACGGCATAGCCGCAGCCTTGGTAGTAGGGATCGCCGCTCCAGGTGGCGTAGCGCTGCCGCAGGGTCAGTCCGGCCTGGGTGCACCAGTGGTCGAACTCCGTAAGGGTCACCGTCGGTTCCGGCAGCGGCAGGTGCGCCGCGTCCAGTCCCATGCCCGTGACCAGCAGTCCGGCAGGGCGCAGTACGGCGGCCAGCTGCCGGACGACGGCTGATTCGGTGCCGGGGGCCAGCAGGGGGATGACGTTCCCGGCGGCGAGCGCCAGGTCGAAGCCCGGATTCAGGCCGAGGGCATCCAGATGGGCCAGGTCGCCGAGGAGCCACTCCCGCGTGGGGGCGTCGCGGCGGGCGACGGCGAGCATCGAAGGGTCGACGTCCACGCCGGTGCAGTAGTGGCCCAGCTCGGCGAGCCGGATCGCAATACGACCGGTGCCGCAGCCGGCGTCGAGTATGCGGCTGCCCGGCTTCAGCAGCGCGGAGCAGAAGGTGGCCTCGCCATGGATGTCGTGGCCCGATTCGGCGAGCTGCGCGAAACGCTGGGCGTATTCCTCGCCAGCATGTCCGCCTGTCAGTTCCGCCCAACGGTCGCGTTGCCCGGTCATGTTCAGCGTGCCTTCCGGTCAGCCCTGTAGGTGTAGACCTCGCGGCCTGCTACGAAGGTACACAGAGCGAGGCTCGAACAGCCGTCCGGCCGTGCGCTGCCTCAACACCCGCACCTGACCACCCGCCTCCCGCCGTCGTCGAGTACCCAGTCCCAGTCGTGTGAAGACCCGGTGAGTCGAGCAGGTGCTCTTCCTTGCCTGCGAGGACGACGTGCAGCCTTCCGCAGCGCTCGGAGCGAGTGGAGCGGGAGGCTGCCAGAGTGGGTAGTGCAGCCCACGGGCGGCGGCCGGACGGCAGTGCCTGCACACCCTCTGCCTCCACGGCCGGGGCGAGCAACTCGGCAGCGGACGTGACCGGTCCGTGGTCGTACGGCCACGTGAGTCGCCCATTGGCGACTGCTCCTCACCATGTCAATCGCCGTGTGCACTACGGGGAGTTCGGATCACAAGGCTGCGGGCCTGCCAGTCCTACGTCCTGTGCTTGCTGGGGCTGCAAGGCGTCAAGCACTGACTTCCGCTGCTTATGGTTCTCCTGGTCGCCAAGAACCTGGATGCAACGCGGGCGGCAACATCTTCCGCTACACCGGAGAGCAATCGAGCTGAGCTCGCCGGCACCACTGCGAGAGGCCCCCGGTCCGCCCCGGACGTGCGCCCTGCCGCTGGTTCTCGGCGGCCGGGCGCACCACCGTTCGCTCCGGTCCGCGCCAGGCCTGGTGCGGGGACTACTGCGGTTGGGGTGCCTCGCCGGATACGGCGATACCTGCCTGGTGGAAGTCGTCCACGGCCGCGACTGTCGTGTCCGGGGCGACTCCGACGGAGTAGTCCAGACGTACCCGTGCGCGGAAGCCGGCCTTCACGGCGTCCAGCGCGGTGGCACGCACGCAGTGGTCCGTGGCGATGCCCACCACGTCGACGTTCTCGATCCCGCGGGCGCGCAGCCAGTCCGCGAGGGGGGTCCCTTCTTCGTCGGCTCCTTCGAAGCCGCTCTTGGACGCACTGTGGGCGCCTTTGTAGAAGACGGCGTCGACCTTTCCGCCGGTGACGGCGGGGGCGAAGTGGGGATGGAATTCGCTGCCTTCGTTTCCGGCCACGCAGTGGACGGGGAAGCTGTCCTTGAAGTCCGGGGTCTCGGAGAAGTGACCTCCCGGGTCGATGTGATGGTCGCGGGTGGCGACGATGTACTGGTAGTCACGGCCCGCGGTCTGCTCCACCAGGTCGGCGATCTTGGTCGCGATCCGCGCGCCGCCCGGTACGGGGATACTGCCTCCTTCACAGAAGTCGTTCTGCACGTCCACGACGATCAAGCCTCGGTTCACCATGACCACCCTTCATCACGACGGAACAACCCCCCGCGTTCTACCGGCCCTCGCACGCCTCCGGGTACATAGGCGGCTTGGTTCACCCGGACGGCCCAGGGTCTTCACCGCAAGAACGATTCGCAGCCGCCGAAGGCCATGCAGTGCACCGGGCCGCGGCCTCCAGTTTGGTGTCACCCCGTCGGCGACGCGGCGGCGGCGGGTTGAGCAGGTCGGTTGTCCGCCAGAGCACGTCGGCGGCGGGCGGCGCCACTGGGCGGGATTCTGGTCTTCCTTGGACCTGTTCGAGCGGGCGTGACGGCGACCAGGACGGAGATCAGTACTTCGACGCGCGTGTCAAAGCCGTCAGACGGGTTGGCACCGGCGTTGGCGTTCCAGTGGCGGAACGCGTCCGGTCGTAGCCGTCCCGGGACGCGGTCCCCATAGGCAGGGCGGCGACGGCTTCGGCCAGGGGAAGAGTCACTGCCGCGTGGGCGGGCGCTGAACGGTGAGGGACAGGAAGCGAGGGAGGCGGCGACCAGGCCGCGCGGCACAGCTTTGAGCATGAGGTGTTGACAGCGGCCAGCGACGGGGCGCGATCAGCTGTTTGCCCCATGCGTCGCCCATGTGCGTGCAATTGTCATACCGGACCAGGTGCGCAGGCGCCCTTCCTACGCGCGTCACAGCCGCCGTACGCGCCGCCCGGGCGACGAGGCCGCGGGCCACCGCCTCGCCCCCGGCCGTTGGGGTCGTCGTGGCGCTGGTCGTCCTCGCGCACACGGTGCGGCCCATCGGCATCAACCGGGTCGGCGTAGCGGTCCACTCCGCCCCTTCGCCCCCCGAATCAGCAGCACAGAGGACAGCGGAGACATGGTTGTGTTCGATGCGCTCGCCAGCGCGTCGGCCACCACCCTGCGCGTCCCCGCTTGACCCGAGACAGCAGACGTGAAGGGCCCTACTAGGACTCCGTTAGGTCTTCCAGTCGGGCCTGTTCGGGAGCATGTTGGGTGTGTGGACGCACATGAAGTGAACCGAGTCCGGGCGAAGTTGGCGTTCTTCGTGGCGGATGTGTTCGCGTTGGTGCCGCGCAAGGATCAGCGGGCCAAGGGCGACTGCTATCTGCGCGGGCTGATGCTGGACGGACGGCGCAAGCCGATCCAGGCGATGGCGGAGTGGCTATGTCGGTGAGTAGGGGAGGCGTTTGTCGTCCGGTACGGGAGGCGGCTTCGTGTCGTGGAGGGTGATGTTGCCCTGTTTTGACGGCACTTGGAGCCTTGCAGTGGGACGATCGGTGTGCTTCTCCCGCTGGGGGTTCGAATGCACATATCGACGAGCAAGGTCGAGCTGTACGCGGCGATCCGCCGTGACCACCGTGCCGGTCTGTCGATGCGTGCTCTGGAGCGCAAGTACGGGGTGACCTGGCGGACGATCCGCAAGGCCCTGGACTCGAATTGGCCCGAGCCCCGCAAGAAGCAGGCGCCGCGTCCGACCCGGCTTGACCCGTACAAGCCGGTGATCGACGGGATGCTGCGGGCGGACCTCGACGCGCCGCCGTAGCAGAAACACACGGTGAAGAGGATTTTCGACCGGCTGCTCGACGAGTACGCGGCGGACGGGATCTCCTACCAGATGGTCCGCGCCTACGTCGCGGTGCGGCGCAAGGAGGTCCGGTGGGAGGCCGGCCGCGGGCCGGAGGAGATGTTCGTCCCGCAGTCCCATATGCCGGGGGACGAGGCGGAGGTCGACTTCGGTGATGTCCACATCGTGCTGGCGGGGGTGCCCACTCGCTGCTATCTGTTCTCGCTGCGGCTGTCGTACTCCGGCAAGGCGGTGCACCGGGTGTCGGCTTCCTGCGGCCAGGAGGCGTTCTTCGAAGGCCATGTCCACGCGCTGTCCGTGCTGGGCGGGGTGCCCCGCGGCAAGGTGCGCTACGACAATCTGAGCCGCGAGCACCTGGTCGCGGGGCTCGCGGTCGCGCTGCGGGCCGGGGCGCTGACCGCGGACGCGGTCGCGCTGGAGGCCCGCAAGATCGCCGACGGCGACCTGCCGGACCAGCTGATGCCCTCACCACCGCCAGAGCCCGCAGCGGCCGGGCCGACGCGGGCGACCGTCACCTTTCTCGCCGACTGGCGGCTGTCCCATCTGCCGCCCGACACCCGGCCGCTGCCCTCGGTTGCCGCCTATGACCAGCTGCTGCGACGGCGCGGCGGGAGTGCTCCGGGCAAGGGAGAAGCGACATGAACGCCAAACGCAACCGCGGGCTGACCGAGGAAGCCGCGACCACCGCCATCGACCAGGCGTGCCGGATGCTGCGGCTGCCCACCATCCGCGGCCAGTTCCCCGACCTCGCCGAGGCGGCGTCCCGCGAGCAGATGTCCTACCGGGGCTTTCTGGCGGAACTGCTGCTGTCCGAGTGCGACGACCGGGCCCGCCGGCGCTCGGAGCGGCGCATCAAGGCCGCAGGGTTCCCGCGCGAGAAGTCACTGCGGGCCTTCGACTACGACGCGAACCCCAACATCGACGCCGCGACCATCAACACCCTCGCCACCTGCGAATGGGTCCGCAAGGGCCACCCCCTCTGCCTGATCGGCGACTCGGGCACGGGCAAGTCCTATCTGCTCATCGCGCTGGGGACCGAGGCCGCGATGAAGGGATACCGGGTGAAGTACGTCCTGGCGACCAAGCTGGTCAACGAGCTGGTCGAGGCCGCCGACGAGAAGGTCCTGGCCAAGACCATCGCCCGCTACGGACGCGTCGATCTTTTGTGCATCGACGAACTCGGCTACATGGAACTCGACCGCCGGGGCGCCGAACTCCTCTTCCAGGTCTTAACGGAGCGTGAGGAAAAGAATTCTGTCGCGATCGCTTCGAACGAGTCGTTCGGAGGGTGGACGAAGACGTTCACCGATCCCAGGCTCTGCGCGGCCATCGTCGACCGCATCACCTTCGGCGGCAACATCATCGAGACCGGCACCGACTCCTACCGCCTCGCCCACACCAAAGCCCAGGCCGAACGCGCCAACGCCGGCTGAACCATGGACACAGCCACCGAGCTGGCCTCGTTCGTCCACGCCCGGCTGGACGAAGAAGGACGCGACGCCGTCCTCTTCCACGAACTCGACTGCCCCGTCTCGCACACGACGGGGCGCATCAGCCGCTGCGGCTGTCCCTGCCCCGCCCGGATTCTCGCCCGGATCGAGCGCACGGCGGAGCACGCCTGACCGGGTTCCTCAGAATGGGCTTCGCCACGCGGGCGGGCACTCGCGGCAGCGTCGCTCCCGGCGTGGACTATTTGCGGGCAAGCGCCCGTGCCGCCGCACTCCCGGGTAGGCGGGGAAGTAGGCGTCGTGGTGACGGCTGCCACCTGCGTCGTTCCAGAAGTGCAGCGGCATGGACGGCATCGGTCGAGTGGTCACCAGCTCGGCGGTCTGCCCACGGACCGGCCCGCCCGCCGGGCCCCACGCCTCCAGCGTGACACCCAGGGACGGACCGGACAGCTCACCGTGCCGGACCGGCAGGATCGTGCGCCGCCGACGAGCGCGGTCGCCACGCCCGTCCCACCGCTCGCGGACTGCACCTCGACGTGTTCCCCGACCGGGGTGCGGATCCACTCGTACGCGGATGCCGGCAGGTGTGATCCGGCTGAGACGTCGTCAGGCGCCGTTTACGTTGGCCTCGGTGTGCTGGCTTTCGAGGTCGCCGTTCAGGGACCGCGCGAGTTCTGGCATCGGACGGTTTGGACGTCGTGTGGTCGTGTGGTGCTTTTTGGTCAGGGGGTGGGGTTGGGGTAGAAGGCGTTGATCTCGGCCAGGACGCGGTCGGGTGCTTCGTGGAGGAGGAAGTGTCCGGCGCCGGGGACGACGGCGGAGGTGGCGTGGGGGGCGGCGTCCTGGAGGGGCGGCAGGAACGCGTCGGCGAGGCCGGCCTGGGTGATCAGGTGGACCGGGATGGTCAGCGGGGTGTCCTGGAGTTTGGTGTTGTCGGCCTCGTCCTGGGTCAGGGTCCGGTAGAGCCCG
>NZ_JBFAIR010000068.1:0-30237 GCF_040654815.1 Streptomyces sp. NPDC050619 | reverse complement strand
ACCCGGCCGTGCCGCGCCACCCATTGGCTATGGCCCCGGCCACGGCCGGCCCGGCCTCGACCCCGCCGACGTCGGCCGCACGCTGGCCACCGCACGCGCCACCCTCGACCACCGTGCCGTCCTCGTCGGGGGCAGCCCGGACAACCTGACCGCGGCGGCCGCCGCCCTCGCCGACGGCGACACGACCGCCCTCGTCACCTCGGTGGCGGGCGAGGGCCGCACCGTGTGGGCCTT
This sequence comes from Streptomyces sp. NPDC050619, assembly GCF_040654815.1. NCBI lineage: Bacteria > Bacillati > Actinomycetota > Actinomycetes > Kitasatosporales > Streptomycetaceae > Streptomyces > Streptomyces sp. NPDC050619. Next base: position 30,003 of record NZ_JBFAIR010000068.1, on the reverse strand, counting down.
CACCGGACAGGGCAGCCAGCGCCCCGGCATGGGCCGCGAACTGTACGACGCCCACCCGGTGTTCGCGCAGACCCTCGACGACACCTGTGCGCTGCTCGACGCGGAACTCGCCGGCGCCGACGGATTCGACACGCCGCTGCGCACCGTGCTGTTCGCCGCGGAGCACAGCCCCGAGGCCGCCCTGCTGGGCCGCACCGGCCATGCGCAGGCCGCGCTGTTCGCCCTCCAGGTCGCACTCGCCGAGTTGCTGCGCTCCTGGGCACTGGCCCCCGACGTGCTCGTCGGCCACTCCATCGGCGAGCTGGCCGCCGCCCACGTCGCGGGCGTCCTCGAACTGCCCGACGCCGTACGGCTGGTGGCCGCCCGAGCCCGGCTGATGCAGGCACTGCCCGACGGCGGCGCGATGGCGGCCGTCGAGGCCGGTCCCGAGGAGGTCGCGCCCTGGCTGACCGACGGCGCGGTCGTCGCCGCCGTCAACGGGCCGGCCGCCGTGGTGGTCTCCGGTACGCGGACCGCCGTGGACGCGGTGCTGACCGTCGCGCGCGAGCAGGGCCGGCGTGTCACCGGGCTCAAGGTGTCGCACGCCTTCCACTCCCCGCTGATGGAACCCATGCTGGCCGAGTTCGCCGCCGTCGCGGGCGACCTCACCTACCGGCGGCCCCGGACACCGGCCGTCAGCACCGTCACCGGCCGGCCACTCGGCGACGACGACTGGTCGAGCGCCGAGTACTGGGTGCGCCAGGTGCGGCAACCCGTCCTCTTCGACGACGCCGTCCGGACCGTCACCGGCGAACTCGGCGCCGCCCGACTGCTGGAACTCGGCCCCGACCCGGTCCTCGCCTCCCTCGCCCAGCAGACCGCCCCCGACCTGACCGTGGCCGTCTCCGCCCTGCGCGCGGGCCGCGCCGAGGCGGAGACCCTCCTCACCGCCGTGGGCGAGCTGTTCGTACGCGGCACCCCCGTCGACTGGACGGAGGTGTTCCGTGGCACGGACGCCCGCCTGACCGACCTGCCCACGTACGCCTTCCAACGCGACCGCTTCTGGCTGCCCGACCGGACGGCGCCCGGCGGGACCGCCGGTACGGCGGCGGAGGACGGCGCCGAGGCCGGGTTCTGGCAGCTGGTCGAGGGCCGCGACGCGAGCACGCTGGCACGGGAGCTCGACCTGCCGGTGGATGCCTCGCTCGACGCGCTGCTGCCGGCGCTGTCGGCTTGGCGGCGGCGCGGCCGGGACGATCTCGCGCAGGCGGGTCGCCGTTACCGCGTGATGTGGCGGCCGGTGCCCGTCACTCCTGGTGGGGCCCCGCCGGTGGGCCGCTGGACGGTGGCCGCGGCGGAGCCGGACGGCCAGGCCCTGGCGGAGGCGTTGCGCCGGGCGGGCGCGGAGGTCGACCTGATCACGGTCACGGATACCGACCCGCCTGCCCGGATCGCGGAACGCGTGCGTGCGACGGGCGCCGAGCCGTCGTGCGTGCTGTCCCTGCTGCCGTCGCCCGCCGCTGTGCTCGCCGTGTGGCAGGCGCTGGCCGAGGCCGCTCCGGGCGCCCGTCTGTGGTGCGCCACCCGGTCTGCCCAGTCGGTGGGCGCGGGCGACCCTCCGGCCCATCCCGAACAGGCCGCGGTCTGGGGCCTGGGCCGGACTCTCGCGCTGGAGCAGCCGGACCGGTGGGGTGGACTGATCGACCTGCCGGAGCACCCGGTGAGTGGCGACCTGGAGCGGCTGGTGGCAGCGCTGGCCGGTTCGGCGGCGGAGGACCAGCTCGCCGTACGCACCACCGGTGTTCTGGCCGCACGTCTGGTACGCGACACCGACGCCGGACGCGCCGCACAGAGCCGGCGGTTCAGCGGTACCGCCCTTGTCACCGGGGGAACCGGTGCGCTGGGTGGTCATGTGGCCCGCTGGCTGGTGCGGCGGGGGATCGAGCATGTGGTGCTGGTCTCCCGTCGCGGCGCCGACGCCCCCGGTGCGGCTCAGTTGCGGGAGGAACTGGCCGGGCTCGGTGCCGAGGTCACGCTCGCCGCGTGTGACATCACCGACCGCAGTGCGCTCGGTTCCCTGCTGGAGGCGCACCCGCCGACCGTGGTCGGGCACGCGGCGGGCGTACTGGACGACGGGCTTGCCGCCGACCTGACCGCCGAGCGGCTGGGGCGGGTTCTGGCGGTCAAGGCGGACGCGGCCCGGCATCTGCATGAACTGACCGCGCGAAGTGACCTGGACGCGTTCGTGCTGTTCTCGTCCGTGGCGGGTGTGACGGGTAATGCCGGGCAGTCCGCGTATGCCGCGGCCAACGCGTGCCTCGACGCGCTCGCGCAGCATCGGCGCGGGCTTGGCCTGCCGGCCACTTCTGTGGCGTGGGGGCCTTGGGCCGATGCCGGTATGGCCGCCGAGCCTGCGGTGGCGGCTCATCTCGAGCGGATGGGCCTGCGGGCACTGGAGCCCGCCACCGCCGTCGACGCGCTGGAGCGCGTCCTGGACGGCGGCCGGGCCTGTGCCACCGTCCTGGACGCCGACTGGTCGCGTTTCGCGGCGGCGACCGCGTACGCGCGACGCGGCTCGCTCCTGCGCGAACTGATGCCGGACACGGAGGAGACCGGCACCGGTCGGGACCGGTTCACGGCCGTGGGTGGCGAACTGGCGGAAGAACTGCGTGGCCGCCCGCCCGCGGAGCGGGAACGGATCGTGCTCTCCCGGGTCCGGTCGGCAGTGGCCGCCGTTCTCGGCCACGCCTCCGGCGCCGCGATCGACGCCGAGCGTCCCTTCACCGACCTGGGTTTCGACTCGCTCACCGCGGTGGAGCTGCGCAACCGGCTCGGCGCCGCGACCGGTCTGCGCCTGCCCGCCACCCTGGTGTACGACCACCCCACCCCGGCCGCCCTCGCCGACTTCCTCCGCGCCCAGGTCCTGGGAAGGGCCGCCGGCGAACCGGAGCGGGACGGCACGGCGCCGGACCCCGTCGGCGTCGACGAGGATCCCGTGGTGATCGTCGGAATGGGCTGCCGATTCCCGGGCGGTGTGTCCTCACCGGAGGAGCTGTGGGAGCTGCTGGCACAGGGCCGGGACGGACTGGCACCGTTCCCGCAGGACCGCGGCTGGGACGTGGAGCGGTGGTACGACCCCGACTCGGGGCGTCCCGGCATGTCGTACGTGAACGTCGGTGGCTTCCTGCAAGGCGCGGCCGACTTCGACGCCGAGCTGTTCGGGATCTCGCCGCGTGAGGCCCTCGCCATGGATCCGCAGCAGCGGCTGCTGCTGGAGACGGCGTGGGAGGCGCTGGAGCGGGCGGGTATCGATCCCCTGTCCCTGCGTGGGTCGGCCACCGGTGTGTTCGCGGGCACCAACGGCCAGGACTACCAGGAGATGGCCCACGCGGCCGCCGAGGACATCGAGGGCTACGTCGGCACCGGCTCGGCGGCCAGCGTGCTGTCCGGGCGGGTCAGTTATGCGCTGGGGCTGGAGGGTCCGGCGCTGACGGTGGACACGGCGTGTTCGTCGGCGCTGGTCGCGCTGCATCTGGCGGTGCGGGCGATCCGTGGCGGCGAGTGCCGGACGGCGCTGGTGGGCGGCGTGACGGTGATGGCCACGCCGGGCGTCTTCGTGGAGTTTTCCCGCCAGCGTGGCCTGGCCGCCGACGGGCGCTGCAAGGCGTTCGCCGACGGCGCCGACGGCACCGGCTGGTCGGAGGGCGCGGGCGTGCTCGTACTGATGCGGCAGTCGGAGGCCGAGCGGCGCGGGCACCGGGTGCTGGCGGTGGTGCGGGGCACCGCGGTCAACCAGGACGGCGCGTCCAACGGACTCACGGCGCCGAACGGACCGGCCCAGCAGCGGGTGATCCGGCAGGCGCTGGCCGACGCGGGTGTGTCACCGTCTCAGGTGCACGCCGTGGAGGCGCACGGGACGGGGACCCGGCTGGGGGACCCGATCGAGGCGCAGGCGCTGCTGGCGACATACGGCCAGGCGCGTGAGGGTGACGAGCCGTTGTGGCTGGGGTCGGTGAAGTCCAACCTCGGGCACACCCAGGCCGCCGCAGGCGTCGCCGGTGTGATCAAGATGGTGATGGCGCTGCGGGAGCAGTGCCTGCCGCGCACCCTTCATGTCGACCGTCCGTCGTCGCACGTGGACTGGTCGGAGGGTGCCGTACGGCTGCTCACCGAGGAGCGGGACTGGCCCCGCGGGGAGCACCCGCGCAGGGCCGGAGTGTCGTCCTTCGGCATCAGTGGCACGAACGCGCACGCGATCATCGAGGAGGCCCCGTCCGCTTCCGCCGCTCAGGAACGGCGGCCGGACGGTCCCGGGCTGCCGGTGGTGCCGTGGGTGGTGTCGGCACGTTCCGCGGAGGCGTTGCGGGCCCAGACGAGGCGGCTCGCGCCGGTGGCCGCCGACCCGGTCGACACCGGGTTCTCGCTCGTGGTGACACGTGCGCTGCTGGAGCACCGGGCAGTGGTGCTGGGCAGTGACCTGGACGCCCTGCGGTCCGGTCTGGCCGAGCCCGCGATCACCGGTTCGGCGGTCGAGGGACACACGGCGTGGATGTTCACGGGGCAGGGCAGCCAGCGGCCCGGCATGGGACGGGAGTTGTACGACGCCTATCCCGTGTTCGCGGCCGCGCTGGACGAGGTCTGCGCCCTGCTGGACGCCGAACTGGGCTTCGAACGACCGCTGAAGCGGGTGCTGTTCGCGGACGACCCCGAGCAACTGAACGCAACCGGATACGCACAGTCGGCCCTCTTCGCACTCCAGGTGTCGCTGGTCGCGCTGCTGCGGTCGTGGGGTGCGGCACCGGACGTGGTGCTGGGGCATTCGGTGGGTGAGTTCGCCGCGGCCTACGCGGCGGGGGTCTTCGAACTGCCGGGTGCGGTACGGCTGGTGGCGGCCCGGGCGCGGTTGATGCAGGCATTGCCCGAGGACGGTGCGATGGCCGCGATCGAGGCGGACGAGGCCGAGGTGGCCGGCCGGCTCGACGGGAACGTGGTGATCGCAGCGGTCAACGGGCCCGGCGCGGTCGTGGTCTCCGGCGCGCGGCCCGCTGTGCAGGCCGTCGTGGAGCGATACAGGTCAGAGGGCCGCCGTGCCACCCTGCTGCGGGTCTCCCACGCCTTCCACTCGCCGCTGATGGCACCGATGCTGGAGGAGTTCACCCGGACAGCCCGGCAGGTGACATACCGTCAGCCAATCGTCACCGCCGTCAGCACCGTCACGGGCAGCACGCTGGACGGGGACGACTGGACGACCCCCGACTACTGGGCGCGGCAGATCGTCCGCCCGGTCCGCTTCCACGAGGCGCTCACCGCCACCGCCGCCGAGGGGGCGACCCGTTTCCTGGAGATCGGCCCGGACCCGGTCCTGACCGCGCTGGCCCGGACGGCCACCGACGTCACGGCCGCCGCCACCCTGCGCACGGACCGGCCCGAGCCGCACTCCCTGCTGACGGCCGTCGCCGAACTCTTCGTCCACGGCATGGCCGTCGACTGGCCGCGGCTGTTCGACGGCGCCGGCGCCCGTCCCGTCGACCTGCCCACCTACGCCTTCCAACGCCGCCGCTACTGGCTGGAGCCCACGAAGCCGGCGCTCGACGCGCGAGGCCTCGGTCTCGGGACCGCACGGCACCCGCTGATCGGCGCCACGGTACGGCTGGCGGGTTCTGACTCGGCCGTGCTCACGTCACGGCTGTCCGTGCGGACGCACCCCTGGCTGGCCGACCACACGGTCGACGGCACGGTTGTCGTCCCCGGCACGGCGCTGCTGGAGCTCGCCGTCCAGGCCGCCGACCACGTCGGAGCGCGGACGGTCGACGAACTGGCCCTCCGGGTGCCGCTGCTGGTGCCCGACGACGGGGCGGTCCAGGTGCAGACGTCGGTCGACCCGGCCGACGGCGGGGGTGACCATCTCCTCCGTATCCATGCACGGCCCGACGGGGGATCCGACGACCAGCCGTGGACGCTGCACGCCACGGGAACGCTGGGCGCCACCGAACCGTCCGCGCCCGACTGGCACCTGCGCGCGTGGCCGCCCGCCGACGCGGAGCCGGTCGCGGTGGACGGCCTGTACGCACGCCTGGCTGAGACCGGCATGGGGTACGGCACGGCGTTCCAGGGGCTGCGCGCCGTCTGGCGCGCCGGCGCCGACCTGTACGTCGAGGCCGAACTGCCCGAGCCGGCCGACGAGGACGCCGACGCCTTCGCACTGCACCCGGCCCTCCTCGACGCGGTCCTGCACGCCCTCGGCACGGACCACACCATGACCACAGAGGACGGTGACGGACAGCGCAGGGCACTGCTGCCCTTCCTGTGGTCGGGGGTCATTCTGGCCGCCGTGGGCGCCACCGCCGTCCGCGCCCGGATGACCGTCAGCGCCCCCGGCGAGGTCGCCGTACGGGTCGCCGACACCGCAGGCGCACCGGTCGCCGAAGTGGCCGGGCTGGTGCTGCGCCCGGTCAACCCCGCCGAGGTCACCGCGGCGGACCCGGCCGCCGCGGCACGCGACCTGTACCAGCTGCGGTGGGTGGCGGCCGCGACGGCGGCGAGCGCGGCCGACGGCGAGCCGGCCGCGGACCTCGCCGTGCTGGGCGACGCGGACCGTGCCGTGCCAGGAGTTGCCGCGTTCCCGGACGTCGCCGCCCTCGGCGCCGCGGACGCACCCGCAGGGCCGGTCCTGCTCCCGGTCGCCGCCGGGCGGCCGCTGAGCGAGTCCGTGAGCAGCGTACTCGCCACGCTCCAGGAGTGGCTCGCCGAACCCGCGCTCGCCGGCAGCCGGCTCCTCGTCCTGACCACCGGTGCCGAAACCGACCCGGCAGGTGCCGCCGTGTGGGGCCTGGTGCGTACGGCGATCAGCGAGCACCCCGACCGGTTCGCCCTGGTCGACACCGACGGCACACCGGCCTCGCAGCGGGCCCTGACGGAGCGGTCGGCCGCACTCGCCGAGACCGGTGAGACCCAGCTCGCCCTCCGCGAGGGCCAAGTGCTCCTGCCTCGCCTGACCCGGGCCACCGCCCTCGACGGTACCGGACCGGTCTGGCCCCGGACCGGTACCGTCCTGATCACCGGCGGTACCGGCGGTCTGGGCGCGCTGCTGGCCCGGCACCTGGTCGCCGAGCACGGCGTGCGAGACCTGCTGCTGGTTTCGCGGCGCGGACTTCAGGCCCCGGGAGCCGCAGAACTGCGCGCGGAACTCGCGGAGTCGGGGACGCGAGTCGACATCGTCGCCTGCGATGTGAGCGATCGGGCGGCGCTGGCCGAACTGCTCGACGGGGTGCGGCTGAGCGCGGTCGTCCACACCGCCGGCGTGCTGGACGACGGTGTGATCACCGAGCTCACACAGGAGCGGCTGGCCCGAGTTCTGGCGGCGAAGGCCGAATCCGCGCTTCATCTGCACGAGTTGACGGTCGACCGGGAGCTGGAGGCCTTCGTCCTGTACTCGTCCGTCGCCTCAGTGGTCGGCTCCGCGGGGCAGGCCGCCTACGCGGCCGCCAACGCGTCCCTCGACGCGCTCGCCCGGCGCCGGCGCGCCCAGGGGCTGCCCGCGGTGTCGCTGGCCTGGGGCATGTGGGAGACCGCCGAGGGCATGGGCGGCACCCTCTCGGAGACCGAGCTGGCCCGCATGCGCCGCCAGGGCTTCCCCGCGCTGACCGAGGCGGAGGCCCTGACTCTGCTCGACGCGGCACTTCGGGCCGACGAGCCGGTGGCGGTGCCCGTGGCGTTGCGCACCGCCGCTCTCGCCGAACGCGGCAGCACGCTGCCGAGCGTACTGCGTGACCTCGTGCCGGCCACGCGCCGGCGTGCCGCCGGACGGGGCGGTACCGGCAGCACCGACGAGCTGGCCGCGCGGCTGGCCGGAGCGTCCTCCGCCGAACAGGATCAGCTGCTGCTGGACCTGGTCCAGACGCAGGTCGCCGCCGTGCTCGGCCACTCCTCGGGTGCGTCCGTCGACCCCCGCCGCGCCTTCAAGGACCTGGGCTTCGACTCCCTCACCGCCGTCGACCTGCGTAACCAGCTCGGCACGGCGACCGGCCTGCGCCTGCCGGCCACGCTCGTCTTCGACCACCCGAGCCCGGCCGCCCTCGCCGCCCGCCTCCGCCGGGAACTGGTCGGCGACGCCGCCCCCGAACCCGCCGTCGCACCCGGGCGACGTACCGCCACGGCCGACGACGAGCCCATCGCCATCGTCGGCATGGGCTGCAGGTATCCGGGGGGTGTCACCTCCCCCGAGGACCTGTGGCGACTGGTCGCCGAGGGCGGCGACGGCATCTCCGGCTTCCCGACCGACCGCGGCTGGGACGTGGAGCGGCTGTACGACCCCGACCCTGACCGGCCGGGCACGTCGTACGCCCGCGAAGGCGGGTTCCTGTACGACGCCGCGGACTTCGACGCCGAACTGTTCGGCATCAGCCCGCGTGAGGCGCTCGCCATGGACCCGCAGCAGCGGCTGCTGCTGGAGACCTCATGGGAGGCCCTGGAGCGGGCGGGCATCGACCCGGACGCCCTGCGCGGAACGGACACGGGCGTGTACGCGGGCCTGATGTACCACGACTATTCCGCCCGTCTGCACACCGTGCCCGACGAGGTCGAGGGCTACCTCGGCAACGGCAACGCGGGCAGCGTCTTCTCCGGCCGCATCGCCTACGTGTTCGGCTTCGAGGGGCCGGCCGTCACTGTCGACACCGCCTGCTCCTCCTCCCTCGTCGCCCTGCACCTGGCCTGCCAGGCCCTGCGGTCCGGCGAGTGCGGCACCGCGCTGGCCGGTGGCGTGACCGTGATGGCCACCCCGCAGACCTTCGTGGAGTTCTCCCGCCAGCGTGGCCTGGCCGCCGACGGCCGCTGCAAGTCCTTCGCGGACGGCGCCGACGGCACCGGCTGGGCCGAGGGCGCCGGCGTACTGGTGCTGATGCGGCTGTCCGAGGCCCGCCGCCGGGGCCACCCGGTGCTGGGCGTGGTCCGTGGCACAGCCCTCAACCAGGACGGTGCCTCCAATGGCCTGACCGCGCCCAACGGTCCCTCGCAGCAGCGGGTGATCCGGCAGGCGCTGGCCGCGTCGGGTCTGCGGCCCGGTGAAGTGGACGCGGTCGAGGCGCACGGCACCGGCACACGCTTGGGTGACCCGATCGAGGCGCAGGCCCTGCTCGCGACGTACGGCCAGGACCGTGACGAGCCGCTGTATCTCGGGTCGATCAAGTCGAACATCGGGCACACGCAGGCCGCCGCCGGTGTCGCGGGCGTCATCAAGATGGTGATGGCGCTGCACGCCGAGCGACTGCCGCGCACCCTGCATGTCGACGACCCCACCTCGCACGTCGATTGGGAGGCCGGCGCCGTTGAACTGCTGACCGAGGAACGCCCGTGGCCGCGCGGGGAGCGCCCGCGCCGGGCCGGTGTCTCCTCCTTCGGCATCAGCGGCACCAACGCCCATGTCGTCGTCGAGGAACCCCCCCTCGCCCACCAGGCGCCCGACACCACCCCGGCGACCGGGCTCCCGCTCGTCCCCTGGATCGTCTCCGCCCGCACGGCCGACGCGCTGCGAGCGCAGACCGCACGCCTGGCGTCCGCGACCGGAACCCCCCTCGACATCGGCCTCTCCCTGGCCACGACACGGGCGAAGCTCGAACACCGGGCCGTGCTCGGTGTGACCGAGGGCGCGATCACCGGATCGGTCGCTGAGGGGCGTACGGGGTGGATGTTCACGGGGCAGGGCAGCCAACGTCCCGGGATGGGGCGGGAGTTGTATGAGTCCTTCCCGGTCTTCGCCGCCGCGCTGGATGGGGTGTGCGGGTTGCTGGATGCCGAGCTCGGTTTTGAACGGCCGTTGAGGGAGGTGCTGTTCGCCGAGGAGGGGGAGGACTCGACGGGGTACGCGCAGTGTGGACTGTTCGCCCTTCAGGTGGCGTTGGTGGCGTTGCTGCGGTCGTGGGGGATGGCACCCGATGTCGTTTTGGGGCATTCGGTGGGTGAGTTCGCCGCCGCGTATGTGGCTGGGGTGTTCGAACTGCCGGACGCGGTACGACTGGTGGCGGCTCGTGCGCGGTTGATGCAGGCCCTGCCCGAGGGCGGTGCCATGGCCGCGGTGGAGGGTTCGGAGGCCGAGGTCGCGGACTGGTTGGTGGACGGTGCCGTGATGGCGGCCGTCAACGGACCCGCCGCCGTGGTGATCTCCGGTACGGAGACGGCGGTCGAGGCGGTTGCCGGGCGGGCTCGGGACGCGGGACGGCGGACGAGGCGTCTGAAAGTTTCGCACGCGTTCCATTCGCCGTTGATGGAGCCGATGCTGGCCGGGTTCACGGCGGTGGCCGAGCAGGTGGAATACGGTCGGCCGAGCGTAGCGGCGGTCAGCACGTTGACGGGTGGACCTCTCGGCGAGGGGGACTGGACGAGCGCCGCCTACTGGGCCGACCAGATCGTCAAGCCAGTGCGCTTCCACGACGCGCTGACCTCGGCCCGTACCCAGGGCGCCGCCCGTTTCCTGGAGATCGGCCCGGACCCGGTCCTGACCGCGCTGGCCGGCGACGTACCGGCCGTATCGACGCTTCGTAAGGACCGCCCCGAAGCGGAAACCGTGCTCACCGCCTGCGCCGAACTCTTCGTCCGAGGCGCCGAGATCGACTGGTCCGCCCTCTTCGAGGGAACCGGCGCCCACCGCGTCGACCTGCCCACCTACCCCTTCCAACGCCGCCGGTACTGGCTCGACGCCCCGCCCGCGCCCTCCGACGCCGACGGTCTCGGCCTGGCCCGGACCGATCACCCGCTGCTGGGCGCCGCCGTGCCGGTGGCCGGTTCGGACGTGGTGTTGCTCGCCTCGAGTCTGTCGGTGCGGACGCATCCCTGGCTGGGCGACCACGCCGTGGCCGGTTCCGTCGTGGTGCCGGGGACGGTGCTCATGGAGCTGGCGCTTCAGGCCGGAGAGCGCGTGGGGGCCAGGCAGCTGGCCGAGCTGACCCTGCGTACTCCGATCGTGCTGCCCGAGCACGGTGCCGTACAGCTTCAGATCGCCGTAGGAGCCGAGGAGGCCGAGGACGCGCCGGACGGGGGCCGTACGCTCCACGTCTACGCCCGCTCGCGGGAGGCCGGTCCCGACGAGCCCTGGACCCTGCACGCCTCGGGCACCCTGGACAGCGCCGAACCGGCGGCACCCGGCTGGGACTTGACGGCCTGGCCGCCCACTGGTGCGGAGCCCGTGGAGTTCGGCGACCTGTACGACCGGCTCACCACGGCCGGCCTTGATTACGGCCCCGCCTTCCGTGGGCTGCGGCGGGTGTGGCGACACGAAGGCGATCTGTACGTCGAGGCCGAACTGCCCGAGTCCGTCGCGGGCGACGCCGCGTCGTACGGTCTGCATCCCGCCCTGCTGGACACCGTCCTGCACGGCCTCGGCCTGCACGCGGAGACCACCGACGCCTCGCTGCCCTTCCTGTGGTCCGGAGTCCGCCTGACCGCCGTGGGCGCGGGCACCGTCCGGGCCCGGCTCACCTCGCGCGGCGCCGGGGACATCGCCCTGCGTATCGCGGACGCGAGGGGCGAACCGGTCGCGGAGATCGACTCCCTCGTGCTGCGCGTCCTGTCCCTGGACCGCCTCACCGCCGCCACCGGACCCGACGACCTGTACCGGCCGCACTGGACCCCGGCCCCCGAGCAGGAGGGCGTGACGGACCGGACGGTGTGGACGGTCGTCGGCACCGCCCCGGCCGATGTCCCCGCCACCGTGTACCCCGACCTCGACGCGCTGGCCGCGGCCGGCGACGTACCCGACACGGTGTTGCTGCCCCTCACCCCGGACGTCGGTGAGGACGTGGCCGCCACGGTCACCGCCGTCCTCACCCGGCTGAAGACGTGGCTGGCCGACGAGCGATTCGCCGCGTCGCGGCTCGTCGTGCTGACCGCGGGGGCCGTACGGGTCGAGACCGCCGGGGACGGGGCGCCGGATGTCGCCGCGGCCGGCGTGTGGGGCCTGGTCCGCTCCGCGATCAGCGAGAACCCCGGCCGGTTCGCCCTCGCCGACACCGACGACGACCCCGCCTCCCCGCCCGCGCTCGCCGCGGCCCTGCGGGTCACCGACGAGACGCAGTTCGCGGTGCGTGCGGGCCGGGTGTGGCTGCCGCGCCTCGTCCGGATGGCCGGTGACGGCGTGCTCGCCCCGCCGGCCGGTGCCGGTGACGCATGGCGGCTGGACATCGTCGACCAGGGCCGGCTCGACGGCATCGCCCTCGTCCCCGAGGAGCGGCGCCCGCTCGGCCCCGGCGAGGTCCGGGTCGCGATGCGCGCGGCCGGCGTCAACTTCCGCGACGTGCTGAACGTGCTGGGCATGTACCCCGGGGACGCCGGCCGGATGGGCCTGGAGGGCGCGGGGATCATCGTGGAGACCGGCCCCGGCGTGGACCGCCTGGCCGTCGGCGACCGGGTGCTGGGCATGCTCGACGCGGCCTTCGGCCCCACCGCGGTGGCCGACGCCCGTCAGCTCGCGCCGATCCCGAAGGGCTGGACGTACGAGCAGGCCGCGTCCGTGCCGATCGTGTTCCTCACCGCCTATTACGCCCTGGTCGACCTGGCCGGGCTCCAGGCGGGCGAGTCCGTGCTGATCCACGCCGCCGCCGGTGGCGTCGGCATGGCCGCCGTACAACTCGCCCGGCATCTCGGGGCCGAGGTGTACGCGACGGCGAGCGAGGGCAAGTGGCCCGCCGTGCGAGAGCTCGGCGTCCCCGCCGACCACATCGCCTCGTCCCGCACCACGGAGTTCGAGCAACGCTTCCAGGAGGCCGGCGTCGACGTCGTCCTCGACTCCCTCGCCGGGGAGTTCGTGGACGCCTCCCTGCGGCTGCTGCGGCCCGGCGGGCGGTTCGTCGAGATGGGCAAGACCGACATCCGCGACGCCGACGAGGTCGCCGCCGGGCACGGGGTGTCGTATCGCGCCTTCGACCTCGTGGAGGCAGGTCCCGACCGCATCGGCGAGATGCTCGGGGCGCTGCTGGACCTGTTCGAGCAGGGTGTGCTGCGGCCCGTCCCGGTGACCGCGTTCGACATCGCCCGTGCGCCCGAGGCGCTGCGGCTGCTCCAGCGGGCCAAGCACGTCGGCAAGGTCGTCCTGACCGTGCCCGCGCCCTGGTCCCGGCCGGGCACCGTGCTGATCACCGGCGGTACCGGCGGCCTCGGCGCGCTGCTCGCCCGGCATCTCGTCGAACGGCACGGCGTCCGTGACCTGTTGCTGCTGTCCCGCCGGGGACCCGAGGCGCCCGGCGCCGCCGAACTGCGTGCCGCGCTCGCCGAGTCGGGAGCCCGTGCCGACATCGTCGCCTGCGACGTCAGCGACCGCGAGCAGCTCGCCGCCGTCCTCGACGGCGTCTCGCTGAGCGCCGTCGTGCACACGGCCGGCGTCCTCGACGACGGCATCCTCACCGGCCTCACCGGCGAGCGCCTGGCCCGCGTGCTGGCCGCCAAGACCGACGCGGCCCGGCATCTGCACGAGCTGACCGCCGGTCACCCCCTGGACGCCTTCGTGCTGTACTCGTCCGTCGCCGGAGTCATGGGCTCCGCCGGCCAGGCCGCCTACGCCGCCGCCAACGCCGCCCTCGACGCGCTGGCAACCGCCCGCCGCGCCCAGGGGCTGCCCGCCGTGTCCCTGGCCTGGGGCATGTGGGAGACCGAGGCGGGCATGGGCGGCACCCTGTCGCGGGCCGAACTCGCCCGTATGCGCCACCAGGGCTTCCCCGCCCTGCCCGGCGACGAGGCCCTCGCCCTGCTCGACGTCGCCCTGCGCGTCAACGAGCCCGTCGCGGTGCCCGTCGCGCTGCGGCCGGCCGCCCTCGCCGACCACGCCGACAATCTCGCCGGCGTACTGCGCGACCTCGTCCCCGCGGCCCGCAGGCGCCGGGCGGCCGCACGCGACGCCTCCGGCACGGCCGAGGACCTCACCGGGCGGCTCGCCGCCCTGACCGCCCCCGAGCAGGACCAGCTCCTGCTGGATCTGGTCCGCACCCAGGTGGCCGCCGTACTCGGCCACTCCTCGCCCGCCTCCGTCGAACCCACCCGCGCCTTCAAGGACATCGGCTTCGACTCCCTCACCGCCGTCGACCTCCGCAACCGGATCGGCGCCGCCACCGGCCTCCAACTCCCCGCCACCCTCGTCTTCGACCACCCCACCCCCGAGGACCTGGTACGGCTGCTGCGCGACCGGCTCCTCGCCGGCACCCCAGTGCCCGCACCGGCGGTCCCCGCCGACGACGGCCTCGACCCGCAGGTACGGGACCTGCTGACCGCGATCCCGACGGCCCGGCTCCGCGAGTCCGGCGTGCTCGACATGCTGCGCCGGCTCGCCGACCGACCCGCCGCCACCGGCCCCGACGACCCGCGGCCGGCCACCCCCGCCGAACAGCCCCGACAGCCCGAATCCCTGGACGCGATGGGCGCCGACAGCCTCGTCCAGCTGGCCCTGAAGCGAGTGCAGAGGCCGGCGTGACCGCGGTGCCGGCCGGCCCGCACCGGCCGGCACCCGGGCCTGCCCAACCTGCGCAACGCGACCGTGGAGAAAGACATGACTGCTGCATCCTCCGAAGAGCTCGTCGAAGCCCTGCGGGAGTCCCTCAAGGAGAACGACCGGCTCTGGCAGCGCTACCAGGACCTCGTCACGGCGTCGCGGGAACCCGTCGCCGTCGTCGGCATGGGCTGCCGTTTCCCCGGCGGCGCCACCACGCCCGAGGCGCTGTGGGAGCTCGTCACCAGTGAACGGGACGGCATCACGCCCGTGCCCGAGGACCGCGGCTGGGACCTGAGCGCCCTCGGCGACACCACCACCGCGGGCGGATTTCTCCACGACGCGCCCCTGTTCGACCCGGACTTGTTCGGCATCAGCCCGCGCGAGGCGCTCGCCATGGACCCGCAGCAGCGCCTGCTGCTGGAGACGTCCTGGGAGGCCCTGGAGCGGGCGGGCCTCGACCCCACCTCGCTGCGTGGCTCCCGCACCGGCGTGTTCACCGGCGTCTCCGGCAACGGCTACGGCGGCCACCTCCACGAGACGACCGCCGAGACCGAGGGCTATCTGCTCACCGGCAGCACCCCCAGCGTCGCCTCCGGCCGCGTCGCCTACACCCTCGGCCTCGAAGGCCCCGCCGTCACCGTCGACACCGCCTGCTCCTCCGCCCTCGTCGCCCTGCACCTGGCCTGCCAGGCGCTGCGCTCCGGCGAGTGCGACACGGCCCTCGCGGGCGGCGCCACCGTCATGGCCAACCCTGGCATGTTCCTGGAGTTCGCCCGCCAGGGCGGCCTCGCCGGGGACGGGCGCTGCAAGTCCTTCGCCGACGACGCCGACGGCACCGGCTGGTCCGAGGGCGCCGGCGTCCTCGTCCTCGAACGCCTCTCCGACGCCCAGCGACTCGGCCACCCGATCCTCGCCGTCATCCGCGGCAGCGCCGTCAACCAGGATGGCGCCTCCAACGGCCTCACCGCGCCCAACGGCCCCTCCCAGCAGCGCGTCATCCGCGCCGCCCTCGACGCCGCCGCCCTCACCACCGCCGACATCGACGCCGTAGAGGCCCATGGCACCGGCACCCGGCTCGGCGACCCCATCGAGGCCCAGGCCCTCATGGCCACTTACGGGCAGGACCACACCGAACCCCTGTGGCTCGGCTCCGTGAAGTCCAACATCGGCCACACCCAGTCCGCCGCGGGCGTCGCCGGCCTCATCAAGACCGTCCTGTCGCTACGGGCCGAACTGCTGCCCCGCTCCCTGCACTCCGAGACCCGCTCCACGCGGGTCGACTGGACCGAGGGCAACGTCCGCCTGCTCACCGAGGCCCGCCCCTGGCCGCGCGGCGAACGCCCCCGCCGGGCCGGAGTCTCCGCCTTCGGCATCAGCGGCACCAACGCCCACGTGATCGTCGAGGAGGCCCCGGCACCCGTCGAGCCCGAACCGCGCACCCCGACCGCGCCACCGGTCGTGCCCTGGGTGCTGTCGGCCCGCAACCACGACGCCCTCACCGCCCAGGCCGCCCGCCTCGCCGGTCACGCGGACGACGCCGACCCCACCGACATCGGCCTGTCCCTCGTCACCGGCCGCGCCCACCTCGACCACCGCGCCGTCGTCCTCGGCACTGACCCCGGCGTCCTGCCCGCCCGCACCGCCGCCCTCGCCGACGGCACCCCGGACCCCGGCATCGTCACAGGGACGGTCCTCGACGGCCGTACGGCATGGATGTTCACCGGGCAGGGCAGCCAACGCCCCGGCATGGGGAGGGAGTTGTACGACGCCCACCCGGTGTTCGCGGCCGTCCTGGACGTCGTCTGCGAAGCCCTCGACGCCGCCCTCGCCGACGCCCCCGGATTCGAACTCCCCGTCCGCGACGTCATGTTCGCCGCCGAGTCCACCGCCGAAGCGGCCCTCCTCGACCGCACCGGCTACGCCCAGACCGCCCTGTTCGCCCTGCAGACCGCCACCGCCGAACTGCTCCGCTCCTGGGACACGCGGCCCGATGTCCTCCTCGGCCACTCCATCGGCGAGTACGCCGCCGCCTACGTGGCCGGGGTGTTCGACCTGGCCGACGCGGCACGCCTGGTCGCCGCCCGCGCCCGCGTCATGCAGGCACTGCCCGAAGGCGGCGCCATGGCCGCGGTGGAGGCCGACGAGGCCGACGTCACGGAGCTGCTCGACACCTCCGAGGGGGGCCTGCACGACACCGCCGAGGTCACGGTCGCCGCCGTCAACGGGCCCCGGGCGGTCGTCATCTCGGGCACCGTGGAGGGCGTCGAACGGGTCATGGCCGCCGCC
Source organism: Streptomyces sp. NPDC050619 (assembly GCF_040654815.1). NCBI lineage: Bacteria > Bacillati > Actinomycetota > Actinomycetes > Kitasatosporales > Streptomycetaceae > Streptomyces > Streptomyces sp. NPDC050619. The sequence goes on along the minus strand of NZ_JBFAIR010000068.1, from coordinate 13,268 downwards.
CGCGACCGGGGTCGGCGCGTCACCCGGCTGCGCGTCTCGCACGCCTTCCACTCGCCCCACATGGCCCCCGCCGTCGCCGAGTTCACCCGCGTCGCCGAGAGCGTCACCTTCCGCGCGCCGACGCTCGCCGCCGTCAGCACCGTCACCGGGGCCCCGGTCACCGCCGCCGACTGGGCCACACCCGCGTACTGGGCCGACCAGATCATCCGCCCCGTCCGCTTCCACGACGCCCTCACCACCGCCACCGGCCGACAGTCCGCGAGCCGCCTGCTGGAGATCGGCCCGGACCCCGTCCTCACCGGCCTCGCCCGCACAGCCGGCGACAGCTCCGCCGCGTCCGTCCTGCGCAAGGGCATCTTTGAGCCCGAGTCCCTACTCACCGCGCTGGCCGAGATGTACGTGCACGGGGCGGCCGTCGGCTGGGCCGCGCTGTTCGAGGGTACCGGCGCCCGCCGCGTCGACCTGCCCACCTACGCCTTCCACCACCGGCGGTTCTGGCTACGGCCCACCCGCACCGTCACCGACGTCGTCGGCCTCGGCCTCGGCAGCGTCGGCCACCCCCTGCTGGGCGCCACCCTGCGCCCCGCCGGTAGCGACACCGTCCTGCTCACCGCCGCGCTGTCGGCCGACGCCCACCCGTGGCTCGCCGACCACACCGTCGCCGGACGCGTCGTCGTCCCCGGCACCGCGCTCGTCGAACTCGCCGTGCAGGCCGGCGACCAGGCGGGCTGCGGCACGCTCACCGAACTGGCCCTGCACACCTCGCTCGTGCTGCCCGAGCACGGCACCGCACACCTCCAGATCGCCGTCGAACCCGCCGCGGCCGACGGCACCCGCGCCGTCCGCGTCCACGCCCGCCACAGCGGCGCACCCGCCGACGCGCCGTGGACGCTGCACGCCGCCGGCACCCTCGCTCCCGCAGGTCCCCCCTCCCCTTCGTGGGACCTGCGGGTCTGGCCCCCCGCCGGAGCCGAACCCCTCGCGCTGGACGGCCTGTACGACCGGCTGGCCGCGGCCGGTCTCGAGTACGGCCCCGCGTTCCGCGGCCTCACGGCCGCATGGCGGGACGGCGACGACCTCCTCGTCGAGGCCGCCCTGCCGGACGGCACCGGCGACGCCACCGCCTTCGGCCTGCATCCCGCCCTCCTCGACACCGCCCTCCACGCCCTCGCCCTGCCGCACGACACGGCCGACCAGGCACGGCTGCCGTTCCTGTGGAGCGGCGTACGTCTGCACGCCGTCGGTGCCGCCGGCCTCCGCGTACGGCTCACCCGGCACTCCGACGACACCGTCGCCCTGTACGCGGCGGACGAGACCGGCGCACCCGTCGCCGACGTCGAGGGCCTCGTCCTGCGTCCCCTGTCGTCCCTGAGCGACGACACCCCGCGTGCGGGCGGCCTCTTCCGGCTGGAGTGGACCCCGCTCACCCTCCCGACGTCCGGCGGCGGGGAGGAGACCGGACCCGCCCCGGCCGTACTGACCGACGACCCGTCGCCGTGGACCGCCGCCGACCCGGCGATCGTCCATGGGCCCACCCTCGAGGCCCTCGCCGCGAGGAACCCGGCGACGGTTCTTCTCCCGGTCGGCTCCGACACGGCCGCCGACGTCCTGGCCGCCGTGCACGCATGGCTCGCCGACGAGCGCTTCGCACACGCCCGCCTGGTGCCGGTCACCACGAAAGCGGCCGGCGACGACGCCACCGACCCCTCGGGTGCCGCCGTATGGGGTCTGCTGCGCACGGCCGCCAACGAGCACCCCGGCCGCTTCGCCGTCGCCGACACCGACGGCGCCCCCGAGGCCCCGCGCACCCTCATCGCCGCCCTGACCGCCCTCGACGCCGACCAACTCGTCGTGCGGGGCGAGCGGGTCCGCGTCCCGCGCGTCAGCCGCACCGCCGAACCGGCGGCCACCGAAGCCACCCCCTGGCCCGAGACCGGGACCGTCCTCATCACGGGCGGCACCGGCGGGCTGGGCGCGGAGGTCGCCCGGCATCTGGTCACCGCGCACGGAGTGCGGGATCTGCTGCTCATGTCCCGCCGCGGCCCCGAAGCACCGGGCGCCGACGCCCTCGTCGCCGACCTCACCGCCGCCGGCGCCCGCGCCCGCGTCGTCGCGTGCGACGCCGCCGACCGGACCGCTCTGGCCGCCGCCCTGGACGGCGTACGGCTCAGCGGAGTGATCCACGCGTCCGGCGTGCTCGACGACGGGCTCCTCACCGACCTCACCCCCGACCGGCTCGCCCGTGTACTGGACAGCAAGGCCACCGCCGCCCTGCACCTGCACGAGCTGACCGCCGGCCAGGACCTGCACGCCTTCGTGCTGTTCTCCTCCGTCGCCGGCGTCTTCGGCAACCGCGGCCAGGCCGCCTACGCCGCCGCCAACACGGTGCTGGACACCCTCGCCACCGCCCGCCACGCCCAGGGCCTGCCCGCGCTGTCCCTCGCGTGGGGCATGTGGGAGACGGCCGACGGCATGGGCGGCCGCACGGCCGAGGCCGACGTCGCCCGCCTGCGCCGCCGTGGTTTCCCGCCCCTGCCCACCGACGAGGCCCTCGCCCTCTTCGACGCCGCGCTCCGCTCCGAGCACCCCGTCGCACTGCCCTTCGCGCTCGACACGCACGCCCTCGCCGCGCACCGCGACACCGCCCCCGCCGTCCTGCACGGCCTGCTGCCCACGGCCCGCCGCCAAGCCGCCGTCGGCACCGACGACGGCAACGCCCTGGCCCGCCGCCTGCTCACCCTGCCCGGCGACGAACAGCACCGGCTCCTGCTCGACCTCGTGCAGACAGCGGTCGCCGAAGTCCTCGGCCACACCGGCACCGCGTCCGTCGAACCCGCCCGCGCCTTCAAGGACCTCGGCTTCGACTCCCTGACCGCCGTCGACCTCCGCAACCGCCTCAAGACCGTCACCGGCCTCCCACTCCCCGCCACCCTCGTCTTCGACCACCCCAGCCCCCTCGCCCTCACCGCCCACCTCCGCACGGAACTCCTCGGCACGGCGGACCTCCCGGCCACGGCCGCCCGCACCACGATCGGCACGGACGAGCCCATCGCGATCGTGGGGATGGGCTGCCGCTTTCCCGGCGGGGTGGACTCGCCGGAGGCGCTGTGGGACCTGGTGGCGTCCGGCGGCGAGGGTGTGTCGGGCTTCCCGGTGGACCGCGGCTGGGACCTGACGGCCCTGTACGGCGAGGGCCCGGGCAGCTCCGCCACACGCGAGGGCGGCTTCTTGCACGACGCGGCCGAGTTCGATGCTGAGTTGTTCGGGATCTCGCCGCGTGAGGCGCTCGCGATGGATCCGCAGCAGCGATTGCTGCTGGAGACGTCGTGGGAGGCGCTGGAGCGCGCGGGAGTCGACCCGCTGTCGCTGCGCGGCACGCGCACGGGCGTCTTCGCGGGCCTGATGTACCACGACTATTCCGCCCGTCTGCACACCGTGCCCAGCGAGGTCGAGGGACTCCTCGCCAACGGCAACGCGGGCAGCGTCTTCTCCGGTCGCGTCGCCTACGTCTACGGTTTCGAGGGGCCGGCGGTGACGGTGGACACGGCGTGTTCGTCGTCGCTGGTGGCGCTGCATCTGGCCTGCCAGTCGCTCAGGTCGGGGGAGTGCGACACGGCCCTGGCCGGTGGCGTCACCGTCATGGCCTCGCCGACCACCTTCGTGGAGTTCTCCCGGCAGGGTGGGCTGGCGGCGGACGGGCGGTGCAAGGCGTTCGCGGAGTCGGCGGACGGCACGGGCTGGTCCGAGGGCGCGGGCGTGCTGGTGCTGATGCGGCTGAGCGAGGCGCGTCGGCAGGGCCGTCCGGTACTTGCGGTGGTGCGGGGTACGGCTGTCAATCAGGATGGTGCGTCGAACGGACTGACGGCGCCGAACGGGCCGTCGCAGCAGCGGGTGATCCGCCAGGCGCTGACGAATGCGGGTGTGTCGGCGGCCGAGGTGGACGTGGTCGAGGCGCACGGCACCGGTACCCGGCTCGGTGACCCGATCGAGGCCCAGGCCCTCCTCGCCACCTACGGCCAGGACCGCGACGGGCCGCTCTGGCTGGGCTCCGTGAAGTCCAACATCGGGCACACACAGGCGGCCGCGGGTGCGGCCGGAATCATCAAGATGGTGATGGCGCTGCGCGCGGAGCGCCTGCCGCGCACCCTGCACGCCGCCCAGCCCTCCACCCACGTGGACTGGGAGTCCGGTGCGGTGCGACTGCTGACCGAGGAACGCGCCTGGCCGCAGGGCGAGAGTCCGCGTCGGGCGGGTGTGTCGTCCTTCGGCATCAGCGGCACCAACGCCCACGTCGTCGTCGAAGAGGCCCCTGCTCCGCGCCCCGCCCCGGCGCCGCGACCGGACCATGGGCTGCCCACGGTGCCGTGGGTGGTCTCGGCACGCTCGGCCGAGGCACTGCGCGCCCAACTCGCCCGACTGGCCTCCGTGGACGCGGACCCCCTGGACACCGGCCTGTCGCTGGCGACGACGCGCGCGGCGCTGGAACACCGCGCCGTCCTGCTGGGCCCCGACCTGGACGCCCTGCGCACGCAGCTCGCCGAGCCCGCCCTCACCGGGGCCGTCACCGAGGGCCGTACGGCGTGGATGTTCACCGGACAAGGCAGCCAACGGGCAGGCATGGGACGGGAGTTGTACGACACCCACCCCGCGTTCGCCGCGACGCTGGACGAGGTGTGCGGCCTGCTGGACGCACAGCTGGGCTTCGACCGGCCCCTCAAGGACGCGCTCTTCGCGGACGGCGCCGGTCTGCTGGACACCACCGGATACGCGCAGCCGGCGCTGTTCGCGGTGCAGGTGGCGCTGGTCGCGCTGCTGCGGTCGTTGGGGATGGCCCCGGAGGCCGTACTGGGCCACTCGGTGGGCGAGTTCGCCGCCGCGTACGCCGCCGGGGTCTTCGAACTGCCGGACGCGGTACGGCTGGTGGCGGCGCGCGCCCGCCTGATGCAGGCGTTGCCCGAGGGCGGCGCGATGGCGGCGATCGAGTCGGCCGAGGCGGAGGTGTCCGGCGAGCTGCCGGACGGCGCGGTGCTCGCGGCCGTCAACGGGCCGACCTCGGTGGTCGTTTCGGGCACCGAAGCCGCCGTGGACGCGGTGGTCGAGCAGGCCCGTGCGGAAGGCCGACGGGCCACGCGGCTGCGCGTGTCGCACGCCTTCCACTCGCCGCTGATGGAGCCTGTCCTCGCCGAGTTCACCGAGGTCGCCGCCCGGATCACCTACCGCACGCCGCGGGTCGCCGCCGTGAGCAGCGTGACCGGCGCCCCGCTCGCCGAGGACGACTGGACGACACCCGCCTACTGGGCCGACCAGATCGTCCGCCCCGTCCGCTTCCACGAAGCGTTCACCGCGGCCCGCGCCCAAGGTGCCGGCCGCTTCCTGGAGATCGGGCCCGACCCCGTCCTGACCGCGCTGGCCGATGACGCACCCGCCGCCGCGACGCTGCGCAAGGACCGCCCCGAATCGGAGACCCTGCTGCGGGCCGTCGCCGAACTCTTCGTGCGCGGCACGCCGGTCGACTGGGCGGCCGTCTTCGCGGGCACGGGCGCGCGTGAGGTGCCCCTGCCGACGTACGCCTTCCAGCGCCGCCGCTACTGGCTCGACGCCCCGCGCAGCACCGTGGCCGCCGGTGACCTCGGCCTCGGCACCGCCGGACATCCGCTGCTCGGTGCCGCCGTGCCCGTCGCCGGTTCGGACGCCGTGCTGCTGACGGCACGCCTGTCCACCGCAGACCAGCCCTGGCTCGCGGACCACGCGGTGGCGGGCTCGGTGATCCTGCCGGGCACGGCCGTGCTGGAACTGGCGCTGGCCGCCGGGGACCGCGTCGGCCTCGACCGCGTCGACGAACTCACCCTCCACGCCCCGCTCGTGCTGCCCGACGCGAGCGCGGCGCACATCCAGCTCAACGTCGAGGCCCCCGGCACCGACGGCCGACGGCAGCTGTACGTCCACGGCCGCCCCGAGACCACCACCGACGACCCCTGGACGCTGCATGCCTCCGGCGTCCTGGCGGCGGGCGAGCCCTCGGACGAGGACTGGGACCTGCGGGCCTGGCCGCCACAGGGCGCCGAACCGGTGGAACTGGATGGCCTGTACGAGCGGTTGGGCTCGGCCGGACTGTCCTACGGCCCGGCATTCCGCGGACTCGAACGCGTCTGGCGCTCCGGCGACGACTGGTTCGTCCAGGCCACCCTGCCGGAATCCGTGGCGGGAGGCGCCGAGGGCTTCGGGGTCCACCCCGCCCTGCTGGACGCCGTCCTGCACGCGCTGGGGCTGTGGGAGCGCGACGAAGAGGGTGCGCTGCTGCCGTTCCTGTGGTCCGGCGTCGAAGTGCCCGCCGTCGGTGCCTCCGCGCTCCGCGTCCGTATCTCGCGCCGCGGCGACGACTCCGTCACGCTCCACCTGGCCGATCCGACCGGCGAACCGGTCGGCCGAGCCGACGCCCTGACCCTGCGTCCCCTGTCCACCGGGGCCCTCGCCGTCTCCGACGGCGCGTTCCGCGACAGCCTGTTCCGCCTCGACTGGCGGCCCCTGCCCGACACAGTCCCCGTCTCGACGGCGACCTGGACGGTGCTCGGCGATCCCGCGCCCCTGCCCGCCGCACCGGCCCGCGCCCACGCCGACCTCCCGGCCCTCACCGCGGCACTCGACGCCGGGGACGAGACACCGGAGACGGTGTTCGCGCCCCTCGCCACCACCGGCCGCTCCCTCACCGACGTGGCCGCCGCCGCCCTGGCACTCGTCCAGGGCTGGCTCGCCGAACCCCGCCTCGCGGACTCCCGCCTGGTGTTCATCACCTCCCGAGCCGTCGGCGACGACGTCGCGGACCTCGCCGGTGCGACCGTCTGGGGCCTGGTGCGCTCGGCGGCCGGCGAGAACCCGGGACGCTTCCGGCTCGCGGACCTCGATGGCTCCGCGGAGTCCTACCGGGCCCTGGCCGGCCGCCCCGATCAGGGCGAACTGCTCATCCGCCACGGAGACGTGCGTGTCCCGCGCCTCGTCCGCGCGGTCACGGACGACGTGCTGCTGCCGCCCGCCGGGTCGAGCGACGGGTGGCGCATGGACGTCGTCGCCCAAGGACGCCTCAACGGCGTCGAGCTCGTTCCGGAGGCACGACGGCCCCTGGAACCCGAGGAGGTACGGGTCGCGGTGCGGGCTGCGGGGGTGAACTTCCGTGACGTGCTGAATGTGCTCGGGATGTATCCGGGTGACCCCGGCCGGCTTGGGCATGAGGGTGCCGGTGTGGTGGTGGAGGTGGGTCCGGAGGTGACCGGCCTGGTGGTCGGTGATCGGGTGATGGGCCTGCTGGACGGGGCGTTCGGTCCGATGGCCGTCACCGACGCGCGGCTGCTGGCCCGGGTGCCGGATGGGTGGTCGTTCGAGCAGGCGGCGTCCGTGCCGATCGTGTTCCTCACCGCCTACTACTCCCTGGTGGACTTGGCGGGTCTGGGGGCGGGGGAGTCCGTGCTGATCCATGCCGCTGCCGGTGGTGTGGGGATGGCTGCGGTGCAGCTGGCTCAGCATTTGGGTGGTGAGGTGTACGCGACCGCCAGTGAGCCGAAGTGGCCGGTGGTACGCGACCTTGGTATCCCTGCCGAGCGGATCGCCTCGTCCCGCACGACCGCGTTCGAGGAGCGGTTTAGTCCGGGTGTGGATGTGGTGCTGGACTCGCTCGCGGGTGAGTTCGTGGATGCCTCGCTGCGGTTGGTGCGTCCGGGTGGCCGGTTCGTGGAGATGGGCAAGACCGACGTCCGTGACGCCGAGGAGGTGCGGGCCGAGCACGGGGTGTCGTACCGCTCGTTCGATCTGATGGACGCCGGCCCGGACCGGATCGCGGAGATGTTCGCGGCGCTGCTGGAGTTCTTCGAGCGGGGTGCCCTGCGGCCCGCCCCGGTCACCGTCTTCGGGATCGCGCGTGCGCCGGAGGCGTTGCGGCTGCTGGGCCAGGCCAAGCATGTCGGCAAGGTCGTCCTCACGGTGCCGTCGCCGTGGAGTGGCGAGGGCACGGTGCTGATCACCGGCGGTACGGGTGGCCTGGGCGCGGAGGTCGCCCGGCATCTCGTCACCGCGCATGGCGTGCGGGATCTGCTGCTGGTCTCCCGGCGTGGCCCCGACGCTCCGGGGGCCTCCGAACTCCAGGCGGAACTCGGCGGGTTGGGTGCGCGGGTCAGCGTGCGGGCATGCGACGTCTCCGACCGTGAGGCACTGGCCGGCGTCCTCGACGGTGTCGAACTGAGCGGCGTGGTGCACGCGGCCGGTGTTCTCGACGACGCCCTCGTCACCGCCCTCACCCCGGAACGGCTGGCCCGCGTCCTGGCCGCCAAGGCAGACGCCGCCCGGCATCTGCATGAGCTGACGCGTGGACAGCGCCTCTCCGCGTTCGTGTTGTTCTCGTCGTTCGCGGGCGTGGTCGGCAACCCGGGCCAGGCGGCCTATGCGGCCGCGAACAACGCCCTGGACGCCCTCGCGGCAACCCGCCGCGCCGAGGGACTGCCCGCCGTGTCGCTGGCCTGGGGCATGTGGGCCACCGCCGACGGCATGGGCGGGACACTGGACGAGGGCGAGCTGGAGCACATGGCCCGGCAGGGCTACCCCGCGCTGGAGACCGGCCGGGGCCTCGCTCTGCTCGACGCCGCGCTGCTGCTGGACGAGCCGAACGCCGTCCCCGTCGCCCTGCGCGTCCCGGCGCTCTCCGAGGCCGGTCACGACACCCTGCCCGCCATGCTGCACGACCTGGTCCCCGCCGCCCGACGCCGGCGCGGCGCCCGCCGGCAGCTCGGCACCGGAGGCGGCGAACTCGCCGACCGGCTGCGCGGGTTGCGGCCCGACGAGCGGGAACGGCTGCTGCTCGACACGGTGCGCGCCCAGGTCGCGGCGGTCCTCGGACACGCCTCGCCCGGACGGATCGACCCGGACCGCGCCTTCAAGGACGTCGGCTTCGACTCGCTCACCGCCGTCGACCTGCGCAACCGGCTGCGTACCGCCACCGGCATCGCGCTGCCCGCCACCCTCGTCTTCGACCACCCCACGCCCACCGCCCTCGTCGCCCACCTCCGCACCCACCTGCTGGGCGGCGACAGGGACGACACGACCGACGCGGCCGGCACGACCCGCGCTCCCGCGCGCTCCTACACCGGCGACCCCATCGCGATCGTGGGCGTCGGCTGCCGGTTCCCGGGCGGCGGGGACTCTCCCGAAGCGCTGTGGGACCTGGTCGTCACCGGCAAGGACGCGATCACGCCGTTCCCGTCCGACCGCGGCTGGGACACCCGTGCCCTCGACGGCATCGCCGCCGTCGGCGGATTCGTGCCGGACGCCGGTGACTTCGACGCCGAGCTGTTCGGCATCTCCCCGCGCGAGGCCCTGGCGATGGACCCGCAGCAGCGGCTGCTGCTGGAGACGTCGTGGGAGGCGCTGGAGCGCGCGGGCATCGACCCGACCTCCCTGCGCTCCACCGCGACCGGCGTCTATGTCGGCGTCTCCGGCAACGGCTACGGCGGCCACCTCCACGAGACGACCGCCGAGACCGAGGGCTATCTGCTCACCGGCAGCACCCCCAGCGTCGCCTCCGGCCGACTGTCGTATCAGCTCGGGCTGGAGGGCCCGGCGGTCTCCGTGGACACCGCCTGCTCCTCCGCCCTGGTCGCCCTGCATCTGGCGTGCCAGGCGCTGCGCTCCGGCGAGTGCGACATGGCCCTCGCGGGCGGCGCGACCGTCATGGCCAATCCGGGGATGTTCCTGGAGTTCGCGCGGCAGGGTGGCCTCGCCGGAGACGGGCGCTGCAAGTCGTTCGCCGACGGCGCCGACGGCACGGGCTGGTCCGAGGGCGCGGGCATCATCGTCGTGGAACGCCTCTCCGACGCGCTGCGCGACGGTCACCCCGTCCTGGCGGTGGTGCGGGGCAGCGCGGTCAATCAGGACGGCGCGTCCAACGGGCTCACCGCGCCCAACGGTCCGTCCCAGCAGCGGGTGATCCGGCAGGCGCTGGCCGCCGCGGACCTTGACGCCTCCGACGTCGACGCCGTCGAGGCGCACGGCACCGGCACACGCCTGGGCGACCCGATCGAGGCACAGGCCCTGCTCGCGACGTACGGCCAGGCCAGGACGGACGAGGATCCGCTCTGGCTCGGCTCGATCAAGTCGAACCTCAGCCACCCGCAGGCCGCGGCCGGCGTGGCGAGCGTCGTCAAGATGGTGATGGCGCTGCGGGAGGAGACCCTGCCGCGCACCCTGCACGCCGAGGAACCCTCCACGCACGTCGACTGGGACTCCGGTGCCGTGCGGCTGCTGACGCGGGAGCGGGCCTGGCCGCGCGGTGAGCGGGCGCGTCGGGTGGGTGTGTCGTCGTTCGGTATCAGTGGCACCAACGCCCACGTCATCCTCGAAGAGGCCCCGCCCGTCCATGAACCCGAGCGGCGCACGGTGACGGCTCCGCCGGTCGTCCCCTGGCCCGTGTCCGGCCGCAGTGCGGAAGCCCTGCGTGCCCAGCTCGCGCGCCTCTCGGAGGTCCTCGACGCGCGTGAGCTCGACCCCGTGGACGTTGGCCTGTCTCTGGCCACGTCGCGTGCCGCCCTGGAACACCGGGCCGTCCTCCTCGGCCCGGACATCGACGCGCTGCGGTCGGGGTTGGCCGAGCCTGCGGTCATGGGTGTGGTGAGCGAGGGTCGGACGGCGTGGATGTTCACCGGTCAGGGCAGTCAGCGTGCGGGGATGGGGCGTGAACTGCGTGCTGTCTATCCGGTGTTCGCCGGTGTTTTGGACGAGACGTGCGCGTTGCTGGAGGGCGAGCTGGCCGGGGCGGAGGGTTTCCCTCTTCCGTTGCGGGAGGTGTTGTTCGCGGAGGGTGGCTGTGAAGCGGCTGCTCTGCTGGACCGTACCGGCTATGCGCAGGCGGCGCTGTTCGCTGTCGAGACGGCGCTGGCGGGGTTGCTGGAGTCCTGGGGTGTGCGTCCTGATGTGGTGTTCGGGCATTCCATCGGCGAGTACGCGGCTGCGTATACGGCTGGTGTCTTTGAATTGCCTGACGTGGTGCGTTTGGTGGCGGCTCGTGCGCGTCTGATGCAGGCGCTGCCGGAGGGCGGTGCGATGGCCGCGGTGGAGGCGGATGAGGCGGAGATCGCCGACCTGCTCGCCGCGGGTGAGGTGACGATCGCCGCCGTCAACGGGCCGGCCGCCGTGGTGGTCTCCGGTGCGGAGGAGGGGGTGGAGCGTGTCATGGCGGCCGTGCGTGAGCGTGGTCGCCGGGTGTCGCGTCTGAGGGTGTCGCACGCGTTCCACTCCCCGTTCATGGAGCCGATGCTCGACGAATTCACCGCCATCGCCGAACAGATCGAGTACGGCACCCCGCAGTGCACGGCGCTCAGCACGGTCAGCGGCACTGCGCTCAGCGACGGCGACTGGACGAGCGCCGACTACTGGGTGCGGCAGATCCGGCAGCCGGTCCGGTTCCACGAGGCCGCCACCGAGACGGTCACCGGACAAGGCGCCGTCCGGCTGTTGGAGATCGGCCCCGACCCGGTGCTCAGCAGCCTCGTCGAACCCGCCGCCGAGCGCGCCGCGGTCTCCGTCCTGCGGGAGGGCAGGCCCGAGGCCGAGACCTTCCTCGGCGCCGTCGCCGAACTGTTCGTCCGGGGCGCCGACGTGGACTGGGCCGCCGTCTTCACCGGAACCGGAGCCCGCAACGCCCCCCTGCCGACGTACGCCTTCCAGCGGCAGCGGTACTGGCTGCGGCCCAGCCGATCCGGCGTCGGCGCCGACATGCTCGGCCTCGGCAGCTCCGGGCATCCGATGCTCGGTGCGGAGCTGCCCGTCGCCGGGTCGGACACCCTGCTGCTCACCTCACGACTGTCCGCCGACAGCCACACCTGGCTGGCCGATCACGTGGTGGGCGGACGCGTCGTCGTGCCCGGCACGGCTTTCCTGGAACTCGCGGTCCAGGCCGGTGATCGAGCCGGCTGCGGACATGTCGCCGACCTCACCCTGCACTCGCCGCTCGTCCTTTCCGAGGGTGGCGCCGCACAAGTGCAGATCTCCCTCGAACCGATCGAGGAGACGGAAACGGCGGAGGCGACCCGCGCCCTGCGCATCCACGCCCGCCCTGACGGGGCACCCGCCGACGCACCCTGGACCCTGCAAGCCACCGCGACCCTCACCGCACGGCCCGCCGAGTATGACTGGGACCTGCGCGCGTGGCCGCCGGCCGGCGCCGAGCCGCTGCCGCTCGACGGACTGTACGACCGGCTGGCGGCGGCGGGCCTCGACTACGGACCCACCTTCCGCGGGCTCACCCGGGCCTGGCGACACGGCGCGGACCTCTACGTCGAGTCCGCACTGCCCGAGCCCGGCGCCACCGAGGCCACCGCCTACGCGGTGCACCCGGCGCTGCTGGACAGCGTGCTGCACGCGCTCGCGCTGCGTAGCGAGAGCGACGGCGAGGCAATGCTGCCCTTCCTGTGGTCGGGGGTGTCGGTCGCGGTGGCCGGCGCCACGACTGTGCGCGCCCACCTCCTCCCGGCCGGCGACGGAGAACTCGCCCTGCGTGTGGCCGATGCCGTCGGCGACCCCGTCGCGGCCGTCCAGTCCCTGCTGCTGCGGCCGGCGTCCGCCGCCGCCCTGCGGACGCCGGCCGGCAATGACCACCTGTACCGCCTGGCTTGGGCGCCCGCCACCCGCACCCCGGACGTCCAGGAACTCGACCACGGCCGACGCCGGGTGCTGATCTCATCTGACGCGCGTGCCGAGAAACCGTGGGCTGCCGCCGACGTCCCGATCACCCGCCACCAGGACGTGGACGCCCTGATCACCGCTCTCGACTCGGGCAGCGAAGTGCCTGACGTGGTGATCCTTCCAGTACCGGGCACCGAGCCCGACAACAGCGTGGTCTCCCAGGGGATCAACTCTGGTGAAGTCCTGAGTCCGATCGCTGATCTCCTGGATGCCATGCAGACCTGCCTGGCGGACGAGCGATTGACCGGAACACGTCTGGTCGTCACGACTCGCGAGGCGGTCCCCGCCGGTGCCGCTCCCAACCCGGGCGGCACGGACCTGACCGGCGCCGGCGCGTGGGGCTTGGTCCGGTCGGCGATCAGCGAGCACCCCGACCGGATCTTCCTGGCCGACCTGGACGACAGCCCCTCCTCCCACCGCACACTGGCCCGCCACCTCGCTCATGGCGAGGACCCCCAGCTCGCCCTCCGCGATGGCGAGGCCTGGGTACCACGCCTCGCACGGATGGCGTCCGATGGTCTGCTGGTGCCGCCGGTTGTGGCTTCGGG
>NZ_JBFAIR010000067.1:0-31419 GCF_040654815.1 Streptomyces sp. NPDC050619 | reverse complement strand
CTGGCGTACGAGACGGATGTGACGGCGACGGTGGACCCCTTCGCCGGGTCGTACGTGATCGAGAAGATGACCGACGACGTGGAGGCGGCGGCCGTTGAGCTGATGGCCAAGGTCGAGGAACTCGGCGGCGCGGTCTCGGCCATCGAGCACGGCTTCCAGAAGGGCGAGATCGAGCGCAACGCGTACCGCATCGCCCTGGAGACCGACTCCGGCGAGCGGGTCGCGGTCGGCGTCAACCGCTACCAGCTGGACGAGGAGGAACCGTACGAGCCGCTCAGCGTGAACCCTGCCATCGAGCAACAGCAGGCCGAGCGGCTGTCGAAGCTCAGGGCGTGGCGTGATCACGAGCGCGTGGGCCACCACATCACGCTGATGCAGAAGACCGCGGCGGGCACGGACAACATCCTCTACCCGATGAAGCACGCCCTGGCCGCCGGAGCCACGGTGGGCGAGGTGTGCGACGCACTGCGGGAGGTCTGGGGCACCTACGTCCCGTCGGACGCCTTCTGAGTGCCCATCACGTCAACAGATCGAAGGGATGCGCACGCCATGCAAGCGCTTAGCCCGGATTTAGGCACAGGGCTCATACTCACAGGACGAAGGTCGTCCCCGACACGATGAGGAGCTGGGATGAGCAGGAGCTACGTCCGCGCGTGTGCGCTGAACGAAGTACCCGAGGAAGGAGTGCTCGCCGTCGTCATCGAGGGTACCCAGGTGGCGGTCGTGCGCAGCGGTGGCGAAGTGCATGCACTCAAGGACAATTGCTCGCACTCCGACGTTCCGCTGTCTGACGGCGAGGTGTATGAAGGCGTGATCGAGTGCTGGCTGCACGGCTCGTGCTTCGACCTGCGCACCGGCAAGCCCGACGGCAACCCGGCCACCGAGTCGATACCGGTGTACGACGCCAAGGTCGAGGGCGACGAGGTCTTCGTCAGTCTGGCCACTGACAGCCAGGGAGCGCCGCGATGACGCTCGCCACGACCGATGCCCAGTCGTGGATACGGCGCTTTCACGAGGCGCCCGCCCAGGCACCACGCCTGGTCTGCCTGCCGCACGCGGGCGGCAGCGCCAGCTACTACTTCCCGTTCTCGGCGGCCGTTTCACCCGCCGTCCAGGTCCTCGCGGTGCAGTATCCGGGCCGTCAGGACCGGCGCAACGACCCTGGGTTGCAGTCGGTGCCCGAGCTGGCCGAGGCCATCTACGGCGCCCTCAAGGGTGTGCCGGATCTCGGTGAGTTCGCACTGTTCGGCCACAGCATGGGCGCGGTGCTCGCCTTCGAGGTGGCCTCTTTGCTCGAACAGCGGCTGGGCGTGCGCCCGGTCCGACTGTTCGTCTCAGGACGGCGTGCGCCGTCCCGGGTACGGCCGGAGCGTGCCCACCTGCTCGGCGACGACGAACTGGTGGCCGAGCTGACCTCGCTCGACGGCACGGATTCCCGGCTGCTGGCCGACTCCGAGATGCGCGCACTCCTGCTGCCGATGATCCGCGGCGACTATCGCGCCATCGAGACCTACCGATGTCGGCCGGGTGCGAGGGTGACCACCCCCATCACCGTGCTGACCGGCGACGCCGACCCCCGTACCAGCGCCGAGGAGGCGCGGGACTGGAAACTGCACACCACTGCCGACTGCACGGTCCATGAATTCCCTGGTGGCCATTTCTTTCTCAATGACCATCAAAAGGACATCGCCGAGATCATCACCGGGACATGGGAATGATGAGTTCGACGACTCTCTGAATGAGAACTACCTGATTCACGACGGGACGACGGTCCGCAGGACGACGCTGGCCTGCGGTCCGTCCGCTCAGGAAGCGAGTGCCGAGACCTCGGAATCGCCGCGGACATCGCCGGCCAGAATCGCATGGTGCAGATCACGCAGTGCCCGGCAGGGTTCCACGCCAAGTTCATCGTTCAGCGTGACCCGGGCGGATTGATAGACGCGCAGCGCATCAGCCGGACGATCCGCCTGATAAAGAGCGAGCATCAGCTGCCGATAGAGGGTCTCCCGCATCGGGACCTCGGAAATCAGCTGAAACAGCCGACCGACGAGCTGCCGATGCAGGCCGAGTGCCAGCTGGGTCTCGATCTGGAGTTCCAGGCACTCCAGCCTGGCCTCCTCGGCCCATGCGACAAAGCCCCGGACGATCGGGCCGTCGCCGCTGAGTTCTCCGAGAGCCGGTCCGCGCCAAGCATCGAGCGCCACGGTGAGTTCCCGGCACGCCTCCTCGTGGCGTCCCAGCAGGTAAAGATCGCGCCCGGCGTTCATGCGCTGCTGGAACTCGTGAACGTCCAGGGTGTCCTCACCGAGCGTCAGCAGGTACCCGGGCACCCGGGTCAGCAGCTGACTGCCACTCCGGCCGGGGCGCGACAGGAATTTACGTACCTGAGAAACGTAGACGTGCAGAGAAGCGCTTGCACGGCGCGGCGGATTATCGTGCCAGATTTCCGCGATCAGTTGATCGACGCTCACGATCTGGTTGGACCTGATCAGCAGAACCGCCAGGAGTGCCTGCACCTTGCGAGCGTTGAGGAAAGTTTCCCCTTCCTCGTCCAGAACCCGGATAGGCCCCAGTATTCGATACTCCATACAGTGATCCCCCATGTGAAAGCAGACCGCCTTCCGAGTCGGCGACCTGGCGGCCACAGACCCGGGCGTCAGCCTGCCAGATGCCCACTTGGCTCCGCATCGGGGAAAGTACGTAGAGACCGCCAGTAACCATGCACACGCATCGTCACCTAAAGCGGAATTCTCGATTCATCCATTCGCCCGCGCCGAAGTGAGAGGCCTGAGGACCTCGTCCACGATGGAGACGAGATAGTCGTCCGGAACGGTCGGCCCCGTGTGCACGACATAGTGAACGATCATGGCCGGACCGACGGTCGCAATCATGCGCGAGTCGGCGTCCGGCCGGAGCCGGCCGGCCTCCACGCCGGCCCGGAGCACGTCGCGGATCAACTCATGGCAGGGATCCATCACCCGCTGCCCGACCACGACGTGCATCATTCCGCCGGCCGCCTCGGCCGCCTCGCTGCGGACCACCTGGAAGACGGTGCCGTGGGTGACCGCGATGGCATCTCGCATACATCGCAGCAGAGCCAGGAGGTCCGCGGACGTGTCGCCACTGAGCGGGATCGCGGTGGGGTCGGGCAGAACACTGCTGAGTGCCGCGCCAACCAGCTCCTCCCGGTTGGACCACCGCCGGTAGAGCGCGGCCTTTCCGGTACCGGCCACCGCGGCGACACCCTCCATACTCAGGCCGACGTAGCCGACCGTCCGCAACTGCTCGATGGTGGCGTCCAGGATTGCCTGCTCCAGCACCTTGCCGCGCCTGCGGGTGCCCGAACTCCGCGCGGGAGCCTGGCGATTGACGACTGTCATGTACCGAACACCTCCGACAAGCGACGCCGGTAGCCGCTTGCGAGCCGGCGTTCACCTCTCTATAGTGAACGCGACCGTCTACTGTTTTTGTTCAACTTCCGAATCATCATCCATTGGAGGGGACTGTGTCCATCACGTCAACGGACGCTGCGGCCAGCGGGGCCGGGCGTCGGAAGCCAGGCCTCGCGTTGCTGGTGATCGTTCTGAGCCAGTTCATGGTCGGCCTGGATGCGACCGTCGTGAATATCGCACTGCCCGAGATTCGCGCGGACCTCAACTTCTCGGCGACCAGCCTGGCTTGGGTGAGCAGCTCCTACACGCTCGCCTTCGGTGGCCTGCTCCTGCTCGGCGGTCGTCTCGGCGACATCCTCGGCCGGCGCAACATCTTCATCGCCGGTCTTGTTCTGTTCGGCGCCGCCTCGCTGCTCGGAGGACTCGCCGATTCGTCCGAGATGCTGCTGGTCTGGCGTGTGGTCCAGGGTGTCGGCGCCGCCATGGCCGCGCCCAACTCGCTGGCCCTGATCGCCAGCAACTTCGAGGACGGTCCGGAGAAGAACAAGGCGTACGGCGCCGTCGCCGGCTCCTACGCGGCGAGCCTGGCCCTGGGCCTGCTGCTCGGTGGCCTGCTCACCTCGCAGGGCTCCTGGCGCTGGGTCATGTACATCAACGTGCCCTTTGCTCTGCTCGTGCTGGTGCTGGCCCCGATGTTCGTCGTCGAGTCCGAGCGGCACCCCGGAAAGTTCGACATCACCGGCACGATCCTGTCGGCGGGCTTCATGACCTCGCTGGTCTACGGGCTGCTGCACGCCGCTGAGCACGGTTGGGGCAACGCGGAGACGATGGGCCCCATCGGCGGGTCCGTGGTACTCCTGATCGCCTTCTTGATCGTCGAGAGCAAGGCCGAACAGCCGCTCCTGCCACTGGATCTGTTGACCAGCCGCAACCGAACGGGAGGCTATTTCAGCCTGGTCGGCCTGGTCGCGACCATGGCCGCCATGAACTTCTTCGTCAGCCTGTACCTGCAGGACGGCCTGGACTTCAGCCCCATGGAGACCGGCTTCGCGTTCCTGCCGCTGGCTGCCGCCATCCTGATGGCGGGCGCCCAGGCCGCCAAGCTGCTCGGCAAGGTGGGCCCCAAGCCGGTCATCCTGGCCGGTGCGGTGCTGATCGGCGGCGGCATGCTGTGGATGTCGCTGGTCTCGGACTCCACCACGTACGCCACTGGCGTGCTCGGCCCGATCCTGCTCTTCGGCAGCGGCGCCGGTCTGGCGATGACGGCGCTCTCCGGCGTCATCCTTTCCGACGTCTCGGGCAAGAACGCCGGCTCCGCCGCGAGTGTCCTGGAGGTGTTCCAGTGGATCGGCTTCACGCTGGGCATCAGCATCCTGGCCACCGTCTTCGGTTCGGCCAGCCGTGACGCCATCGCGGATGACCCAAGCGATGCCAAGCACGCTCTGGTCGAGGGAATGGGCGCCGCGTTCACCGCGGCCCTGGCTTTCGTGCTGATCGCCTTCCTGATCGCCCTGTTCGCCATCAAGCCGGCCGCGCCGCCGGCGGAGGCGGCCGCCCCCGTGGACGAGGCGAAGCCCGACGAGGCGGAGGCCGCGGTCTGATTCGAACGAGGTACATCCCACACTGACGCCTCCGCCCCTCAACGGGTCGGAGGCGTCAGTCTTCGCGCGCTCATTAACCGCTTCTTCAGGGCCGGTTTAGCCGCAGTGACGAGGGTGGGCACCGAAACACCCTGCTGCCTGGCCGTCTGCCGCGAAGGAGTACGTCGTGAGTCGAACCGTCGTCATTGCGGGGGGTGGGCCGGTCGGTCTGATGCTCGCGAGCGAGTTGAGCCTGGCGGCCGTCGAGACCGTCGTCATCGAACGCTTCACCGAGCCGAGCGACTACTCACGCTCACTGACCCTCCACGCCCGTACGGCCGAAGTCCTGGAACAGCGCGGGCTGAACCGGTTCAGCGAGTACCCCCGGGTCGCCTCGTACAACTTCGGGCTCGTCGAACTCCAGGACCACGTCGAGGACGAGAGCCTGCTGCCGCTGCTGGTGCCGCAGCGCGACATCGAGCGGCTCCTCGAGGAGCGCGCCGCCGAACTCGGCGCCGACATACGGCGCGGCCAGGAGGTCGTCGGATTCGAGCAGGACGACGGCGAAGTCACCGTCACCGTGCGCCCCGCCGACGGCCCCGAGTACCGGATCACCGCCGACTACCTGGTGGGCTGCGACGGCGGCAGCAGCACCGTGCGCAAACTGGCCGGGATCGATTTCCCGGGCACCGCCTCCACTGCCGACGGGCTCACCGCCGACGTGATCACCCCGCTGGACGTAGAGGAGTTCATCCACCCCACGATCTGTCAGCCCGGCATGTACGCCTCCATTCCGCTGCGCCCCGGACTGCACCGGGTGACCGCCTTCGAGTTCGGCAAGGAGAAGACAAGCAAGGCGATCGCCCCCACGGTCGAGGAGTTCCAGGCCAAGTTCCGCACATGCTCGGGACAGGACCTGGGCATCCTGGCCACCGGCGAGGTCCGGCACCTGTCCCGGGTCGGCAACGCCACACGGCTGGCCGCCCAGTACCGCAAGGGCCGGGTCCTCCTGGCCGGCGACGCCTGCCACATCCACCTGCCGATCAGCGGCCAGGGCCTGAATACCGGCGTACAGGACGCGCTCAACCTCGGCTGGAAGCTCGCCGCCGAGGTCAACGGCTGGGCACCGGCCGGTCTTCTCGACAGCTACCACGCCGAACGGCGTCCGGTCGGTGAGCGCCTGTGCTGGAGCACGAGCGCCCAGGACGGCCTTCTGTACCCGCTGAACGAGGTCGAACCGCTCCGGGAGCTCTTCGCCGATCTGGTGAAGATGGAACGCGTCACCAAGCACCTGATGGGCACCCTCAGCGGACTGGGCATCAAATACGCCATGCCCGCCGGGGAACAGCGGTCCGATCGGCCGACGCACCCGCTGGTCGGGGGCCGCGTACCGACCGGCAAGGTGACCACGCCCGACGGTGAGATCTCCCTCTCCGACACGCTGCACACCGGACGCGGGGTGCTGTTCGTGCGCGGTGAGCTGGATCTGCCCGCGGACCTGGCCACCGGCTGGTCCCACCGCGTCGACCTGGTGCGCACCCAGGCGGGCGCGGACCTCACCGCCGCCACGCTCCTGGTCCGCCCCGACGGGTACGTCGCCCACGCCGACGACACCGGTGTGGACGGGGACGCCCTGCGGCACAGCTTGCTCTCCTGGTTCGGCCAGCCGGCCTGATCGCAGCCGCAGGCGCCCCCCGCGTATCCCTCACGCGGGGGCACCTGCTTTTCCGCACCAACGAGAAGGAGTCCCTTGTGAGTCGTACCGTTGTGATCGCCGGAGGCGGGCCGACCGGTCTGATGCTCGCCGGCGAGCTCGGCCTGGCGGGCATCACCGCTGTCGTGCTCGAGCCGCGCACCGAGATCGTCGAGCACTCCCGTGGCATGGCGGTGCACGGGCGAACCCTGGACCTGCTGGAGCAGCGCGGTCTCGCCGACGACCTGCGCGAGCAGGGCATCTTCGCCTGGCCACGCACCCCGTTCGCGTTCCTCTGGCTCGACCTGGACAGCGTCGGCCCCGAGGACTACACCTACGGCATGCCGCAGTGGCGGACCGAGAAGCTGCTGGAGCGGCGGGCGGGAGAAGTGGGGGCGGACATCCGCCGCGGTCACGAGCTGACCGGCTGCACCCAGGACGCGGACCGGGTCACGGTCACCGTGCGCTCCCCCGAGGGCGAGTACGAGCTGGCCGCGGACTACCTGGTGGGCTGTGACGGCGCCGACTCCGCCGTGCGGCGGATCGCCACGATCAAGCAGCAGGACCACGGCTCGTCGGCGTACTACGGCGTGCTCGGTGACGTCGAGGTGAAGGAGGGCGAGCAGTTCGACGCCGGTCTCCACCCGGCCGGCGTGTTCGGCGCGATCCCGATCGGCCCCGGCACGCTGCGGTTGATGACCATCGAGTTCGGCCGGGCGCCGGTCGCCGCGGACGTGGCGGTCACCGAGGCGGAGCTGAGCGCGAGCATCGAGCGGATCGTGGGCAAGGCCCCGCAGATCGACAGCGCCAGGTTCCTTGCCCGCTTCGGCGAACAGAGCACGGTCGCCGAGCGGTTCAGGGACGGCCGGGTGCTGCTGGCCGGGGACGCGGCGCACATCTCCTTCGTCTCGGGCACCCAGGGGCTCAACGCCGGTCTCCAGGACGCGGTGAACCTTGGCTGGAAGCTCGCCGCCGAGCTGAACGGCCACGCGCCCGGGGGCCTGCTCGACTCGTACCACGAGGAGCGCTACCCGGCCGCGGTCCAGGCCTGCGCGCACGCGCGCGCCCAGATGGCGCTGATGCACCCGCTGTCCAAGGTCGCCCCGCTGCGTGAACTGTTCGCGGAGCTGCTGCGGTTCGAGGAGGTCAACCGCTATCTGCTCCAGATGCCCACGCTGGTGCGATATCCGGCAGCCGGTCCCGGGGACCACCCTCTGGTGGGTGAACGGATCGGCGGCACCTCGCTGTTCACCGCGGACGGCGAGACCACGGTCGCCCGAACGCTGCACGGCGGTCGCGGCGTCCTGGTCCGGTTCGCGGGCGACAGCGCCAACTCGGCGGCGGAGGCCTGGCGGGACCGGGTGGACGTCGTGACGGCCAAGCCGGTCACCGAGATCGACGCCGCCGTCGTCCTGCTCCGTCCCGACGGGCACGTCGCGTACGCCGGTGCGCCGGGCGAGGCGCTGGACGGCGCGCTGCGGACCTGGTTCGGCGAGCCCAGCCGCTGAGCCGCGGACCGCCACCACAACGCCGTGTGCCCCGAGCCTCAGCTCGGGGCACACGGCGTTTCGCCGTGGCGGAGTGCCGGTGGCGAACTACCAGACGACGGGCAGCTCCGACATGGTCACGCCGTATCCGCCCTCGGAAAAGGGAAGTTCCTCGGGAGCCGTGGCGAGGGCGAGGTCGGGGAAACGGTCGAGCAGCGCGGTCAGCATCAACTCCAGCTCGGTTCGGGCGAGGTGTATGCCCAGGCAGAAGTGCCGTCCCGCGCCGAACTGAAGCGTCCCGGGCGACTTGGGGCGGTCGAACTTGACCTGCTCGGGGTCCGGGAAGGCCTGCGGGTCGTACGCCGCCGCGACGAGCGGGGTGAACACCCCCTGCCCAGCACGGACGGTGCCCGAGCCCGAGTCCAGCTCGACGTCCTCGGTGGCCATCCGCATCAACCCCGTGGCGCCGCCGCCCGGCGGGTTGTGCCGCAGCAGCTCCTCGATCGCCGTGGGGATGAGCGACCGGTCGGCCTGGAGGGTCTCCCACAGGTGCCGCTCGCGCAGCAGCGTGAAGACCATCCGGCTGATGGAGTTGGCGATGGTCTCGTTGCCGCCGATGATCAGGGTGCGGATGGTCGACACCAGCTCGTCCTCCGACAGCCGGTCGTCCACGTCACGCGCGTTGATCAAGTGGTCGATCAGGGCGTCGCCCGGTTCGGCGCGCCGCCGTCGGGTCAGCGCCACCACGTAGTCATTGAAGTCGGCCGCCGCCTTGTCCAGTTCCTCACGGGGCATGGCGAACGAGAGCCAGGCGGAGACCCAGGTGAGGAGCTGCTCGCCGTCCTCCTCGGGAATGGCCAGCATCTTGCAGGTCAGCCGGGTCGGCAGCTTGTACGCGAAGGCCATGAGGTTCGCCGGCCGGCCGTCCCGCTCCATCTCGTCGAGCAGCCGGTCGATCTCCTCGCTGATCTGCGGGCGCCAGCCCTCGGCGCGGCGCGGGGTGAAGGCCGAGGCCAGGATCCGGCGCAGTCGCAGGTGATCGTCACCGTGCATGTTGAGCAGGATGGTGGGGTCCTCGAGCATGAGGAGGTTGTGGAACAGGCGCGGCGCGTCCGGTGCGGACAGGTCTCGGGTGAAGCGGCGGTCATCGCTCATGATCTGCTGGATGTCGGCGTGCTTGAGCGCCAGCATCGCCCGGTCACCGGTCGGCAGGGTGACCTCGCTCAGCGGACACACGCCGCGCCGACGGGCGAACTCGGGCGGCGGCGAAGACATCGGCCCATCCGGAAAGGGAAAGGGCGCGGGTGCCTCCGCGGGTGCTGCTTCCGTCGCTGAGGAGGGCGAGGACTCGGACATGGCGTAACCCTTCTGGGGTGGATCGGACTACCAGGCGGCCGGGAGGCAGGGCATCCCGACGTTGAAGTTGGTGTGGTCCCAGGGGAGTTCCTCGGGCGCGATGGTCATGTGCAGCGTCGGGAACCGGTCCATCAGGGCACTCAGGGCGATCTCGATCTCGGCCTTGGCCAGGTGCGCCGCGGGGCAGTAGTGCCGGCCGGCACCGAACATCATGGTCGGCGTCGACTTGGGACGATCGAACTTGAGCTTCTCCGGCTCGGGGAAGGCCTCCGGGTCGTGCGCGGCACCGATCTGCGGCGTCGACACCCACTGCCCCTTGCGGATGAGGGTGCCGGAGGGCAGCTTCACGTCCTCCGCGGCCATGCGCAGGATGCCCACGGAACCACCGCCGGGCGGGTTGACGCGCAGCAGTTCCTCGATCGAGCCGGTCAGCAGTGAGCGGTCGGCGACCAGCTTGTCCCAGTACTCGTGCTCGGAGAGAAGGGTGAACAGCGACCGGCTGATGCCGTTCCCGATCGACTCGAGCCCCGCGACGACCATGGAGCGGATCATCGACTCCAGCTCGGCGTTCGACATCCGGTCACCCTCATCATGGGCGTTGACCAGCACGTCGACCAGAGCTGTGCCCGGGTTGGCCCGCGACCGCTCCACGGTTTCCGCCACCCATGCGCTGAACTCGGCCTGTACCGCCGCCATCTCGTCCTGCTCGGCTATGGCGACCCAGGTGCCGACCCAGCGGACGAGACGGTCTCCGTCCGAGTCGGGCAGGCCGAACTGGCGGAGGATGAACTTGACCGGCAGCTTGTTCGCGAACTCGGTCATCAGGTCGGTCGGCGAGCCCTTGGCCGCTATCTCGTCGATCACCTCGTCGACGAGCTCGCGGATTTCCGTACGCCATCCCTCGACGCGGCGCGGGGTCATCGTGGGGTTGACGATCCGACGCAGCCGGAGGTGCTCCTCGCCATCCATGTTCATGACGAGCGTGGGGTCCGAGAGGACCTCCATGTTGGGGAACATCTTCGGCGAGCCCGGCTTGGAGAGGTCGCGTACGAACCTGCGGTCGTCGCTCATGATCGCGTGGATGTCGGCGTGCGTGACCGCGAGCAGCACCTTGTCGCCCACCGGCAGGGTGACCTCGCTGATCGGGCACTCCGAACGCCTGCGGACGAACTCGGGGGACGGGCGGCCCATCGGTCCATCCGGGAACGGGTACCGGTCGGGGCCTGTCGGAAAGGGAAACGGGGCGGCGGCGGCCGCGGGCTCGGCGGTATCGGACGCGGCAGACGCAGCGGGCTCGGACACGGTGGACCCCTTTTGATGGACGGAGCTCAGTCAGCATTCGGCGTCGATCGTCGGCCGCCGGTCTTAGGCAGGCCTAAAGCAGTCCTTTGGGACCGCCTACCGGCGCATTCCTCGCATACGACTCAACTCAGCTAGTAGGGAACGCTCCCGTACCGTATTCTGTGAAGCGACTCAACTACCTGCGCGAGTAAGGATTTTGAACTGATGAGTGATGTGAGGCTGGGCATCGGACGACTTGGGCTGTGGACGAATCAGTTCGACAACCTGCCGATTTCGCAGGCCATCGAGGCCACCCGGGAAATCGAGGAGCTGGGGTACGCGGCGCTCTGGCTGGGCGAGCTCTCCGGGCGCGAGGCCCTGACCCAGGCCGCGCTGCTCCTCGCGGCCACGTCCCGGCTGACCGTGGCCACCGGCGTGGCCACGGTGTACGGACGCGACCCGGTGACCATGGCGCAGGCGCAGCGGACCCTGACGGAGTCCTTCGGCGACCGGTTCGTGCTCGGTCTGGGGATCAGTCATCCGTGGTTCGTGGAGCAGATCCGGGGCGTGAAGTACGGACCCCGCGTACCGACGATGCGCGGCTACCTGGACCGGATGGACGCCGCCCCGTTCGGCCCTCCCGGAGCGGGCAAGGGCGGGGCCCGGGTCATCGGGGCCGTCGGACCGAAGATGCTCGCCCTGGCGGCCCAACGGACCGCCGGCGCGGTGCCGTTCGGCATGCCGGTCGAGCACACCGCGCGGACCAGGAAGCTGATGGGACCGGACGCCTTCCTGGGCGTGATCCAGGCGGTGCTGCTCGGCCCCGACGACCGTACGACCCGCGACAAGGCCTACTCCCACGTCGCGGAGTCACTCCCGAACCGGGCCGACATGCTGCGTGAACTCGGCTACTCCACGGACCTGTCCGGCCCGGACGCGGACCGCCTGGTCCGCGCCCTGGTCGTCAGGGGCGGCCAGAGCGCGGTCGCCGCCCGAATCCAGGAGCACCTGGACGCGGGCGCCGACCACGTCTCCCTGTCCGTGATCGGCACCGCGGCCGATGAGCTGCCGCGGCGTCAGTGGCGCGAGCTGGCGGGCCTCACCGGCTGACGGCGGGCTCGCCCGCGACGGCGTCCCGGTCAAGCGGCCAGGTCGGCGGAGAGCTCGTCGAGCAGGTGCCGCACCAGCGACCGGGGCGTCGGATGCTCCATGACGACCACGGGCGGCAGTTCCACGCCCGTGCTGGCCACCAGCGCATTGCGCAGTTCAAGAGCCGTGAACGAGGACATCCCGACCTCCAGGAAGCTGAGCTCGATGTCGACCTCGTCCACGGAGGCAAAGCCGAGGACCACAGCCGACTGCGTCCGCACCAGCTCGAGCAGCAGCTCCTGCGCAGCCGCCTCGTCCAGGCCGGCCAACTTACCCCGCAGCACCGCCGGTTCATCGGTGCCCGCCGCCTGGGCCACCACGGGCCCCGTGCTGTGCGGACGCGGCGTCGCACCGCGCTCCTTCCGCCAGGCGGCCAGGGCGGGCAGCACCGCCCCCAGCGGCTCGAGCAGCTCCGTGTCCGTGTTGAGGACCGCGGCGAGGGCCGCCGGATCCGCGGCGTCGACGGCGGCCCACAAGTCCGCGTCGAACCCGGTGGGCTCGCCGGTGTCGTGCAGCCAGTAGCGGTCGCGCGCGAAGGCGTACGGCGGCAGGTCGGTGTGCGCGCCGTCGGTGCCGAGCAGCCGCGGCCAGTCGACCTCGACGCCCCGCACATGGGCACTGGCCAGCGCGGTGGTGAGGACGGTGACCTCCGGGCGGCCACCCCGCAGCAGGGGGGCCACCACGGCGGGCGGGGTGGCCAGGCACTCCTGGACCAGGCCGGACAGCACCGCCTCGGGGCCCAGCTCCAGGAACCGGTCGACCCCGTTCTGCTCCAGCCAGCGGACACCGTCCAGGAACCGGACGGTCTGCCGGACGTGCCGGACCCAGTAGTCGGGCGAGCACAGCTCGTCGGCGGTGGCGAGCTGTCCGGTCACATTGGAGACGACCGGAATCGTCGGCGGCGCGTAGCTCAGTCCGGCCGCGAGTTGACGGAACTCTTCCAGGATCGGGTCCAGGTGGTGCGAGTGGAAGGCGTGGCTGACCTTCAGTCGCTTGGTCTTGACGCCCTGCCGGCGCCAGTGCGTCGTCAGGTCGGCGACCGCGTCGGCGTCACCTGAGATCACGGTGGCCTGTGGTCCGTTGATGGCCGCGACCCCGACCCGCCGACCGCTCGGCAGCGACTCGTGCACCCGCAGGTGGTCGGCGGCCACCGCGACCATCGCGCCGCCCGCCGCCACGGACTGCATCAGCCTGCCGCGCCCCGCCACGAGGGAGCAGGCGTCGGGCAACGAAAGGACCCCGGCGACATGGGCCGCCGCGAGTTCGCCGATCGAATGGCCGATCAGGTAGTCGGGCCGCACCCCGAGCTGCTCGACCAGGCGGTACAGGGCGACCTCCACCGCGAACAAGGAGGCCTGGGTGTAGACGGTCTGGTCGAGCAGGGCGGCGTCCGCCGAACGCACCGGAGCGAACAGCACGGACAGCAGCGGCCGCTCCAGATGCCGGTCGAGCTCCCCGCAGACCTCGTCCAGGGCCGCCGCGAAGGGGGGCACCGAGTCGTACAACTCCCGTCCCATGCCGAGGCGTTGGCTGCCCTGACCGGTGAACAGGAAGGCCATCGCGCCGGTGGCGGAGGCCTGGCCGCGGACCACACCGACCGCCGCCTGGCCGGTGGCGATTCCGCGCAAGCCCCTGAGCAGGGCTTCCCGGTCCTCGGCCACCACCGCGGCACGGTGAGGGAAGCGGGTGCGCGCCGCCAAAGTGGCCGCGACGTCGGCCGAGGCGACGTCGGGACGGTCGGCCAGGAAGCGGCTGAGCCGGTCGGCGTTGTCCCGTACGGCGGCCTCGGACCGGCCGGAGAGCAGCCACGGCCGGGAGCGGGGCACCAACGTCCCCTGCCCCTCGGTGTGTTCGTCGTCCGGTGCCTGTTCCACGATCAGATGGGCGTTGGTCCCGCTGATGCCGAAGGAGGAAACGCCCGCCCGGCGCGGGGTTTCGCCCCGCGGCCAGGGCACCGGCTCGGTGAGCAGCCGTACGTGCCCGGCGGTCCAGTCCACGTACGCGGACGGGGTCTCGGCGTGCAGACTGACCGGCAGCTTCTCGTGCCGCAGCGCGAGGACGGCCTTCATCACACCCGCCACACCCGCCGCGGCCTGGGTGTGCCCGATGTTCGACTTGATCGAGCCGAGCCACAACGGCCGGTCGGCCGGGCGGTCCTGGCCGTAGGTGGCGAGGAGCGCCTGTGCCTCGACCGGGTCGCCCAGGGTGGTGCCGGTGCCGTGCGCCTCCACCACGTCCACGTCCTGGGCGGCGAGCCCGGCGTCGGCCAGCGCCTGCCGGATGACCCGCTCCTGGGACGGGCCGTTGGGAGCGGTGAGCCCGTTGCTCGCGCCGTCCTGGTTGACGGCCGAGCCACGGATCACCGCAAGCACCTGGTGCCCGTTGCGCCGAGCGTCGGAGAGCCGTTCCAGGAGCAGCAGTCCGGCGCCCTCGCCGAAGCCCGTGCCGTCCGCCGCCTCCGAGAACGGCTTGCACCTGCCGTCCGGGGACAGCCCCCGCTGACGGCTGAAGTCGGTGAAGACCGCCGGGGTGGAAAGGACCGTCACGCCACCGGCAAGCGCCAGCGTGCACTCCCCCGTCCGCAGGGCCGAAATCGCCAGGTGCATCGCGACCAGCGAGGAGGAGCAGGCGGTGTCGACGGTGAGCGCCGGGCCCTCCAGGCCGAAGGTGTACGCCACCCGGCCCGAGGCGATACTGGTCGCACTGCCGCTGCCCAGGAAGGCCTCGTGCTCGGCGGGGACCGTGCGCAGCCGCGTGGCGTAGTCGCCGTACATCAGCCCGGCGAACACCCCGGTCCTGCTGCCGCGCAGGCTCGCCGGATCGATGCCGCCGTGCTCGAAGGTCTCCCACGCGACCTCCAGGAGCAGTCGCTGCTGCGGGTCCATCGCGGTGGCCTCACGCGGGCTGAGCCCGAAGAAGGCCGGATCGAACTCGTCGGCGTCGTACAGGAACCCGCCCTCGCGGGAGTAGGTGGTGCCGCTCTTGTCGGGGTCCGGGTCGTAGAGCCGCTCCAGGTCCCAGCCGCGGGCGGTGGGAAACGGGCCGACGGCGTCGCTGCCTTCGGACACCAGGTCCCACAGCTCCTGCGGGGTGCGGACCCCGCCCGGGAACCGGCAGCCCATGGCGACGATGGCCACCGGCTCCGGTGTGGCGGACTCCAGTTCCCGTACCCGTTCTCGGGTCTGGTGCAGGTCGGCGGTGACCCATTTCAGGTACTCGACGAGCTTTTCTTCGTTGTCGCTCATGCGGGCCTCCGGCCTAGCTCCTGATCGATGAAGGCGAAGATGTCGTCGGTCGACGCGGCGCTGATCCGGTCGGCGACCTCGGTGGCTGCCGGGGCGGCGTCCCACTTCGCAAGGATCCGCCGCAGTCGCCGGGTGACCGCCGCACGGACCTCCGCGTCACCGGAGGCCGTGGCCAGGCCGACGTCGAGCCGTTCCAGCTCGTCCAGGAAGCCCTGGGGGTCGGTCGGCGGCGCGGTCTCCTCGGGGGCCAGTGCCGTCACGATGTGCCCGGCGATGGCCGCCGGGGTCGGGTGGTCGAAGACCAGCGTGGCCGGCAGCCTGAGGCCGGTCGAGGCGTTCAGTCTGTTGCGCAGTTCGACCGCGGTGAGTGAGTCGAAACCAAGGTCCTTGAAGGCCCGTTCCGGGTCCACCGTGCTCTCGTCCGCGTGCCCGAGGACCGCGGCCACCGTGGAGCGGACCAGGTCCAGGGTGACCTCGTGCTGCTGCTCCGCGGGCAGTCCGCGCAGCCGCTGCGCCAGGTCCACCGTGCGGGAGTGCTGTGCCGTGCGGGACGGCGTCCGCACCAACCCTCGGAAGAGCGCGGGGAGTTCACCCGCGGCGGCCGCGGCGCGCAGCGCGGGCAGGTCAAGGGCTGCCGGTACGACAGTGGCGGCGGCGCCCGCGAGGGCCTCGTCGAACAGCTCGAGGCCCTCGTTCGAGGCCAGCGCACGTGCTCCGCCACGGTTCAGTCGGGACAGCGCGCCGGAGCCCAGGTCGCCGGTCAGACCGGAGGCCTCGGCCCACAGGCCCCAGGCCAGGGAGAGTGCGGGCAGACCGGCGGCACGGCGCCTGAACGCCAGCGCGTCCAGGAAGGCATTGGCCGCCGCGTAGTTGGCCTGTCCGGCGTTGCCCAGGGTGCCCGCCGCGGACGAGAAGAGCACGAAGGCGCCCAGTTTCATCTCGCGGGTCAGCTCGTGCAGATGCCATGCGGCGTCCACCTTCGGGCGCAGGACCGCGTCGAGGCGCTCCGGAGTGAGGGACCGCAGCACGCCGTCGTCGAGCGTGCCGGCCAGGTGCAGCACGGCGCTCAGCGGATACGCCGGGTCCATGCCGTCGAGGACCGCGGCCAGGGCGTCGCGGTCGGCCACGTCGCAGGCGACCAGATCGGCCCTCGCACCGAGCGCACCGAGGTCCTGGAGGAGTTCGCCGGCGCCGGGGGCGGCGGGGCCCTGACGGCTGAGCAGCAGCAGGCGTCGTACGCCGTGTGCGCCGGCGAGGTGGCGGGCGAGCAGCGAACCGAGCGTTCCGGTCGCGCCGGTGACCAGGACGGTACCCTCCGGATCGAAGGCGGCAGCGGAAGCGGTGTCCGGACCGGGTGCCGACCGCACCAGGCGCGGAATCCTCAACTCTCCTTCTCGTACGGCGAGTTGGTTCTCGTCTGTGGCGAGCGCGGCATCCAGCATCCGGGCAGCGGGGGCCGCCGCACCCTGCTCCGCCAGGTCGATCAGCTTGATGCGGTCCGGGTTCTCCGACTGCGCCGAGCGGGCCAGGCCCCAGACCGCCGCCGCGGCCGGATCCGGCACCGATTCGGCCGGCCCCGTCGCCATCGCGCCCCTGGTCACCAGCGCGATGCGGCTGCCTGCCAGGCGCTCGTCGGCAAGCCACTCCTGCAACCTGCCGAGCACGCGGCCGACCAGGCCTCGCACCGTGTCCGGACCTGTCTCCCCCTCGCCGGAGACCGGGAGCACCAGCCAGTCGGGAGCCTGCCCCTCGGCCAAGGCCGAAAGGGCCGGGTACGGCAGGCCGAACGGGTCCGGTCCCGCGACGGCGACGCGGACACCGGGCGCCGGTTGCGGCAGCGGAACCGCGGACCAGGCCAGCGCGTACAGCGAGCGGTCGTCGCCGCCGAGGGCCCGCAGCTGATCGGCCGGCATCGGCCGGACCGAGATCGAGTCCACGGCGGCCACTGGAGCGCCGCTCTCGTCCGCGATCAGCAGGGACATGGTCCGCGGGTCGCCGTCGACGGGCGAAAGACGCACCCGTGCGCCGGACACGGCCCCCCGGTGCAGCCGGACGCCGTTCCAGGCGAAGGGCAACGTGACGGTGTCGGACACCTCCCCGGTCGCCATCGCGTGCAGACAGGCGTCAAGGAGCGCCGGGTGGAGCACGAAGCCGCCGCTGTTCTCGTCGGCGGGCAGTGTCACCTCCGCGAACAGCTCGTCCCCGGCCCGCCACAGGGCCCGCAGTCCGCGGAAGGCGGGCCCGTACTCGTAGCCCTGGGCGAAGAGGTCGGCGTACCGGCCGTCGATGTCCACCTGCTCGGCCCCCGCCGGAGGCCACTCGACGCCCGGAGCGCCCACCGTGTCGACGGACTCGCCCGGCGAGAGCGCACCGGTGGCGTGCCGGACCCACTCGCTGTCGGCGCCGTCCCGTGAGTAGATCTCCACCGTGCGGGTGCCGGAGCCGTCGGGGTGGCCGAGGGCGACCTGAAGCTGGACGGCCTCCTCCTCGGACAACACCAGCGGTGCCTCCAGGGTCAGTTCGTCGAGCAGGGCGGTGCCGGCCTGGTCACCGACGTACAGCGCCAGGTCGACGAACGCGGTGCCGGGCAGCAGTACGGTGCCGGCCACCGCGTGATCGGCGAGCCAGGGATGTGTCCGCAGCGAGACCGAACCGGTGGCCACCAGGCCTTGGTCTGCGGCCAGTTCGACACTGGCGCCGAGCAGCGGGTGCGCGACCGGGGAGAGCCCGAGTCCGGCGGCGTCCGCCGGGGCCGTGCCGGTCTCCAGCCAGAACCGCCGGCGCTGGAAGGGATAGGTCGGCAGTTCGACCCGGCCGCGCGCCGACTCACCGAGCAGCGGGGCCAGTTCGAGCGGCGCGCCCAGGGTGTGGGCCTGGGAGACCGAGAGCAGGAAGCGGCTCAGGCCGCCCTCGTCACGGCGCAGCGAGCCGACCACACCGGCCGTCGAATCCGCCGCCTCCAGGGTCTCCTGGATGCCGATGGTGAGCACCGGGTGCGGGCTGGACTCCACGAACAGCGTGTGGCCACTGGCGGCGAGCCGTGCGATCACAGCCTCCAGACCGACGGTCCGGCGCAGGTTCGTGAACCAGTACTCCGCATCGAGCTCGGTGCCGCGCAGCGTCGTACCGGTCACCGTGGAGTGGAAGGCGATCCGGGCCTCGCGGGGCGTGATGCCCGCCAGGACCTCGATGAGCTCATCGCGGACCTCGTCCACATGCGCCGAGTGCGAGGCGTAGTCCACCTGGATCCGGCGGGCGCGGACCCCTTGTTCGACGCAGGCGTCCAGGAAGTCGCCCAGGGCCTGCGCATCGCCCGACACGACGGTCGAGTTGGGGCCGTTGACCGCGGCGACACCGATGGTGCCGTCCCACGGTACGAGCAGCTCGCGGACCTCGTCGACCGGCAGCGGTACGGCGCCCATGCCGCCCTTGCCCGCCATCCGCCGGGCGATCAGCCGGCTGCGCAGCGCCACCACCTTGGCCGCGTCGTCGAGGCTCAGTGCGCCGGCGACGCAGGCCGCGGCGATCTCGCCCTGGGAGTGTCCGACCACTCCGACCGGGCGCACACCGTAGGACTGCCACAGCTCGGCCAGCGAGACCATCACCGCGAACAGGGCCGGCTGGACCACGTCGACACGGTCGAGCGAGGGCGCGCCCTCGTCGCCCCGCAGCACGTCGAGCACCGACCAGTCCGTGTACGAGGACAGCGCCGCCGCGCACTCGGCGAGCCGCTCGGCGAACACCGATGAGCGGTCGGCCAGTTCCAGCGCCATCCCGGCCCACTGCGAGCCCTGGCCCGGGAAGACGAACACGGCCTCCGCCGGGTCGCCTGCCTGGCCCTGGACGAGCTGCGGTGCGGACCGGTCGGCGAGCAGGGCGTCCAGGCCCTGGAGCAGTTCGGCGTGGTCGGCGGCGACGATCACCGCCCGGTCCTCGAAGACGGACCTGGTGGTCATCAACGCATCGGCCAGATCGGCGAGTTGGAGCTCCGGCGCGCCGGCCGCCAGGTCACGCAGCTGGCCCGCTCGGTCGCGCAGCGCGTCGGCGCCCCGGCCCGACAGGGCGATCGGCACGGGCCCGGTGAAGGGTTCGGGCCGCGGGGCCGGGTCCTGCGCCGGGGCCTGCTCGAGGACGATGTGCGCGTTGGTGCCGCTGATGCCGAAGGAGGACACGGCGGCCCGGCGCGCATGACCGCGCTCCGGCCACGGCTGATCCTCCGTCAGGAGGCGGACCGCTCCGTCGGACCAGTCCACCTCGGCGCTGGGCTCGCTGACGTGCAGCGTCCTGGGCAGGCGTCGGTTGCGCATCGCCTCGACCATCTTGATGATCCCGGCGACGCCCGCGGCGGCGAGGGTGTGACCGATGTTCGACTTGATCGAGCCCAGCCACAGTGGCTGCTCGGCGGACCGGCCTCGGCCATAGGTGGCAAGGAGGGCCTGCGCCTCGATGGGGTCGCCGAGGGCGGTGCCCGTGCCGTGCGCCTCGACCGCGTCCACTTCCTGCGTGGACACCCCGGCATTACGGAGCGCCGCCCGGATCACCCGCTGCTGCGAAGGGCCGTTCGGCGCGGTGAGGCCATTGCTCG
The DNA here is from genome assembly GCF_040654815.1 of Streptomyces sp. NPDC050619. Classification (NCBI taxonomy): domain Bacteria; kingdom Bacillati; phylum Actinomycetota; class Actinomycetes; order Kitasatosporales; family Streptomycetaceae; genus Streptomyces; species Streptomyces sp. NPDC050619. The sequence goes on along the minus strand of NZ_JBFAIR010000067.1, from coordinate 11,651 downwards.
CACCGTCCTGGTTGACCGCCGATCCCCGTACGACGGCGAGAATCCGGTGCCCTTCGCGCACCGCGTCGGACTGCCGCTCCAGGAGCAGCATCCCGGCGCCCTCGCCCCAGGCGGTGCCGTCGGCGTCCGCGGAGAACGCCCGGCACCTGCCACCGGGGGAAAGGGCGCGCTGCCGGCTGAACTCCACGAAGTTGCCGGGGCCGGCCATGATGGTCACGCCACCCGCGAGAGCGAGTTCACACTCGCCCTGCCGCAGCGCCTGCGCGGCCAGGTGCACCGCGACCAGCGAGGACGAACACGCGGTGTCCACGGTGACCGCCTGGCCCTGCAGCCCCAGGGTGTACGCGATGCGGCCCGAGGCCACGCTCGTGGTGTTGCCGGTGGACAGGTAGCCCTCGAAGTCCTCCGGAACGTGCGAGAGGCGCGAGGCGTAGTCACCGGCGATGACACCGGCGAAGATGCCCGTGTTGCTGCCGCGCAGCGCGGCCGGGTCGATGCCGGACCGTTCCACGGCCTCCCACGAGGTCTCCAGGAGCAGCCGCTGCTGCGGATCCATCGCGGTGGCCTCGCGGGGGCTGATCCCGAAGAAGGCGGGGTCGAAGGCGTCGGCGTCATGCACGAAGCCACCGGCGCGTACGTAGGACTTGCCCACCGCGTCCGGGTTCCCGTCGTACAGGCTCTCCAGCTCCCAGCCGCGGTTGGTGGGGAACGGGCCGATCGCGTCGGCCCCGTCGGAGACGAGGCGCCACAGGTCCTCCGGCGATGCGACTCCGCCGGGATAGCGGCAGGCCATGCCGACGATGACGATCGGGTCGTCGGACGCCGCGGCCAGGGGGCCGCCGCCGGTCGGCGCCACACTCTCCTGATCGCCGAGCAGCTCGGAGCGCAGATGGCCGGCGAGGGCGAGCGGCGTCGGGTGGTCGAAGACCAGGGTGGTGGGCAGCCTGAGGCCGGTCGCGGTGTTCAGCCTGTTGCGCAGTTCCACCGCGGTGAGCGAGTCGAAGCCCGACTCGGTGAAGGCGCGGGCTGCCGTGATCGCCTCGGGTCCCGAGTGGCCGAGCACGGTCGCGGCCTGCGCACGGACCAGGTCCACGAGCCGCCGTTCCTGCTCGGCCTGCGACAGACCGGCGAGTTCGACGGCCGTCGAGGCGGCGCCGCCGGCCTCGCTGACCGCGCGCCGGCTCGGCGTTCGCAGGAGCCCGCGCAGCATGCCGGGGAGTTCGCCCGCCTCGGCGAGCCGGCGGACGGCGGACAGGTCGAGGGCCGCGGGGACCAGGAGAGCGCGGTCGCCCTCGGCCGCCGCGAGGAAGGACCGCAGCGCCTCGGCGTCGGCCAAAGGGCGGACCGCGCTGCGGCCCAGGCGCGCCTGGTCGCCGGAGGCGAGGTCACCGGCCATGCCGCCACCTGCCCACGGGCCCCAGGCGAGCGAGGTCGCCGGCAGACCGCGCGAGCGGCGCAGCAGCGCGAGGCCGTCCAAGAAGGCGTTCGCCGCCGCATAGTTGGCCTGGCCCGCGTTGCCGCTGAGTCCGGCGAGCGAGGAGAAGAGGACGAACATCGCGAGGTCGCTGCCTGCGGTGAGTTCATGCAGGTGCCAGGCCGCGTCCACCTTCGGACGCAGGACGTGGTCAAGGCGCTCGGCGGTCAGGGACCCGACCAGGCTGTCGTCGATGACGCCCGCCGCGTGCACCACGCCGGTGAGCGGGTACGCGTCGGGCACCGAGCCGAGGAGCGCCGCGAGGGCCTCGCGGTCGGCTGTGTCGCAGGCCTCGACGCGCACCTGGGCACCGGCAGCGGTCAGTTCGGTCCGAAGCTCCTCGGCACCCTCGGCCGCCGGGCCGCGCCTGCTGGTGAGCAGGAGGTGCCTGACACCTCGTTCGGCGACCAGGTGCCGGGCGACCCTGGCGCCGAGCGACCCGGTACCGCCGGTGATCAGCACGGTGCCCTCGGGGTCGAGCCGCGACGGCACCTGGAGGACCAGTTTGCCCACGTGCTTGGCCTGACTGAGGAAGCGCATCGCTTCCGGCGACCGGCGTACGTCCCAGCCGGTGACCGGCAGGGGGCGCAGGACGCCCCCCTCGAACAGCCGCACCAGCTCGGTCAGCATCTCCTGTATCCGGGCCGGGCCGGCCTCCATCAGGTCGAACGCCTGATACGTGACGCCGGGGTGGTCCGCGGCGACCTGCCCGGGCTCGCGGATGTCGGTCTTGCCCATCTCCAGGAAGCGCCCGCCGCGCGGCAGCAGCCGCAGCGAGGCGTCCACGAACTCACGTGCGGTGGAGTCGAGTACGACATCGACGCCACGTCCGTCGGTGGCCTCCAGGAACGTCGCCTCGAAGTCCAGCGTCCGCGAATTGGCGAGGTGGGCGTCGTCGAAGCCCTGCTGTCGCAGCACCGGCCACTTGCCGGTGCTCGCGGTGGCGTAGACCTCGGCGCCCAGGTGCCGGGCCAGCTGTACGGCGGCCATGCCGACACCACCGGCGGCGGCGTGCACGAGGACCGACTCACCGGACCGCACCTCGGCGAGGTCGACAAGTCCGTAGTACGCGGTCAGGAACACGATCGGCACCGACGCCGCCTGCCCGAACGTCCAGCCCGCCGGAATCTTGGTGATGAGGTCGCGGTCGGTGACCGAGCTGGGGCCGACGCCACCGGACAGGAGTCCCATCACGGCGTCCCCGGGTGCCAGATCGGTGACGCCGGGACCGACGTCCAGGACCACACCGGCGCCCTCGCTGCCGATCAGCGCCCGGTCGGGGTACATACCGAGGGCGATCATGACGTCGCGGAAGTTGAGTCCCGCGGCACGGACCGCGATCCGTACCTGCCCCTCGCCCAGCGGCTCCGCCGGGGGCACCGCAAGCAGCTCAAGGGCCTCCAGCGTGCCTGGGGTGCGCACATCGAGCCGCCATGCCTGCTCGGTGGCCGGCGCCTTGAGCAGGTCCTTGGCGTTCGGACGCGCCAACTGCGGCCGGTAGGCGACGCCCTGACGGATGACCAGCTCGCTCTCGCCCCCGGCTACGGCGGCCTCGACGGCCTGCTCCGACTCCGGGCGCCCGTCGACGTCGACGAGGACGAACCGGCCGGGGTTCTCCGACTGCGCGGTGCGCACCAGGCCACGTATGGCCGTCGCGGCCAGGTCCACGCTCGTGTCGCCGGGCAGCGCCTGAACGGCGGACCGGGTCAGGATCACGAGACGGCTGTCCTTGTGCCGCTCGCCGGACAGCCACTCCTGCACCAACCCCAGGGTGCGGGCGGCCAGTCGGTGCGTGGCGTCGACGACGTCGACGGCGGCGTCGGCATCGGCATCGGCATCGGCATCGGCATCGGCATCGGTGTCGGTGTCGGTGTCGGGCGAGACCGCGGCCTCGCCGAGGCGGGCGACCACGAGCCCCGGCGTGCCCGGGTCGAGGGCCGTCAGCGTGTCGAGGTCGTGGAGTTCGCGCAGGCCACCGGTCGCGCGCGCGTTCTCCTCGTACGGGGCGGCGGTCCACTCCAGTTCATAGAGGGCCTCGGGGCCGGAGGCCACCGCGGAGGCGATCCGGTCGGCCGCGACGGTCCGCAGCGTCAGGGCGCCGACCCGGGCGACGGGCTGCCCGGCGTCGTCGGCGACGAGCAGGGAGACCGTGTCGTCACCGGTCCGCGTCAGCGCGACCCGGGCCCGGGTGGCACCGGTGGCGTGCAGGGCGATGTCCGTCCAGGCGAACGGCAGCCGCACCGAACCGGACGGCGAGTCCTGCGCGGTCAGCGCCAGGGCGTGCAGGGCGGAATCGAGGAGCGCGGGGTGCACGCCGAACCCGGTGGCCGCCTGGTGCTGTTCCTGCTCCAGTTCGACCTCGGCGTACACCGTGTCGCCGGACTGCCAGGCGGCACGCAGGCCTGCGAACGCGGGCCCGTAGTGGTAGCCCAGTGCGGCAAGCCCGTCGTAGAAGCCGTCCACGGAGATCGCGGCGGCGCCCCTCGGCGGCCACTGCGCGAGGTCCTCCGGCTCCGCACCGGGCGCCTCGGTGAGCGTGCCCGTGGCGTGCCGGTCCCAGTCGGCCTCACCGCGCCGTGAGTGCACGGCGACGGCACGACGACCGGCCGCGTCGGGCTCGGCCACGGTCACCTGTATCTGGACGCTGCCGGTCGCGGGCAGGGCCAGCGGCTGTTCGAGGGTGAGTTCCTCGACGGTGGCGCAGCCGACCTCGTCACCCGCGCGGATGGCGAGCTCCAGAAACGCCGTCCCGGGAACGAGGACCGTCTCACCGATCGCATGGTCGGCCAGCCACGCGTGGGTGGACAGCGCGATCCGGCCGGTGAGGATGAGCGAGTCGCTGTCGGCGGGCTGGACCGTGGCAGAGAGCAGGGGATGGTCGGCGGCCGCCAGACCGAGTCCTGCGGGGTCGCTGCCGATGGGCTTCTTCAGCCAGTAGGAGCGGCGTTGGAAGGCGTACGTGGGCAGGTCCACCGCGGCCGCGCCGTGGGGATAGAACTTCGCCCAGTCCACCTCCACCCCATGCGCATGCACACCCGCGAGAGCCGACAGGAACGCCCGCCGCTCGGGCTGCTTACGCCGCAACAGCGGCACCACCACAACCGAACCAGCGGAATCGGCGGATTCAGCGGCATCGTCCTCGCCGGCGAGGCATTCACGTACCAGACCCGACAACGTCGCATCCGGACCCAGCTCCACAAACGCCGACACCCCCAAACCCCGCAGCGTCGCCACCCCATCAGCGAACCGCACCGCCGAACGCGCCTGCACCGCCCAATACTCCGCGGTGAACTCCTCCACCAGCCCACCCGTCACATTCGACACCACCGGAATACGCGGCACGCCATACGTCAACTCACCGGCAACCTGGGTCAGTTCATCCAGCATCCCGTCCAGACGAGCCGAATGAAACGCATGACTCACCGCCAGACGCGTCGCCTTCACCCCCGCCGCCCGCGCCACCTCCACCACCTCAACAACCCCAGCCTCATCACCCGACACCACCGTCCCCAACGGACTGTTCACCCCCGCCACACCCACACCCACACGACCCTCAAGCCACCCCACAACCCGGCCCTCACCCGCACCGACAGCAGCCATCGCACCACCCGCGGGCAACGCCTCCATCAACCGCGCCCGCGCACACACCAACCGCGCCGCATGCCCCAACGACAACACACCCGCCACATGCGCCGCCGCAATCTCACCCACCGAATGCCCCACCACATAATCCGGAACAACCCCGTAATGCGACACCAACCGGAACAACGCCACCTCAACCGCAAACAACGCAGGCTGCGTAAACCCCGTCCGGCCCAACAACTCGGGACCCGCCTCACCCGAAATCACCGAAGCCAGCGAACAATCCAAATACATATCAAGAGCCGCACACACCTCATCGAAAGCAGCCGCAAACACCGGCTCACTCCCATACAGTTCCCGACCCATCCCCAACCGCTGACTCCCCTGCCCCGAAAACAAAAACGCCAGCCCACCACCGGAAACAGGCTCACCCGGCATCAACGCCCGCAGTGAATCCAGGAGTTCACCACGGCTCTCCCCCACCACCACCGCACGATGCTCGAACCGGGCACGCGACACCGCCAGCGAACGCCCCACCGCCGCCACACCCAGCCCCGGCCGCTCCTCAACAAAAGACGCCAGCCGACCCGCCTGCTCCACAACAGCCGCAGCGGACTTACCCGACACCACCCACGGCACCAGACCACCGGCCGCGTCACCCGCAGCCTCCGCCGGCTCGGCCGCAGCCACCTCCTCCACAATCACATGCGCGTTGGTGCCGCTGACGCCGAAGGACGAGACACCGGCACGGCGCGGACGGCCCTGCTCGTCCCAGCCGCGGGACTTGGTAAGGAGCTCCACCGCGCCCGCCGACCAGTCCACTTCGGGGGTCGGCTCGTCCACGTGCAGCGTGGGCGGGAGCACCCCGTGCCGCAGCGCCATCACCATCTTGATCACACCCGCCACACCCGCCGCAGCTTGCGTATGACCGATGTTCGACTTGATGGAACCCAGCCAGAGGGGGTTGTCGTCCTGCCGGGCCTGCCCGTATGTGGAAATCAGCGCCTGCGCCTCGATCGGGTCGCCCAGCTTCGTCCCCGTACCGTGCGCCTCCACCGCGTCCACATCCGCCGCCGACAACCGCGCGTTCGCCAACGCCGCACGGATCACCCGCTCCTGCGACGGACCGTTCGGCGCCGTCAGACCATTGCTGGCACCGTCCTGGTTGACCGCCGAACCCCGCACCACCGCAAGCACCTTGTGACCGTTGCGCTCCGCATCCGACAACCGCTCGAGCACCAGCAGACCGGCGCCTTCCGCGAATCCCGTGCCGTCGGCGGAGGCCGACATGGAACGGCAGCGACCGTCCGGTGACAGCCCCCGCTGACGGCTGAACTCCACGAAGAGGCCGGGGCTCGCCATGACGGTGACACCGCCGGCGAGTGCGAGCGAGCACTCGCCGTCGCGCAGGGACTGTACGGCGAGGTGCAGCGCCACCAGCGACGACGAGCACGCCGTGTCGATCGTCAGCGCGGGACCTTCGAGACCGAAGGTGTAGGCGAGACGCCCCGAGGCCACGCTGGTGGTGTTGCCCGTAAGGAGGTAGCCCTCGAGTTCCTCCGGGGTCTCCCCCGGCCGTGTCGCGTAGTCCTGCGCGATGGCGCCGACGAAGACGCCGCCGGTCTGGCCGCGCAGCGATGTCGGGTCGATGCCCGCCCGCTCGAAGGCCTCCCAGGCCGTCTCCAGGAGCAGCCGCTGCTGCGGTTCGATGGCGTCCGCCTCGCGGGGGCTGATCCCGAAGAACTCGGCGTCGAACTGGTCCGCGTCGTGCAGGAAGCCACCTTTGGTGACGTAACTGCGGCCGACGGTGTCCGGGTCGGGGTCGTAGAGGGCCTCGGGGTCCCAGCCCCGCCCGGACGGGAAGTCGGTGATCGCGTCCACACCGTCGTGGACGAGGTCCCACAGCCCTTCCGGTGAGTCCACTCCGCCGGGGTAGCGGCAGGCCATGCCGACGATCGCGATCGGCTCGTGCCTGCCGGACTCGGCGTCGCGGAGCTCCCGGCGGGCCTTCTGCAGGTCGGTGGTGACCCGCTTCAGGTAGTCGCGAAGCTTCTGCTCATTGGACATCGTGTGTCAACACCTTCGAGAGAGAGGCCGGTCAGGCAGAGCCGAGTTCACCGTCGATGAAGTCGAAGATCTCGTCGTCCGTGGCGGACTCCAGATCCCGCTCGTCATCAGGTGCCGTACCGCTGAGGCTGTCGAGCGAGCGCAGCAGGTCCCGCATGCGGTCGGACAGCAGTTGGCGGGCGGCTTCGTCGAGGAGGTCGAGCTGGAGCCGGTCGAGGCCGGCCACGACCGACTTGGCGGTCGCCTCTCGCTGCGGGACGACCTGGGTGTGCAGGAAGGCGACGAGGGCCTGCGGGTTGGGGTGGTCGAAGACAAGCGTGCCGGGCAGCCGGAGGCCGGTGGCGTTGTTCAGCCGGTTGCGCAGTTCGACCGCGGTCAGCGAGTCGAAGCCGAGTTCTTTGAAGGCCCGGTCGGGCGTGATGCTCTGGGCGTCCGTGTGCCCGAGGACGGCTGCGACGGCGCCGCGCACCAGGTCCAGGAGGGCCTTGTGCTGCTGCGGTTCGGGCAGGGCGGCCAAGCGGTCGGTGAGCGAGGTGCCGCCCGCCGGACCCGCCTCGACGACCCTGCGCCGCGCGGGGCCGCTGACCGGCGTGTCGAGTCCGGCGAGGAGTTCGGGCACCTGCTGTCCGCTCGCCCGGAACCTGGCCATGTCGACGGGCGCGGCCACGACCAGCGGCCGGTGGAGCCGCGGTGCGGCGTCGTACAGGGCCAGGCCCTGATCGTCGGTGAGCGCGGCCATCCCCATCCGGTCCAGGCGCCGCAGGTGGGCGTCGTCGAGGTGCCCGGTCATCTCGCTGGTCTGCGCCCACAGTCCCCAGGCGAGGGATGTCGCGGGCAGGCCGAGCGTGCCGCGGTGCGCGGCCAGGCCGTCGAGAAAGGTATTGGCGCCGGCGTAGCCGCCCTGGCCCGCGTTGCCCATGACACCGGCCAGCGAGGAGAACAGCACGAAGAAGGACAGGTCCATGCCCTTGGTGAGTTCGTGCAGCTGCCAGGCGGCAGTGGCCTTGGCTCGGAACACCGTGGCGAGCCGCCGCGGGGTCAGGCTCTCCAGAGTGCCGTCGTCGATGACGCCCGCCGCGTGCACCACTCCAGTGAGCGGGTGCTCGGCCGGGATCGCGGCGAGCACCTCGGCGAGGGCTTCGCCGTCGGCCGCGTCGCAGGCGGCGATGGTCACCTCGGCCCCGGCGGCGCGCAGTTCGGCCTCGAGATCGGCGGCGCCGGCGGCCCGGCCGCCGCGTCGGCTGAGCAGCACGAGGCGGCGTACGCCGTGCTGCGCGACGAGGTGGCGGGCGACGAGTGAGCCGAGGACACCGGTGCCTCCGGTGACGAGCACCGTGCCCTCGGGGTCGGGCTGCCGCGGCACCGTCAGGATGACCTTGCCGATGTGGCGCGCCTGGCTGAGGTGGCGGAAGGCCTCCGGCGCACGGTGGATGTCCCAGGAAGAGATCGGCATGGGCCGCAGGGCGCCCTCGTCGAACAGGGCGCTGATCTCGTCCAGCATCTGGCTGATCCGCTCGGGACCCGCGTCCAGTACGTCGAACGCCTGATACCGCACGCCCTGCCAGTCGGCGGCGACCTCCTCGGGGTCACGGATGTCGGTCTTGCCCATCTCCAGGAAGCGCCCGCCGCGCGGCAGCAGCCGCAGTGACGCCTCCACGTACTCGTGGGCAAGGGAGTTGAGTACGACGTCGACGCCGCGGTCGCCGGTCGCGGCGAGGAAATGCTCCTCGAAGTCGAGCGTGCGGGAGTTGCCGATGCGGTCGTCGGAGAAGCCCAGGTCGCGCAGGGTCTGCCACTTGCCGGTGCTGGCGGTGCCGTACACCTCCACGCCCCAGTGCCGGGCCAGTTGGATGGCGGCGAGGCCTACGCCGCCCGTTGCGGCATGGACGAGCAGGGACTCGCCGGACCGCAGCTCGGCCAGGTCGGCCAGACCGTAGTAGGCGGTCAGGTACACCACGGGAACGCCGGCCGCCTGCGCGAAGGACAGCCCCTTGGGCATGGCCGCGACCAGCCGGTGGTCGGTGATGGCGACCGGCCCAACGCCGCTGGAGAACAGGCCCATCACCCTGTCTCCGGGGGAGAATCGGGTCACTCCCGGACCGGCCTCCAGGATCACGCCCGAGCCCTCGCCCACCGGCGGGCGCTCGTCGTCGGGGACCATGCCGAGTGCCAGCAGAACGTCGCGGAAGTTGAGGCCACCGGCGCGGACCGCCACCCGTACCTGCCCGGCCGCGAGCGGCTCGAGCACCTCGGGGCAGGCGGTGAGCGAGAGACTGTCGAGCTCGCCGCGGATGGTCAGCGACAGGCGCCACGGCTCCTGTCCGGCGGGCTCGGCGAGCACGGCGCTGCGATCGGCCCGCGCCAGCCTCGGCGCGAGGACCGTCCCGGTGCGCAGCACCAGCTCGGAGGTGTCGGCGGCGACCGCGCCCGGCAGGGCCTTCCGGCTGTCGGGGTGGTCGTCGACGATCACATGCTGGACCCGGCCGGGGTTCTCGGTGCGCGCGGTGCGGATCAGGCCGACGAGTGCGGCGTGCGCGAGGTCGCCGGACCGGGTGACCACACTCAACCGGGTCGCCGCGGTCCCGGGTACGGCAAGCCACTCCTGGAGGAAGCGGAGGGTGTCGGCGGCCAGCTTCCCGGCCGCTTCGGCGACGTCCCCTTCTCCGGCGGGTACGCACCACAGCGCCCGCTGCGGCACAGGGTCACCGGCCGTGGTGAGCTCCCCCGGACCGGCGTACCGCCCGAGGGAGACGTCCGCGGCGGCGAGCACCGGGGAAAGGCCGAGCTGGTCGGGTCCGAGCAGGGCCCACCGCGCCTCGGCCGGTATCCCGTCGGCCAACTCCGCGGGGACGAGGTCCACTCCGAACAGGGACGGATTCTCGGTGCCGCGGTCGGTGCCGAGCTGATCGGGGTCGACGGCCCGTACCGTCAGCGACTCCACGTACGCGACCGGGGCGCCCGACTCGTCGGCGATGAGCACCGAGATCGCGTCGGGGCCGGTGCGCGAGAGCCTGACCCGCACGGAGCGCGCACCGGCAGCGTAGAAGTGGACGCCGCTCCAGCTGAACGGCAGCCGGACCTGGTCCGTGTCGTCGGCGAGGCCGATCGCGTGCAGGGTCGCGTCGAGCAGTGCCGGGTGCATCGTGAACCCGGACGCGTCGGTCTCGTCGGCGAGCCGGACCTCGGCGTAGACGTCGTCACCGTCCTGCCAGGCGCCGCGCACTCCCTGAAAGCTCGGGCCGTAGTGGTAGCCCCGGCCCTCGAGCTGCTCGTAGAAGCCCTGCACGGGCAGGGGCGTGGCGGCGGGCGGCGGCCAGGCCGTCAGCTCCGCGGGCTGTTCGGGGGCCGCGTCGGTCATGGTGCCGGTGGCGTGCCGGACCCAGCCGCCATCGGCGCCGCTCGGGCGCGAGTGGATGCTCAGCTCCCTGCTGCCGTCCTCGCCTGCCGGCGCGAGCAGCACCTGGAGGTCCAGGTCTCCGCTCGCACCGAGCAACACCGGTGCGAGGAGAGTGAGTTCCTCCACGTGACCGCAGCCGACCCGGTCGCCTGCGTGGACGGCCAGTTCGACCAGGGCGGCGCCGGGCAGCAACTCGCTGCCGAGTGCTGCGTGCTCGGCCAGCCACGGCTGGGTGCCGCGCGAGAGGCGGCCCATGAAGACCAGGCTCTCGGTGTCGGCGGTCCGGATCGTGGCGCCGATGAGCGGATGCTCCACCCGCTGGAGTCCAAAGGCGGTGACATCACCGCCACCCGTGGTGCCGGTGAGCCAGTGCCGTTGGCGCTGGAAGGGGTAGGTGGGCAGCTCGACCGCTGCGCCCGGCCCGCCGAGGACGGCGGTCCAGTCGACGGCCACACCGCCGACGTGGGCCTCGCCGACCGAGGCGAGGAAGCGGTCCTGACCGCCGTCCTCGCGCCGCAGGGATCCGACCACCACGGCGTCCTCGGCTCCGGCCTCGTCGACCGTGTCGCTGATGGCCATGGTGAGCACCGGGTGGGGGCTGGCCTCGATGAACACCCGGTGGCCGTCCTCGACCAGACGACGGGTGGCCGGGACGAGTTCGACGGTCTGGCGCAGGTTGGTGAACCAGTAGGCGGCGTCGAGTTCTTCACCGCTGAGCGGCTCGGCGATGACCGTGGAGTAGAAGGTGATGTCTCCCTTGCGCGGCTCGATGTCGGCGAGCAGTTCCGCGAGTTCGTCCTTCAGCAGGTCGACCTGGGCGGAGTGGGAGGCGTAGTCCACCGGAATGGTGCGGGCCCGCACACCGTCGGCCTCGCAGCGGGCGACGAGGTCGACCAGGGCCTCGGGACGGCCGGATACGACCGTACTGGCCGGCCCGTTGTTGGCGGCGATGTCGATGGCGCCGTCGTATCCCGCGATGAGTTCCCCGACCTCGGCAGCCGACAACGCCACCGAGACCATGCCACCCGTGCCCGCCAGCCGCACAATGGCCCGACTACGCAACGCCACCACCCTCGCCGCATCCTCAAGACTCAACGCCCCCGCCACACAAGCCGCCGCGATCTCACCCTG
>NZ_JBFAIR010000066.1:0-31545 GCF_040654815.1 Streptomyces sp. NPDC050619 | reverse complement strand
CGGGCGCCCTGTCCGCGCAGGGACTCCGCGCAGCCCTTGCCCACGTCGCCGTAGCCGCAGACGACCGCGGTCTTGCCACCGACGTCCTCATCGGCGGCATGTGGCCGCCGGTCCCGCGAGGCGCCGGGGCAATGGCCGTCACGAGGCGCCCTCGACGGTCTTGTCGTCACCCACAGCCGACTTGACATCGTTGTCGAATGTCTCGGCGGCCTTCTCCACGGATGCCTGACCGGTGGTCACGGACTCCATGGCCTTCTGGATCGCGGTCGAGACCTGGTTGTAGGCGGGCAGACCGGGCCGGTAGTGGGTGTCGGCCACCAGCTCGTTGAAGAACTTGTTGGTGGGCACCGACTTCAGGTACGTCGGGTCGGCCGCGACGTCCGTGCGCACCGCGATGGTGGCGTTGAGCGTGTTCCACTTCGCGGAGTTGGCCTTCGTCGCCAGGGAGGTCGACAGGAACTTCCAGGCCAGATCAGGGTTCTTGGCCTTGGCCGGCATCGACCAGGCCCAGCCGCCGGACATGCTGGTCCGGCCGGGCGCCTGGCCGTTCTGCGTGGGCATGGCCGCGGTGCCGATCGTGGACTGCCACTCGGTCCACGGCTTGGCGCTGGAGGAGCTCCAGTTGTTGGGCATCCAGGAGCCGTCGATGTCCATCGCCAGCTTGCCCTCGGGGAGCAGCTCGGTGCCCACGGTGGTACCGAAGTTGGCGCCCAGCGCCTGCTCCTTGGCCGGGCCGAGCCCCTGGCTGTAGACGGTGTGCACGAACTCCAGCGAGTCCTTGAATCCCTTGCTGCCCACGACCCACTTCTTCTGCGAGGCGTCGTAGAGGGACTTGTCGCCGGCCGGGGTGCCGTACAGGAGCATCTCGAAGCCCTGCATGGAGGACGCCTCGCCGCCCGCCGTGCCGGTGTACAGGTTGAGCGGGGTGACATCCGGGAGCTTGGCCTTGATCGTCCTGGCGGCGCTCAGGACGTCGGCCCAGGTCTTCGGCTGCCAGGGCACGGAGATCCCGGCCTTCTGGAAGAGCTGCTTGTTGTACCAGATCCCGCGGGTGTCGGTGTTGTCCGGGACGCCGTAGACCTTGCTGTCGGCGGCGCCGGTCACCGCGCCCTTGGCGGCGGCGGCGTACTGCGACCAGTCGGCCCACTTCGCGGTGTACGCGTCGAGGGGCTTGAGGTAGCCGCCCGCGATGTCGGAGTTGATCAGCGCGGTGTCCTCGTAGACCAGGTCGGGAGCGGTCGCGGGGGAGCGCATCATGAGCTGGATCTTCGTGTAGTAGTCGTTCTCGGAGGAGGTCACCGGCACCAGGTTGACCTTGGTGCCCGGGTTGGCCGCGGTGAAGTCCTTCACCAGCGAAGCGAGGTAGTTGGCCTGGAGCTTGTTCGTGCTGTCCAGGTTCTGCCAGTAGACGATCTTGATCGACTTGGCCGAGCTGCCTGAATCGCCCGAACCGCAGGCGGTGAGGGCCAGGAAGGTGGCGGCGGTGAAGGCCGCGGCGGTGATGAGTCTTGGGCGCACAGTGGTTCCTCCGGGACGCGAAACCTGAGGGAAAGCCGCGAAGTTCCGGCCAAGAAGGCCAGGCCGGACAACGCCCTGAGCTGGGCGCGACGCCGCGCTACCTGGCCTGAGTGGCCGATTTTGGTGGCGTCAGCTAAATCCAATTGATGGATTAAGTCAATGCTTCTAACCTGTAAACTTTCGCCCTGGGGCGCCCGTGGGGGAGACCGCCTTCGGCCGGTCGTGAGGGGTAGAGAGGGGCACAGGTGACCAACAGGTGACGAGGCTCAGCGGTACGAACCTGCCGCGGGTCGGCGGCTACAACCAGGCCGTCGTCCTGGACGCCATCCGCAGCACGGGCCAGGTGAGCCGGGTCGAACTGGCCGTCCTCACCGGCCTGACCAACCAGACCGTCTCGAATGTCGTCCGCAAACTGCTCGACGCCGGCCTGGTGGCGGAGTCCGGCCAGGCCCCTTCCAGCGGCGGCAAGCGCCGCACCCTGCTGTCCCTGCGCGCCGACGGCGCCTGCGCGGTCGGCGTCCACCTCGACCCCGAGGCCGCGGTGATCGTGGTGGTCGACCTGGCCGGCGACGTGATCGGCACCCGCCGGCTGCGCCTGACCGATCCCGGGGATCCCGCCGTCGTCGTGGACCGGGTCGCGCGCGCCGCCCAGCGGCTCGTCGACCGGTGCGCCGTGGACCGCGCCCGCCTGCTCGGCCTGGGCATCGCCGCCCCCGGACCGGTCGACGGCACCTCCGGCGCCGTGGTGTCCCCGCCGAACTTCCCCGGCTGGGGACGCGTCCCCCTGACGGAGATGTTCGTCGAGGCCACCGGTCTGCCCGTCGCCCTCGACAACGACGCCACCGCCGCCGCGATAGGCGAACGCTGGATCGGCGGCGCGGACCGGGCGGGCAGCTTCCTCTTCATCTACCTGGGCACCGGCATCGGGGCCGGCATCGTCCTCAACAACACCGTGCTGCACGGCGATTCGGGCAACGCCGGCGAGTTCGGCCACATGGCCGTCGAACCCGGCGACCGCGTCTGCCACTGCGGCGCCACCGACTGTCTCGGCCCCTACTGCAGCCCGCCCGCGATCATCGACGACCTGCTGCGACGCCACGGGCGCACCGCCGCCGACCGCATCGGCCTGACCGGCACACCCGACTCCGTGCACCACGACTGGAAAGCCCTGCGCCGGGCCGCCCGCGCGGGCGACCCGGACGCCTGCGACGTCGTACGCCGCGCCGCCCGCCGGATCGGCCAGGCGGCACGGGGTGCCGCCAGCCTGCTGGACGTCGGCCGTGTCGTGCTCGGCGGCGAGGCGTTGCGCGGCATCGAACCGATCATGCGAGAGGAGATCGACGCCGCCGTCAACCGGACATCCGTCGCCCGTACGATCCGCGCGGTCGCCGTCGAGCAGAGTGTGATCGGCGACACCGTGGGCGCGGTCGGGGCCGCTTCACTGGTGCTGCACGGCAACTACGCACCGGGGTGGCGGATGCTGACGGATGTGTCCGGGTGAGGGGCGGGAGTGCGACGCGGAGTGGTCAGCGACGGCCGCGGAGCTTGTCCAGGAGGCGCCGGGCCTGGGTCCGGCGCCGGGGGTCGGCTGCTGCTCGTCGCGCCTGCTCGACTGCGCGTCGCCCTTGGGGGCTCTGCGCGAACTGCTTGATGCGTTCGATCATGCTTGGCATCTGTTTCCTTCCGTCGGCTACCAGCGGGTCTGTCCGCCTCAACCCACCTACCCCCCGGTGGGATTCCTCACCGCTGTACGGCGAGTGCCGATTACCGATAGGACCCCTGCCTTCGGCAGGATGGGCACCATGACCGAAATCCGCACCCCCCGACTCCTTCTCCGTCGCTGGCATGACGACGACCTCGTGCCGATGGCGGACATCAACGCGGACCCGCAGGTCATGCGCTGGGTCGACGACGGCTCGGTGCGCGACATGGAACAAACGGCCCAGGACATCGAGCGGTGGGAGGAGGAGTGGGACGAGGAGGGCTTCGGCCTCTTCGCCGTCGAACTGCTGGCCTCGGGCGAACTGGCCGGCTTCACGGGCCTGTCCGTGCCCGAGTTCCTGCCGGAGGTGGCGTCGGATGTGGCGATCAGCTGGCGCTTCGGCTCGCAGTTCTGGGGCCAGGGGTACGCGTCCGAAGCCGCCCACGCCACGCTGGAGTTCGCACTTCAGGACCGCGGCCTCGACCGCGTCATCAGCATTACCCGGATGGGTGACGACGCCTCCGAGAACGTCGTCCGCAAGCTCGGCATGGCGCCGGAGCGCGAGGCGGTACATCCGGTGTACGGCTTTCCGCTGAGCGTTCACGTCATCGATCTCACCGAGTTCCAGGCCTGAAGCGGCCGCAGGCTCACGACCAGGCGATCTCACCGTTTCGGTCGACGAAGCGTCCGGAGCCGCTGCCGGGCTCTTCGGTGGCGAGGGCGACGATCGCGTCCGTCCCCTCGGTGACGGTCTGGGGGCCGCGGTGGCCGTTGAGGTCGGTCGCCGTGTAGCCGGGATCGGCGGCGTTGACGCGGATGTCCGGCAGTGCCTTGGCGTATTGGGTGCTCAGCATCGTGAGCGCCGCCTTCGAAGCGGAGTAGAGCGGCGCGATGGCGGAAGACTCGAACCGCGACGGATCGTGAGTGATGGCGAGCGAGCCCATTCCACTGCTGACATTGACGATGACCGGGTCTGCTGACCGGCGCAGCAGCGGCAGGAACGCGGTGGTCGTGCGGACCACACCCGCGAGGTTGACGTCGAAGACAGCGAGGGCGTCGGCGCCGGTGAGCGTGCTGGGATCACCGTGGGGGCCGTGGATGCCGGCGTTGTTGATCAGAACGTCGATCGAACCCTCGTGCCCGGCGACATCCGAGGCCGCGGCGGTGACGGACGCTGCGTCGGTCACGTCGATCGGGACGAAGCGCGCGCCGAGCGCGGCGGCGGCTTCTTCGCCCTGTTCGGGGTTGCGGGCTCCGACCAGCACGGTGTGACCGAGTTCGATGAGGCGACGGGCGGTCTCGCGGCCAAGCCCCTTGTTGGCTCCGGTGATGAAGGTGATCGTCATGCGTTGATTGTTCGTCCACTCGTGGAGCCCCCGCCAGGGACGCCTCAACGGTAGGAGCAGCAGTACCACCATCGACAGGACCGTCGATGACCGAGGCGCAGGAAGATGGGCCTCATGACGACGACACCAGGGGCCGGGCTGGGAGCGATGATCCGTACGTGGCGGAATCGGCTGCCCCCCTCGGCCGCGGCGCTGCCGGTGGGCCCGGCACGCCGTGCGGTCGGGCTGCGCCGCGAGGAGCTCGCCGAACTCGCCGGCGTGTCGGTCGACTATGTGGTGCGCCTGGAGCAGGGGCGCGCCACGACGCCCTCGGCGCCGGTGGTGGCGTCCTTGGCCCGCGCCCTCCAGCTGTCCACCGCCGAGCGGGATCACCTGTACCGCCTTGCCCACCTCGTCCCGCCGACGGACGGCGCGATCTCCGGCCACATCCCGCCCGGCGTCCAGCGGGTGCTCACCCGGCTCGGGGACGTCGCCGTCGCCGTGTTCGCGGCCGACTGGCAGCTGATCTGGTGGAACCGCAGCTGGGCCGGGCTGCTGGGCGATCCCTCATCGGTGCCGCCGCGGCTGCGCAATTTCGCCCGCGAGAGGTTCCCGGTAGGAGCGGGCACTGTTCGCATCGGGTTGTGGCCTGTGACCGAACTGGACAGGGACGCCACCGACGCCGCCGTCGTGTCCGACCTGCGCCGCGCCACCGGCCGCTTCCCTCACGACAGGCGCCTGGCAGAGCTGATCCGGGTCCTGACGGCGGGCAACCGACGGTTCGCCGATCTGTGGGCGGTCGGCACGGTGGCCGCTCACCGCGCGGACCGCAAAACGATCGCGCACCCCTCCGTAGGGCCGGTCGCGGTGGACTGCGATGTGCTGATCGACGGTGACTCCGAGCTCAAGATCGTCATCATGACGGCCGCGCCCGGCAGCGCGGACGAGACCAAGCTGCGACTCGCAGCGGTCGCCGGTCCGCCGGACACCACGAACAGCTCGTCCGCACGCCGGTAGGCGGGTACGAGCGTGACGTGCGGCTCTCGCGGAGAGCCGCACGGTGAAGTGATCAGTACTCCAGTTCGGGGCGCAGCGGGCCGCCGACCGCGTGGAGGTGCCGCAGTACCTGGGCGTAGGAGTCGAAGAGCCCGGTCTCGTGGTAGGCGATGCCGTGCCGGGCGCAGAACGAGCGCACGAGTTCCTGGGCATGGCGCAGGCTGGGCCGCGGCATGGAGGGGAACAAGTGGTGTTCGATCTGGTAGTTCAGCCCGCCGAGCGCGAAGTCGGTGAACTTGTGACCACGGATGTTGCGTGAGGTCAGTACCTGCCGACGCAGGAAGTCGATCTTGTCATCCTTGGCGAAGAGGGCCATGCCCTTGTGGTTGGGGGCGAACGAGCACCCCATGTACAGCCCGAACAGTCCCTGGTGCACGGCGATGAAGCACACGGCCTGGACGGGAGGCAGTACCCAGAACACGGCGGCGAAATAGCCGACGAGATGCGCCGTCAGCAGGCTCGCCTGGCCCGCCTTGGTCATGCGCGAGGTGCGGGTGCCGGTGCGTTCGAACAGCTCCTTGACACCGGCGACGTGCAGGGCGAGCCCTTCCAGGAGCAGCATCGGGAAGAACAGCTTGGCCTGGTGACGCGCCAGCCAGGCATACGCTCCGCGGCGGACGCGGGCGTGGTCCTCGGTGAAGGCGATCGCGCCGTCGGCGATGTCGGGGTCGCGGTCGACGTGGTTGGGGTGGGAGTGATGCCGGTTGTGTTTGGAGATCCACCAGCCGTAGCTGAGGCCGATCAGCAGGTCGGCGTGCACGCGGCCGAGCACGTTGTTGACGCGCTTGGAAGCGGCGATCTGGTGGTGACCGGCGTCATGCCCGATGAACCCGGTCTGGGTGAACATCACCGCGAGGAAGGCGGCGGTCAGCAGCTGCCACCACGACTGCCCGATCAGGGCGAACGCGGTCCATCCGCCGGCCAGCAGAAGCAGGTTCGCCCCGACCTTGACGGAGTAGTAGCCCGGGCGCCGTTTCAGCAGCCCGCTCGCTTTCACCTCGCGGGACAGCGCGGCGTAGTCGCTGCCCCGGCCGGCGGGCCGGGGGTGGGGGATCTCGGCATGATCGGCCGGACGGGTGCTCCGGTCGCTGATTTCAGTGGTCACAGTGTTCCCATCGGGGGGTACGGGCGTTGCGTGCCCGGCGCGGGTGTGGGGCCGGATTCGGCACCTGTACGGAGGCAGCCCGAGGCAGGCCCGCGGTGCGGGCCTGCCTCGGGAGGGTGTCCTCTGAGCGCCTCAGAGCGCGCGGACCTGGTCGGCCTGCATGCCCTTGGGGCCCTGGGTGGCGGTGAACTCCACCCGCTGGTTCTCCTCAAGGGAGCGGAAACCACCGGTGTCGATCGCTGAGTGGTGGACGAAGATGTCGGCGCCGCCCTCATCGGGCGCGATGAAGCCGAAACCCTTGTCCGGGTTGAACCATTTCACGGTTCCCTGAGCCATGTGATGTCTCCTTCGAGATGGCGATGAGTACGGGAAACGCGCGCTCGCGCGTCCCGGGCTGTTGGTCGCCAGCCGTCGAAGAAAACCCTCGAAACGACGAAACGCCCGCTGTCAGAACTCCGCGGGCGCTCACACGTTCGCAAACTTCAACTACAACCACGCGCTCCAACGTCCGGGGCTCCGGCGAAGTTCCCGGCGGGGACCACCGCCCCTCGTGGTAGCTTCTGTATACAAGGTGTATGCGATTTTCTGGGGGTAGTGGTGGCGTCCGGCCGGGAGAAGGCGTACGAGTACCTCAAGGACACGGTGCTGACCGACCCGGCGATGCGGGGAGAGTTCCTCTCCGAGCAGGACATCGCCGACCGGATCGGGGTGTCGCGCACCCCGATCCGTGAGGCGCTGCTGCTGCTCGCGGCCGAGGACCTTCTCGAGCTGGTGCCCAAGCGCGGAGCGCGGGTGGCGTCGTTGTCCGGCCGCGAGATCGCCGAGCTGATGGAGCTGCGCGGGATCGTCGAGCGGTACGCGGCCGAGCGGGTCATCGCGACGGACAGGGTTCCGCTGCGGCAGCTCACCGAGCTGATGGACCGCCAGGCCGGCCTTGACGGGCCCGAGCAGGCCAAGGAGTTCATCGCGGTGGACCACCTCTTCCACGCCACCCTGGTGTCCGCCGTCGGGAACACGCTGCTGGAGAAGCACTACGACGGGCTGCGCAGCCGTCAGGTCCGGGCCGGTGTGGTCGCGCTGTACCACCAGCAGGGGCGGCAGGAGGCGGTCCTCGACGAGCATCGGGCGATCCTGGACGCGCTCGCCGCCGGTGACGCGGCGGCCGCGTGCCTGGCGATCGACAGCCATCTGGGTTCCACGCTGAAGGTCTTGCTCGCCGGTTGAACACGTGCCCCGTGGTTCGGTCCAAGAAGGCCCCACCGGGGACAGCATCCGGCTCGCCTACGGCCTCGCGCCCCGCCTCTCAGAAGCCGCCCTTGCGGAACTCCGTGACCGAAGCGGTGGATGTCGCGGTGACGTTGTAGCGGTCGCCGCCCGCGTCACGGCCGCCCTGGTCGTGGTTGTAGCCGAACTTGAAGACGTAGGTGCCGGGATCCAGCGTGACTCCCGACTTCAGCGTCACCACGTAGTCCAGCTCGCCGCTGGTCGACCCGGAGGCCACCGACACCTTGTCGTCGAGGGAGGTCCACACGCCGGTGTCGGCGACACCGCCGGTCTGGATGACCTTGACGACCACCTTGAGGCTCTTGAGCGCCTTCGTGGACTTCACGGTGACGATGCTCTGGTCCCAGTAGCCGTTGTCGTCCGACGAGTCCAGGCTCCCGTCGGACGAGAGGTAGTCGGCCGGCTCCTGTGGCGAGGAGGTCGTGGACTGCGAGGAGGGGTCCCGCTGCTCCTCCTGGGTCGTCTCCTCGTCCCTGCTCGTATCGGAGCCGCCGCCGGAGGTGCCGCCGCCGGAGATCCCGGCGCCACCGCCCCTGGGGAGGGGGTCGACTTCCTGGCCCTTGTCGTCCTCCTCCGCCGTGGGCGCCCCTGAGGACGGAGCGGTGGTCGGTGTGCCGTCCTTGGTACTGCCGTGTTTCTTCGCGGCCTTCTTCTCGGCAGCGGCGGTGACCTTCTGCGGGTCGGTGCTCCAGTCGATCCGGGAGACCGCCGTCGCGGCTCCGGTGATCACCAGGATCGTGGCCGCGACAGCACCGACGGCCTTCCAGACCCTGCGGCCGGGCAGGAACCCGCGCAGCGGAGTGCGCGCCTTGCGGGCGAACAGGTCGGCGAACTCGCCGGTCGAGCGGTCGGGGCGCGTGGGGGTCTGTGGCATGAGAGCGGGTCCTTGGGAGAGGCGTGCGTGGGCTCGGCGGGCGGCGGGGTGGCGGGGTGGCGGACGCCGTCTACGGGACGTCTTCCGGCGTCAGGGTCATCAGGTCGGATTCCGAGGCCTCGGGCAGGTCGGCGACGCGGTAGGCCTGACGTTCCGTCATGGACTGGAAGAGCTGGCGGGCCGCGCGTCCGTTGCCGAACCCCCGTTCCCGGACCAGCGCGTCGAAGTGCGCCGTCAGTGCCTCGCGGGCGGACGCGGTCAGCTCGTACTGGTGCTGCGCGGCCTGGAGTTCCACGATGCTGACCAGCTCGGCGGAACCGTAGTCCTCGAAGATCAGGGTGCGGGTGAAGCGTGACGCCAGGCCGGGGTTGGAGCGGACGAACACCTCCATCTCCTTCGGGTATCCGGCCACGATCACCACCACGTCGTCCCGGTGGTCCTCCATCAGCTTCAGCAGGGTGGCGATCGCCTCCTGGCCGAAGTCGTTGGTGCCGGCGTACTGGGTGAGCGAGTACGCCTCGTCGATGAAGAGGACACCGCCCCTGGCCTGCTGGAACACCCGCGCGGTCTTCGGGCCGGTGTGGCCGACGTACTCGCCGACCAGCGCGGAGCGGTCCGCCTCGACCAGGTGGCCGCGGTCGAGCAGACCGACGGCGGCCAGGATGCGGCCGTAGAGCCGGGCCACGGTGGTCTTGCCGGTGCCCGGGTTGCCGGTGAAGACGAGGTGGCGGCTGAGCGGGGGAGCGGCCAGCCCCATCTCCTCGCGGCGCCGGACCGTCCGCATCAGTTTCACCAGGGACGACACGTCGTGCTTGACGCGGTCCAGGCCTGCCAGCCCGTCGAGTTCGGCGAGCAGGTCGTCCAAAGTGTCCTCGGGGGGCGCCTCGGTCTCGCGCGCGCTGGTCCCGGCAGCCGTGTCCCCGTTCCCCGCCGACGGCAGGGCATCCTTGGCGCCGGTCGGCAGGGCAGGGTTGCGCACATTCCGTGCCAAGCAGTCGTCGAACACCGGCCGGGCGCCCTTCTCCGCGGCCACGTCCTCCTCGGTGTCGCGCACCAGACAGCCACGCAGTACGGGCGAGCTCCCGGCCGAGACGTGGACGGCCGGGAACGACTGACCGTCGGTGCCGGCCCCGGCGAAGACACAGTCCTCGAAGGTGCCCCGCGCCCTCTCGCCGACGAACAGGCTGTTCTTCCCGGTACGGGCCACGGTGACGGACCTGACGCGCGGTTCGGCCGCCGGGCCCAGCACCAGGCCCGAGCCGGTGGAGTCGCGGACCACGCAGTCCTCGATGCTGGGGGTCGCCCGTTCCCCGACCACGAGTCCCGCGGTGCCGGAGCCGCTGACCCGGCAGTCCCGCAGCACGGCCGACGTCCCGGTTCCGCAGGTGATACCCGCGCGTTCGGTGTCCGTGACGTCGCACTCCTCCAGGACGACCGTCCCGGTGGACTCGGCGTTGATGCCGGTGCGCCCGCGCAGTACGGACAGTCCGCGCACCCGGGCGGCTGCCTCCGCGTCGATCTGCATGCCCGACAGCCCGCAGTCGCTGATACGGACGGACTCGACGGTGAGGTCGGCCCGGTCGGTGGCCCGGACGCCGTGCTCGGGCGTGGAGCCGATACGGCAGGAGGTGAGCGTCAGCCGGGAGTCGTCGCAGGCATGGACCGCGCTGAAGCCGCAGTCCGTGACGTCGCTCGACGCGAGGCTCACCCGGGAGCGGTCGCCCGCCACCAGGCCGTTGGCGCGGCTGCCGTGCATCGAGGTGCCCTCCGCGGACAGCCGTGCACTGCCCCGGGCCACCAGACAGGAGCCGTGCGGCCGGTCCACCTGGCAGTCCACCAGGACGGCCCTGCTGTCGTCCTCGGCGCTCACCCCGGCACCGGAGCCGTCCCGCAGACGGCAGTTCACCAGCAGGACGTCACCCGTGCCGGAGACCGCCACCCCGTCCGCGCCGGTGCGCAGCACCTGGCAGTCGGCGAGCACCACTCCGCCGTCCACGGACTTCGGGCGTCGCGGTGCCTCCTCGATTCGGGGGGAACTCCCCAGCACCCGGACGCCTTCCGCGCCCGGCTCCTCCACTCGGCAGTCCAGCGCGGTGACGGCCGCGTCGTCCTCCACCAGCAGTCCGCTGCGGCCCGCCGCGGTGATCCGGCAGTCGAGCAGCAGCGCACTGGCCCGGCCCCGGGCGCGGACGCCCGAGCCGGTGACCTGGCGGACGGTGAGCCCAGTGACCTCCGCGGCCGTGGCGGAGCCCAGCACGACGCCCGTGCCGTCGACGTCCTCCACCACCGTGTCGACCAGCGTGGCCGGGCCGGTGGTGTTGGCGTGCACCCCGGCCAGGGCGGCACCGCGGACCCGGCAGGCACGCAGCGTCAGTGCCGCGTCACCGCTCGCTTCCACCCGGCCGCCGGTGATCTCGCAGCCGTCCAGTTCCAGTACGCCGCCGGCCACCAGCACGGCGGGCAGCCCGGGGTCCTGCCCGGTCAGCGCGATGCCTGCGACGCGGACGCCGGAGGCGGTGACTTCCAGGACGGGCCGGCCCGGGTCCGCCGCCAGCACCCGTACGGCGTGCTCCGGCCCGTCCTCCGGCAGCAGGGACACCGCGTGGTCCAGGACCAGCACCTCGATGTACTCGCCGGGGGCGATCCGGATCTCGTCGCCGTCGGCGGCGGCCCGCAGGGCCGAGGTGATGCTGCGGTGGGCGCCGCGGCCCCTGGGGGCGACCCGGTGCACGGTGGCGGTGGTGGTCACGGGAGCTCCATGTGCTCGGTGAGAGGGGCGGATTGGTCGACCGTGAGTGGCTGAGACGGTGGTGCCGGCAATTTCGGGAACGGCCGGCTGGGGCTGGGCAGGTTGTTGCCGTTGTCCTTGTCCGCCTGGGTGATCAGGTAGGCGAGGTACCGGGCCAGCGCGGACTCGGCCCAGTTCATGCCCAGTTCGCCGACGCCGCCCTTGTGGAAGACCCGGGCGCCGGTGGACAGATGCCAGACGTTCCTCGCCAGACCGGTGGTCACACCACTGAACAGCGAGGCCCCCGCGGCCCACGCCCCGGCCTCCATCGCGTCCCAGCCCTTGACCTCGCGACCGTTGACGCCGAAGATCGCCGCGCCGGCGGCGTTGCTGATGAAGAAGCTGAGCGCCCCGGTGGCCAGGCCGGCCGAGGTGGAGTAGGTGGCGTTGCGCCAGCGGGTGGCCTTTTCCTGGGCGGTGAAATCGGTCGCCCAGTCGTCGGTCACGGTGGTCTGGGTCTGGTTCGGGTGGCCTCCCCAGTCCATCGTGCCCATGCGGGTCTTCAGCCAGCCCAGGCGGGTCTGGTTGTACAGCACGTTGAGCCCGCCGTTGAAGGTTCCGCCGACCGCGCCGGAGAGCAGCGCCTTGTAGACGTCGGTTCTGGTGACGTCGCCGTTGTTGGTGGCGGCCGTGATGGCCAGGCTCGTGGTGAAGTCGGTGACGAAGCCGGTGGTGAGCGCCGTCAGCCCGCTGCGGAGCTCGCGCTGCCACATGGGCATCTCGACGGCATCGCCGTCCCTGACACCGGTGAACCGCCCGTGCCACACGTCCTGGATCTCCCGCAGGCGGCCCATGATCTCGGCGTCCATGCCGCGGAAGTCGGCCTCCCGGCCGATCAGCGTCCTGGCGCCGCCGCCGGGCAGCGGGCCGGAGGTGCTCATACGGCCGAACGCGTCGGTCTTCCAGACCCGCCCCTCGACGGTCCGCCACTGGACCAGGTGGCCGCTCTGGAACTCCACCCACTGGCCCCACTGCTTGTCGACCACCCGGTGGCGGCTGGGGATGCCGTCCACGCCGACTCTCTCGCGGAAGACCTTGCCGGCGTCGTACTCCTTCCAGAGGTCCGGGTCCACGCGGACGGTGGTGGGCGGTTCGAAGTGCCGGATGGAGTCGGCGAGGAAGGAGGCCAGCGTGCCGCCGCGGGGTGGGGCCGTCGGTGGCGGGACGACGATCTCGTACTGGTACTCGCGGACCCGGTCGCCGACCACCCGCCTGACCTCCTGGTCGTCGACGAGGTCCCGCCAACGGCCGGTCGCGATGTCGTCGTAGACGCGGACGCCCTCGGAGTGGACCGCGCCGTCGGCGGCCCTCCTGGTCCACTTCCAGGTGCCGTCGTCCTGCTTCACCGCGTCGACCCAGGAGCTTCCGGTGTCGGTGGCGCTGCGCTCGCGTAGGAGGTTGCCGCTCGTGTCGAAGTCCTTGAACGAGTCGTCCCAGGGCCGCGAGTAGACCGAGCCCCGGTTCTGGGTGCGGATGCCCTCGCCGATGACGGTGTCCGGGGCGCTCGGGTCGTACGCCTTCCAGGTCCACCTGGTGCGGTAGGGGCTGCCGGACGACTCCACGATCTTGCCGTCCACCAGGTCGCGGCGGCCGGAGACATGCTGCTGGGAGTTCTTGTCGACCCAGAAGCCGGTGTCGTCGTCGAGGCGGAGGTCCTCGGTGGAGGGCGCGTCGTGCAGGTACTCCCGGGTGCCCTTGCCCTCACTGCGCAGCCGTATCCGTTCGACGCCCTGCTCGTCGGTGAAGAGGTCCCTCCACCGCCCGTTGCCGTCGACGTGCCGGGTGCCGGTCCGGCCGGTCGTCGTGTCCGTCCAGTGCAGTTCGTACGAGCCGCCGTTGCGGTACTCCGGGACCGGCGCCCACTTGGTGGGGTCCTCGGCGCTGCGCCCGACCTCGATGACCTGGCCGTTCTCCAGCTTCCGGTTCTCCCGCACGAGGCGGCCGTACTGGTCGAAGTCGGCCCAGTTGGAGCCGGTCGGGTTGAGCCGGACGCCGGTCACCTGGGTGCCGTCGGCCGCGGTCTCGGTCCAGAAGCTGACCCGGTTCAGGGACTCGCCCGTGAACAGATCGCTGAAGAAGCCGTCGAACGGGTTGCGGCCCGCCGCCGACTTCCAGAAGAAGGCGGGCGGACGCATGTCCGCGAACCGCTTCACGAGCAGACTGCCGCCGTCCGACAGCCCCTCCATCCGCTCGATCTGCGCGTTCGCCGGGTGGAAGCCGGTGTAGTCGCCGGGGTCGATCCGGCCTCCGGCGGGAGCGAGACCGGGCAGCACCGCGTGTTCCTGGTACATCCGGGAGCCGTGCAGACCGCCGAAGGGCCAGGTCTGGCCGCGACGCTGGGCCACTGTCTCGATGCCGGTGGCCGGGTCGAGGTAGGTGTCCTTGAAAGCGACGTGGTTCCAGCTCCAGTCGCGGTCACCGGAGAGCACTTCTGTGCCGTCCTTGCCGAAGCGCTGCCACGTCCAGTGGCCGTCCGCTCCCTTCTCGGCGCGGACGAGACCGCCGTCGAGAGCCTTCGTGTACGTCCGTACGTCCACGTTGTTCAGCACCCGCCAGGAACCGGACGGCACGTCGTGGACCGTGTGCTGGTCCACGTCCCCGAGCCGCTCGCCGTGCCGGAACCGGCTGCCGGCGCCGTCGAACTCGGTCCACCGGGCGTGTCCCGAGCGGCTCACGTCGACGTGCAGGGTGTTGCCGCTGCCGAGCACCTCGCGCTCGAAGAGGGTCACCTTCCCGGGGCTCGTACCGACCAGCCTGAACTGGCCGGTGCCGGACCTTTCCACCGTGGCGGTGTCGAAGACGCTGGTGAACGGCGTGCCCTCGACGTCGGTGCGGACGGCCGTGCCGGCCACGTGGTCGATCTTCCAGAACTCGCCGGTGGGCCTGCCGCTCCCGCCGCGGATGGCGAGGGTCTCGTCCAGCAGTGTGCCGCCGGTGGTGTCGAACACCGCCCGCTCCAGCGGGTGGGCCGCCGTCCCGGTGGGGATCAGGGCGATCCGGCCGTCGTCGAGCCGCTCCACGCGCAGCGTCGGGGACGCGAGCCCCGCCGTGTCGAGCGCCTGCGGTACGCCGTTGGGTGCCGCGGCGTCGAAGCGCAGGAGGCCCCGGTCGCCGGGGAGCCGCACATCCCGCAGGGCGACCATGCCCTCGGGGCCGTAGTGCCACCGCGTGACGCCGGACGGGTCGAGGAGGGTGAAGCCGCCCCGCAGCTGGGCCGGGACGTTCGGGGCGAGACCTGTGACGGTGAGGGAGCCGTCGGCCGGGCGTGCGCCCACGAACTCGAAGGAGTCGGGGGCCCAGTGGCCGCCCTCGGCCGTACGACCGGTCATCCGGAGCCGCACGCCGTCGAGGCCGTCGGGCCCGCCCCTCAGGAACACCTCCTGGGACAGACGCGTGCCGTTCGGGCCGAAGCCCGAGCTCAGGTCCGTGCCCGTATGGGTGACGGTGTAGTGACTGCCGCCGGGCCCCCCGTGCGGGGTTTGTACGACGGTGAAGTCACCGACGGTACGGCCGACTCCGCTGTGGAGGTCCTGGAGGCGCGCGGCCGACGGCAGGCCCAGATACTCCCGCAGAGCGGAGGCGGCACCCTGCCGGATCGCCTGATAGGCCTGCGCGGTCATCCCGCGGAGCTGGTCGTGGAGGAGTTCGGGGCCCAGGCCGAGGCGGTTCAGCGACTCGGTGGCCGCGTCGCCGAGCTGCTGCACCCGGGGCAGGCTCAGCGTCTGGAAGGCGTGGGAGTCGGGGGCGTGGTGCAGGAGGTCCATGGCCCCTGTGATGCCGGACAGATCCGTGGGCGCGCCTTCCGGCACTTGGGCCGCTCCTTCCGGCTGGTGCGCGCCCGATGCCTCGTCCAGGTTGCGCTGGAAGATCTGCGCCATGTCGGTGACGCCGTCGGCCGGCGGTTCGACGAGCCGGGTGGGTGCGGTGTCCGCGCCCTCCGTGAAGCGGAGGAAGCCGGTGCCGTCCCGGTCCGGGAGGTCACGAAACGCGAGGCGGCCGGTGTTGTCGAAGTGGAAGCGGCTGCCGGTGACGGTGTCGGTGAGGGTGAAGCCGCCGGGCAGCTGCCCGGCCAGTGCTCCCTCGGCGGGGGCGAGCCGGACCGAGTTGACGGCGCCGGAAGGACCGAGCAGATCGATGGCGGTCCGTGCCGTCCCGTCCGCTTCGGTGACGACGGCGACGCTGAGCCGCAGATCGGCCGGCAGCTCGTCTCCCGTGAGGACCGTCTCGCGTCCCAGGAAGTGGCCGTGCTCGCTGAACCACCACGAGGTGGTTCCGGCCGGGTCGGTGACGATGTGCTCGCCGTCCGCCGTGCGCTGGACGGTGAAGTCCGCGCCGCTGACCGTCGAGTCCGACGCCGGAGCGCGGTTGACCAGTTCGAGCCGGAACGAGCCGGGTGCCGTGTCGGTGCTGGGGACTCTCACGACCCGTATCTCGAAGTCCGCGAGGTCGTCCACTCCCAGGCGTATGCCGGGCGCCGCGTCCAGAACCGTCTGCCAGTACTCGTCCAGCCTGGCCCAGATGGCCTGATCGTTCAGCTCGGGCAGGTGGTCCGGACCGAGCCTGGCGAGTGTTCGGTCCGGCGGCCCCGGGTCAAGACGCGGGAGGAGGTCGGCGGTGTCGGGTATGGGGCCCGTGCCGCCCGACGTCTCGTGGAACATGCGGTGGAAGATCTGCGTCAGGTCGTCCTGGGAGCCGTCCGTGAAGGTCCCGGACACGTCGCCGGGGTCGTCGATCCGGGCGGGCGGGATGTCGGGTGCGCCTTCGGTGAAGCGCAGGAAACCGGAGCCGTCGCGCGTCGGCCGGTCCCGGAACGCGAGGGTGCCGTCGGCGTCGAAGTGGAAGCGGCCACCGGTGACGGTGTCGGTCAGCGTGAAGCCGTCCGGCAACTCGACCCGGAGGGTCCGGTCCACCGGAGCGAGCCGGAAGGAGCCGGACACGGACGAGGGCACCCCGTCGCGACCGACCAGCCCCACGAACCGGGTCGTCGCCCCGTCCGGCGTGACGGAGGCGTTCGTCACCCTGAACCAGAGGTCGGAGGGCAGCCCCAGATCGTGGTCCACGAGGGCCGTCTCGCGGGCGACGAAGCCGCCACCGGCATCGAACTCCCACCGGGTTGTGCCGGCCGGGTCGGTGACGCGGAACCCGCCGTCCTCGATCTGCTCCGCCTTGAACTGCGGCCCCGCGCCCGGCCCACTGCGGGTCGGTGGGGCCTGTATGACGTTCAGCCGGAACGAGCCGGACGTGCCGTCGGGAGCGGCGACATGGGTGAGCCGCAGCTTCTGACCGGCCAGCTCGCCCACCCCGTACAGGGACACGTCGTCGAACGGCGTCAGGCGGTTGACCGCCAGTTGGGTCAGTGACTGGTCCCACCACAGCGGCTGCGCTCCGGCGTCCAGCTCCCAGCGCGGCCGGCCTGTGCCGTCGGTGATCGTGAACCCGCCGTCCTCACGCGGCAGTACGACCCGGTCGGGCACCGGCAGCCCGTCCGGGCCCACCAGCTCCACGTGCGAGACGGAGGGCATCGACTCGCCGGTCGGGACCTCGGTGATCCGCAGCCGCAGGCCGTCGAGTCCCGGAGCGGTCAACGGCGTCTCGCGCAGAACCTCCTCCGGGATCGCGCCCATCCCGAAGCGCTCGTCCAACGTGGCCTCAGGCGGCGTGTGCTCGGGATTGCCGTCCAGCGGGAACCGCTGCGGCGGCACTCCGCCGGGGCCCGTCGGCCCGGAGTCGCGTACCGGGCTGTCGGCCTGGGGGGCCGGGATCCGTTGCGGGGCGGTCGGGGTGGCCCCGGCCTCGAACCGCAGGATCCCTCCGTTGTACGGGACGTCCCTGAAACGCAGGAGCCCGGTGGCCTCGAAGTGGAACGCCCTGCCGACGGCCCTCTCGGCGAGGGTGAATCCGTTGCCGAGCGGGCCGGCGAGCTGCTCGGGGAGCGCCTGGATCCGGAAGGCGGCGACAGCGCCGAAACCGCCGCCCGCCAGCGTCGCCGACGCCACGACCGTACGGTCTGCTCCCGCCACCCCCGGCCGGAAGTCGAGACGGAGTCCCACCCCGGCCAGCAGCTCGACCTGGTGGCCGGTCAGGGGTATCTCCTGGGCCATCAGCCTGCCGCCCGGGTTCAATTGCCACCGCACGTGCAGGTCCCCGGCCGCGGGCATCCGTACCGTCAGGCCGCCGTCGCCTGCGCGCACCGCGTCGGCACCGGGCACGGGTGAGCCGTCCCGGTCCAGCAGCCGCGGGGTGCCGTCGGTGCCGGCCGGGGTGTCGAACCGTACGACGTGCTCGGTGCCGGGCAGCCTCAGCTCGCGGGACTCGAAGTGGCCGCGGGAGCCGAAGCGCAGGTCGCCGCCGAGGGGGTCGGGCACGGTGAACCCGCCGTCCTCGTGGGGCAGTACCACCCGGTCGGGTACCGGCAGCCCGTCCGGGCCCACTACGGTCGGTGGTCGTTCGGCGGTCAGGTCGAAGTGCAGGAACAGCTGCCCGTCGCCCACCCGGACGTCCCGCGTGAGCAGGTCCAACCGCGGGCCCAGCTCCCAGCGTTGGCGTCCGGCGGTGTCGGCGACGGTGAAGCCGCCGTTCTGCCGGGGGATCAGCACCCGGTCGGGTACCGGCTGCCCGTCCGGGGTCACCAGGTCCAGCTGCGTGGCAGCGGGCAGACCTCCGTCGGCCGGGATCTCGATGGTCCTCAGCAGCAGCCCGTCCAGCCCCGCCCCGGTCAGCGGCGTCTCGCGCAGGCTCTCCTCCGGGATCCGGTTCAGCGGGAACCGCAGCTGGGGCGCCCCGCCGAAGTTCACCGGCCGGAAGTCCTCGGCCACCCTCGACGGGCCGGCCTCGCCGGACGGGCCGGGCAGGTCAAGCGTCCCGGGGCTGCCGCCGGCGAGCCCCTGGCGCAGGCCGTCGGCGCCCCGCTCCTTGGCCAGGTCCCGGGCCACGTCGATGCCGCGGAACAACCGCTCACTGTCACCCGCGTGGAGATGCAGTTCCTGCGCCACACGCATCGTGTGCCAGTACTGAAGGGGGTCGCGCTTGAGCAGGGCCACCCGTTCCACGTCGATCACCAGCGGGAACGCGTCGAACCGCGAGATGATCGCACTCGCGTCGTCCCACAGCCTGCGGGCCTCCCGTTCGGTCATCTTGCCGAAGGTCCGGGCGAACCGTTCCAGTTCCTCGGTGACCCGCACAGGTCCTGACACCGGTGCCTTGGCCGCCGCCTCGGACAGGATCCGCGGGACGTCCTCAGACGTGATCGCGTGCGCCACCTCGGTGTTGACCGCGGTCGGGTCGAAACCCCGGTTCGCCTTCCACTGGCTGAACACGTGCGCGCCTTGCGGGTCCACGACCCGGTGGGCGCCCTTGATGAACTGTGGCCTGATACCGCCGGGGAACGAGATCTCGAACTCGCCCTGGTGAGGGTTGCCCAGGCCGTCGCCGATGTGCAGGTCCTTGAGGGACGCGTCGGCGTCGATGCCGCCCGGCGCGTGGATCTCGTACCGGAACCGGCCCATGGCGAACTTCGCGTCCGGGCTGGAGGTCGTGCTGACGAACGCCGAGCGCCGGTTGAAGTCGACGAGCTGCTTCAGATCGGTGTACGCGGGGTCCCGGGGGGCGAAGCCCTCCTTGAAGACGACCTTCGGTAGGCGGTTGTCGTACCGCCACAGGGGTTCGTACGCATCCCGCCAGGCCACCAGGTCCTTGGGCCTGATGCCGTCGACGTCCACCGACCGGTCGACGGCCACCGCGAGCCGGTCCGGGGCGATCACCGACTGCCCCGTCAACTCGCCGTTCTCGGCGAACTGCCAGCGCAGCCGCGTCTCTTCCTGCCAGGGCACGCGTACGTCCACCGTCAGGCCACCGTCGACCGAGCGCCGGATCAGGGCGCCGGCCACGGGCGCGCCCTCCTTGTCCAGCAGCTTCGGCAGGCTGTCGACGCCGGCGGGAGTGTCGAACCGCAGTGTGTGGTCGATGCCGGGCAGCCGCACGTCGCGGAGCTCGAAGCCGCCGCCGGCCCCGAAGTGCAGGTCGCCGCGGGCACCGCCGGTCACCGTGAAACCGCCGCCCTCGCGGGGCAGCAGCCTGCGGCCCGGCACCGGCAGGCCGTCCGGGCCCACCAGTTCCAGGTGGGAGAACGCGGTGGAGGTCCGCGTCCGCGGCACCTGCGTCAACCGGAACCGCGTCCCGGCCAGATCGGGCGCCCCGTGCAGCGGTTCCTCCGTGACCTGGACCACGGGGCGCACCGTCCCCGTGGTTTCCTCCAGCGGCATGGTCCGCGTCACGGCCATCGGCTGGGGCGTCTGGTTCATCGCCCGCACGAAGTAGGTCGCGGCCCGCCGTGACGCCTCGTCGCCGGCCACGGGATGGAACGCCGGGTTGTCCAGCTGATCGATGGCCTGTCCTTCGTGCAGGTGCTCGACGCGCCGGATGAACCGTGTGTGCACGCCGCCGACGAAGGTGATCTCGGCCTCGTTCGCGAACGGGTTGGTCGCGTTGTTGATGCGGAAGGTCTCGTTGGCGTCGATGCCGCCGGGCGCGTGGATCTCGTACCTGAACTTCGACCCCCACCCGAGGTGGGAATCGACGGTCGTGCTGACGAAGCTCGACGGCGTGTTGGCCGTGATGAAGTCACCGAGATCGAGGTTGGCGGGATCCCTGGGCCGGAACCCGTCGTTGAAGATCGTCTCAGGGCCCCTGTTGTCGTTCCGCCACAACGTCTCGTCGGTCTTGCGCCACACCGCCCGGTCGGGGGTCAGCCTGCCCAGATCCACAGAGAGGTCGCTCGCCGCCAGCAGGCGGCCCGGTCCGGTACTCGCGTACAGCAGGTCGCCGTTCTCGCCGAGCAGGTTGAACTCGCCGTTCGGTTCGAGGTCGACCCTCACGGGATCGAACCCGCTGGGCAGGGGGAGACCGGCCTCGTCCAGGGTCACGGCCGTTCGTGTGTGGTAGTCGACCCGCCAGTACCGGCCCGGCTGGTTGCCGGACGTCGCCGGGATGCCGACGGTCTTCTCGACCACTTCCAAGCCGTGGGAATCGATCACCACGTGCTGCCTCGGACGGGTCAGGTGGCCGCCGACCGGGCCCACGGCGATCCGGCCGCCGGCCAGTTCATCCGCCCTCATCGCCGTCGCCGGCGTGCTCATGGAGGTCAGCGTCTCCGGGGCCCGGCCGGAGCCGTCCAGGGCCAGGCGCACGATGCCCATGTCCTGCCCCAGCCAGAGGTCGACGCCGACCGGCGAGCCCCCGGGCCCGAAGTGGAACAGGTTGCCGGTGTCGTGGCTGAGGACGGAGAACCGGGCACCGAGCCGCTCCAGCGCCGCATCCACCGGTCTCACCGCGAAACGGTCCGCCGCCGGCCCGACCAGTTCGAACCTTGACACGCCCGAACCGGGGCCCATGCCCGCCGGGTGGTAGGCCTGCACCGCATGGCCTTGCAGCAGCGGGTCGCCCGGGACAGCGGCCAGCGGGACGTCGTCGACCAGGGTGGCCCCGTGCGTCAGCAGCGCGCTCGGGTCGGGAGTCTCCAGCAGGCGGTGCTCAAGGTTCCAGAGGATCTTCCCGCCCGGGTCGAGGACCGCGAAGCCGCCGTCGTGCTGCAGTACCGACCACCCGGATACGGGCAGACCGTCGGGGCCCAGCACCGTCGGGGGATGCTGGCCGGTGAAGTCGAAGGACAGGATGTGCTGGGTGCCGGGGACCTGCACCTTCTGCGCCAGGACCCGCATCTGACTGTCGATGTTCCAGAGCCTGTGCCCCGACGGATCGCGGACCGTGAAGCCGCCACCGTGGTGCTGGAGTATCGACCAGCCGGCGGCCAGGGGCTCGGACGGTCCGGTTGTCTGTGACAGCCGTTGGACGGGCGGGTCGAGGGAGACCAGGCCGGTGTCGTCCAGCAGCATCGGGTCGTCGAAGGTCCCGTGGGGGCCCGGTGCCGGGTCGTGGGGCATGTCGACCTCGAAGGAGAACAGGCCGTCCTCGTCCGGCAGTTGCTGCAACAGGTCATCGGCGAGGGGACTGAGCTGGGAGTCGAAGTGCCAGTGCAGCTGTCCGGTCGGGTCGGTGACGGTGAGGCCCGCGTCCTGGGACACCACCGACCAGCCCTGCGGCGGCAGGCCGTCGGGGCCCACCAGCTCCACGTGCGGGGTGCTCGCGGCGCCGTTCGCCGACGGAACCTGCGTCATCTTCAGCTTGATTCCGGCGGTCATCTCCGGGGCGCCGTGGAGCGGTTGCTCCACCACCTGAACCACGGAGTGCACGGTTGCCTCCAGGCTCACCGTGTGCGTCGCGGCCATCGGCGCCGGCGTCTGGTTCATCGCGCGGACGAAGTACGTCGACTGCCGTGTCCACTCCTGCTCCGCGCCCGCGGGACGGAAGGTCGGGTTGGCCTTCCAGGCGCTCAGCTCATAGCCGTTCCACTCGTACGCGCCCTTGATGAAGCGAGCCCGCACACCGCCGGCGAAGGAGATCTCGGCCTCGTGCGCGAACGGGTTTCCGTCGATCCGGAGCGCGTAGTCCTTGTCGAAGGTCTTGTTGACGTCGATGCCGCCGGGTGCGTGGATCTCGTACTTGTAGCGCGAGCCCCACTCGAGCGAGGAGTCGACGGTGGTGCTCACGAAGCCAGAAGGCGTGTTCTCTCTGACGTATTCGCCGAGGTCGAGGAAAGCGGGGTCCTTCGGCCGGAACCCGTCCCTGTAGATCATCTCGGGACGCCGGTCGTCGTACCGCCACAGCGGCTCGTCGGTCGTCCGCCACGCCGGCTCCGCGGGGGCGATGTCCGCCGGGTCGACGGTACGGTCCACCGCCGCGACCGTCCTGCCCGGGCCGGAGCTCTCGAACAGGATCCGGCCGTCCGAGCCCACCAGGGAGAACTCCCCGCCCGCTGTCAGACGGACGGCGGCGGTGTCGAGCCGCCCGGTCAGCGCGCGGCCGGCGGCATCGAGGCGTACGGCCGTGCCCGAGGTGTAGTCGACCTTCCAGTACTCACCGGTCAGCTCGCCGCGCGGGCCGGGCACGCCGACGGTCTTCTCGGCCACCTCCAGGCTGCGGGAGTCGATCACCACCCGCTGCAACGGCCGGGTGAGGGACTCCCCGACGGGCGTCAGAGCCACTCGGCCGCCACCCACCGTCTCCGCGCGCAGCGCCGACACCGGCACTCCCGCCCTGCCCAGCACCTGCGGGGGACGGCCCGCCGCGCTCATGTCCAGGCGCAGCACGCCCAGGCTCCGGCCCAGTCGCACCTCGCCGGCGATCAGCGTGCCCTCCGGTGCGAAGAAGAACCGGTTGCCGGTGACGCCGTCGACAACGGAGAACCGGGCGCCCGCTCGCTCCAGTTCCGGACCCACCGGTTCGGTCACGAACCGGCCCGCGACCTCCGGGGTCTCCACGACGGTGAACTCCCGGACCAGCAGACCTTCCCCGGTCACGCTGTCGGCCGCGACGACCTTCACTCCGACGAGCTCCGCCGGGACGTCGTGCAGCGGGAACTCGCGCGAGACCAGCCTCCCTTGGTCGTCGAAGCCCATGCGCAGGTCGGTCAGGTGGTGCACGACGGAATGGCCGCCGCCCCATTCGGGCGTGACCGAGAAGTCCACGTCGAACGGCCGGCCGTCCGGGCCGAAGGCCCCGGTCCGCGTCAGGTGTGCGTCGAGCGCCTGGCGCGCGTCGCCGGTGACCTGGGCCAGGGCGCTGCTGCGCAACCCCCGCAGATCCTCGTGCAGGAGGCGGGTGTCGAAGCCGCTCGCGTGCAGCACGGCCTGTGCCTCCACGGCCAGCCGCTCGACCTGCATCACCCCCGGCGCGGTACGCGGGGCGTGCGCCACCTCGTCAGCCAACTGGAAGAAGTCGTCCAACCCGCGCACGGAGGCGAGGTCCGTCCGGCCGCCGGTCAGCGCGGACGTCATCGCCGTCGGGGCTGTTTCCGGGCGGACGGCGGATGCCTCGCGCAGGGTGCCCTGGAAGATGTGCTCCAGTTCCGGCAGGGGTTCGAGTCCCGGGTCGCCCACCGGGGCGTGCGGCTCGGCGGACACGCGGTCGGCGACGGAGCCGAGCGTGTCGAGATCGCCGAGCTGTTCGGCCGGGAGCCCGTCCTCGGCCACGCTCGCCGACAGGTCGATACGGCCCGAGCCGTCGGCGTGCCACCGCAGTCCCGTCACCTCGTCCGTGAGGGAGAAGCCGCCCGGCAGCCGCCGCGCCGGCTCCCCGGTCAGGGGAGCGACGGTGAGCGACGTACGCGAGGAGCCGACCAGCTCGAACGTCCGCCCGCCCGCGCCCATGTCGGTGGCGGGCGTGTGCACCACCCGCACGGACAGCCCCCGCAGCGCCGGATCGGCCCCTGGGCCGGTCACCGGCAGCCGCGCCTCGCGCAGCAGCCCGCTGTTGTCGAACCGCCATTCGGGCAGCGGGCCCCCGCCACCCGGCGCGTCCGTCACCCGCACGATCAGCTCGCCCGAGCCGTCCGTAAGACGCTCGACCACGAACCCGTCGACCGGCGCGACCGCGTCCCGGCCCACCACGGTCGGCAGCCGGTCCCCGGCCAGGTCGAACCGCAGGGACTGCTCCAGGCCGGGCAGCCGGACCTCCAGGGACAGCGGCTGCAGTCGCGGGCCCAGCTCCCAGCGTGCGCCCCGCACCGTGTCGACGACCGTGAACCCGCCGCCGTCGAGCTGCTCCAGCACCATCCGGCCGTTCATGGACAGCCCGGCCGAGTCCACCAGCTCCAGGTGCGAGACGGCGGGCAGCGTCTCGCTCGCGGGCGCCTCGGTGACCCGCAGCCGCAGCCCCTCCAGTCCGGGCGCGGACAGGGACACCTCCCGCAGGCTCTCCTCCGGGAACGCCGTGAGCGGGAAGCGTTCCCCCAACGCACCGCCCGGCAGGGCGTTTTCGGGGATGCTGTCCAGCGGGAACCGCGCCTGCGGCGCCCCGCCGAAGTCCAGGGGCTGGAAGTCCACGGATGGGAAGTCGGTGGGCCGGGTGTCTGTGGTCTGGAAGTCGGCGGGCCGGGCGTCTGTGGTCTGGATGTCCGTGGGCAGAGCGTTTGTGGTCTGGAAGTCGGCGGGCCGGACGTCTGTGGGTTGGACGCCCGTTGGCCGGACGTCTGTGGTCTGGAAGTCCGCGAGCCGGACGTCCGTGGCCTGGAAGTCCATGGGCCGGAAGCCCCCCGCCACCGCACCGGCGTCGTCCAGCCCCGCGTCCGTGCCCGCGAGGCGCTCCACCGTCGTCCCGGACGCGTCCAGGCGTAGTGTCGCCGTCCCGGACGTGCCCTCGAACCGCAGGAAGCCGCCCTCGCCGTCCGGTACGTCACGGACGCGGAGCTGCCCCGCGTTGTCGAAGTGGAGCACCCTGCCGCCGACCGTTTCGGTGAGCGTGACGCCCTCGCCGAGCCGACCGGTCAGGGACGACGGGGTCGCGTCGACCCGGAACAGCATGCGGGTGCCGAAGCCGCCGCCGACGAGCTCCCGTGACAGCACGGTTCCGGTGACCCCGGGGTCGAAGGCCAGGCGCAGACTCATGCCGGACAGGACGTCCACTCCGTGCCCGGTCAGCGGTACGTCCCGCCCGAGCAGCGTGCCGCTCAGGTCGAAGCGGAACTCCGCCATGGTGGCCCCGGGCGCGTCCGTCACGGGCATCCGTACCGTCAGGCCCTCGTCGGCCGTCCGTACGAACTCCGCCCCGTGCCCGCTGGTGAC
This sequence comes from Streptomyces sp. NPDC050619, assembly GCF_040654815.1. Lineage (NCBI taxonomy): Bacteria > Bacillati > Actinomycetota > Actinomycetes > Kitasatosporales > Streptomycetaceae > Streptomyces > Streptomyces sp. NPDC050619. The sequence goes on along the minus strand of NZ_JBFAIR010000066.1, from coordinate 6,217 downwards.
CGGGAGCCCGTCCGGGCCGACCACCTGCGGCAGCTGCCCCATGACGTCGTCACCGAAGCGCAGCGAGAGGTCCGTGCCGGGCACCGGCAGCTCCCGGAACTCCAGCATCTCCGCGCCGTCGAACTGCCAACGCACGCCGCTGTCCGCACCGGTGACGGTGAAGCCGCCGCCCTCGCGGGCGGTCACGGCCAGATCCGGCAGCCGCACCGGAGTGTTCGCGGTGGTGAAGTCCGCCACCTCGATCCGGAACGACGCCGGTACGACCTCGGTCGCCGGAAGCTCTGTCACCACCAGGCGCAGCCCCGTCAGATCGGCCGAACCGGAGAGGTGAACGCCTTCGAACCGGGGCAGATCCCCCAGGAGTTGCACAGACGTGCCCTCCGGTCCGACCTTGAACACGCCCTCGGGGGCTGTGACGAGGAAGCCGTCGTCGACCATCCGCACGGTGGTGTCGGGAACGACGCCCGTGTCCGTCCTGAGGACCCACTCGGCGTTCGCCCCGGACTCCAGCGTGATCCACCGGTCGGTGGGCTGCCCCAGGTCGTCCAGCAGCCGCAGTTCACCGGCCGGCAGGCCGGCCGTCGGAGCCTCGAAACGGGCCATCATCACCGTGATGTCCTGCCGGACCACGTCCGGGTTCATCCCGAGCCGGCCGAAGTCGATCCGGGCCTGGTTGAGGTTCAGTTCCGCGGCGCTGAGGTCCAGTTCGGCCTGGGCACGGCTCAGCGGGGGCGTGTCGGGCAGTTCGGTCAGCCGGGTGAGTTGCCGGCCGGCGGTGTCCAGATCGGTCTCGGCGCTCTGCAGACGGACCCAGGCCTGGAAGCGGTCCGTGGCGGTCCTGCCGACCGCCCCGCCCGTGACGATCTCCCGCAGAGTCACCGGCGGGAAGCCGGCCTGCCGCATGACCGGCTTGACGGCGAGGTCCGTCCGCGTCGGGCCCAGCCCCAGCAGCTCGCGCGCCTGACGCAGGCCGGTGGTCGTGTCGGGGATCAGCCCTGCCAGGTCGTCGAGCTTGATGCCCGGCCCGGCGGGCGAGCCGGGTCCGCCGATCCGGCTGAGGAAGGTGGGCAGTCCGGCACCGGCTTCCCGGGGGTCCAGGACGCGGACGGTCACCTCGCCCTTCAGGCCGACGTGGACGTCCACCGGATCGGTCTTCCCGACGCGCAGGATCACCCCGTCCGAGGTGACGGTCACGAGGTCGATCTCGCCGTCGAGGATCTTGAGCAGTTGCTCCCGGTTCAGACCGCCGAGCTTGCCGTCGATGCTCAGGGCAGCCAGGTCCGACAGGTCGTCGAAGGGCTTGAGCAGGCCGGTGCCGGTGCGCTCCAGCCCCATGAGCTGGTCCAGCTCCTCCAGCCGGACGACCGCGTTGTCCGGGTCCTGAAGCAGGAGGCGTCCGGGCTGGACGGGCTTGCCCAACTGGTCCAGGTCGTGGAGGAGGTTGTCCATCATGCGGAACATCTGAGGCGAGAGCGGGCCGCTCCGGAACGTGCCCAGGGTGTCGAGACCCTGCCTCTGGAACAGGCCGCCCGGACCGACTCCCGCAGCATCCAGGTCGTTCAGGGCCAGCCGCTCCAGCAGGCTGTCGGAGACGGCCGGGATCCGGCCCGGCGTTCCCGCGGGCATTCCCGCGCGTATCCCGCCGGGACCAGGGGACAGGGAGCTGATGCCCGACGAACGGCCGGGTGTGACGGGCGGCGGGGCCAGGAGCTCGCTCAGGTCGTCGATCGCGTCGTTCCATGCCTGGGTGCCGGGAACGACCAGGTGGGGAGCTGTCACGTCGTCGAACGGCTTGCCGGAACCGGGCGCGAGCGGATCCTTGGCCCGCAGCGAGGTGACGTTGCCGGCGACGTTGCCCACCCTGCCGAGGGATTGCCGGGCGGAGAGCGGCACGTGAAAGCCGCGCTCCATGATGCCCATGCGGAAGGCGCCGCCCCAGCCGAACTTGGAGATCTCGAAGTACTTGAGCGGCAGGAACGCGTTCGCCATCACCCGGGGCAGCGCGATGATCGCGAAGACACCCAGCCGCAGGCCCAGGCCGCCACCGCCGACGAACCTGGTGGTCCTCGCGAAGTCGCGGCCCAGCCCGCCGACGAACTGCCGCGCCGTGCCGACGGCCATATTGCGGCCCAGCCGAAACGCGGAGCCGGCGGCACCGGGGAGGGCCGAGATGACCATGCCCGTCCCGCGGGCCACCCTGAGCAGGTTCTGGCCGGCCAGGCCCGCGAAGGTTCCGGGGGCGAGCAGCAGCAGCCTGCCGCCCTGTAGGAACGCGCGCCCGAGCGAGAGGCCGGCCCTCGCTCCGCCGGACAGGAGCTTCCCTCCGGCTTTGAGCATCCGCAGTGCTCCGGTGAGCGTGGTGAGGCCCTTGGTCGACGGGAAGAGGACGCCCAGCAGCGCCAGGCCCAGCCCGAGGGCGTTGGTCTTGCCCGTCGCGAAGTCGGCCACGGCCTTGGCGAGCAGCACCGCGCCCACGAGGAAGGCGGCGATCCCGAACCCGCCGCCGACGATGAGGGCGACGACCGCCAGCACCATGCCGATGATCTCCAGGGCCTGCCAGAACTTCTTCCAGAAGCTCTTCTTGACCCTCTTGACGGGCCGGGACACCAGGTCGGACGCCTCGTTGAGGGCGTCCTCCAGGATCTTCGCCTCGGTGGTGATGAAGTCGACCTCCGCCTCCACGTCGTTCTTGGCGGCGGTCAGCTCGGCCGGGGGCGGGGCGTTCTTTCCGACGAGGCCCGCCGGGGGGACGGCCACCTCGCCGGCCCGCCTCGCGGCACCGTCGGCCCTGCCCTGCGCGTCCCTCAGGGCCTTCGCGTACCGGTCCACGGCCGAGGCCGCCATGTCGAACGAGCGGTGGACGTTCGCCGTGAACGTCTTGAGTTCCTTGTGGATGTAGCCGCGCAGGGCGTCCGCGGTCTCGCCCTCGAATCCCCCGTTCCCCGACGTGCGCAGCACGGAGTCCAGACCCCTGTCGACTTCATCGGCCAGATCCCGCAGTCCGCGCAGTTGCCCGGCGGTGGCGTCGAGGGAGTCGGGGTTTCCCGGGACCGGATTTCCGTCGAGACCTACTTTGTTCCAGTCTTCGGGGCTGGCCACGGGGTCCTCCAAGCTGTTCAGGACACGAGGGTCGGCCGCACTCGCGCGGTTGACGTCCTGGTGACGTAAATGGAAGGGCCGCCAGTTCACCGAAGTGATGGACGCCACATAATCACCGGTCCGTAGGGGCTGTGGGAAATTCGTTTGAACCGTGCGCGTCCCCTTCTGCGTCTACAGGGAAACTCGATGCGATGGCCGTCACGCATCGCGGACCGAATCGCCGCCGAGGCCGGAAGAAAGGACGACACGACGTGGCTCGCATATCGATCGACTACGACTTGATGTACGAGCTCGCACGGCAGGTATGGCACCTCCGTGACGAGCTGGACGTCACCTCGAAGTCGAAGCCCGATTTCGCCCCCGCGGACGTCGGTCCCCGTAAGCAGACGGCCGAGGCGCTCACCCACTTCTACGGCGACTGGCGGAAGTCGTTCGATGACGCGTGGAAGGTCCTGACCGATCTCGGGAATCTCTTCGACAACATAGGCAAGGCCTTTTACGACGCGGACGCGGGCGTCGCCTCCTCCGCGGCCCAGCAGGCGGCCTCGCTGCACCAGGCACACGCCAGGAACGACATCAACGCCTACGAACAGCGGATGACGGCCAAGCGGAGGAAGGTGCAGGCCGACGACCTCCAGAGGCGGTACCTGGGCCAGGAGAACCGCCTGAAGCGGGAGCAGGCCGAGCTGGCGAAGAAGCGCGAGGCTCTGGAGAAGAAGCAGGAAGCCCTGGAGAAGCGGCAGCAGGAGCTGGACGCGAGGAACGAGGCCCTGGACAGGCAGCAGGAGCCCTTGCGGCAGCGCCAGGAGGAGCTTCAGCAGAAGCAACAGGACGTGTGGCGCGCGCAATCGCTGGACCGCGACCGGCAGGAGGCCGCCCTCAAGGCCGAACAGGACGACCAGGACGCGAAGTTCAAGGCTCTGGAGAAAGAGCAGGAGCCTTCGCGGCAGCGCCAGGACGAGCTCCAGGATAAGCAACAAGCTTTGTGGCGCGAGGAATTGGAGCTGCGCGAGAAGCAGGAGGCCGCCTTCCTGGCGCAGCAGGCCGTTCTGCAGAGGGAACAGGACAGCTACGACGCCAAGCAGAACACCCTGCAGAAAAGGCAGGAGGCCCTGTGGGCGGAGCGCAATGCCCTGTTGCGCAAGAAGAGCGTCACACAGGCCGACTTGGACGTCTGGCAGAAGAAGCAGGACGCCCTGACCACCGAACAGGACAACCTTTGGAAGCAGGAGGGCGAACCCCTGCAGAAGAAGTGGGAAGACCTGCAGAAGCAACAGCGGGACGAACAGGAGAAGGCGTTCGAGCCCCTGACCAGGAGACAGCAGGAGCTGGACAAGGAGCAGCAAGAACTCGCCAAGGCCCAGGAGCCGTTCGAGAAGCGGCAGGAAGAGCTGCTCCGGGAGCAGAAGGACCTCTGGAAGGAACACGAGGCCAAGCGGACCGGGCTGGCGAACGAGCAGCAGAAGCAGCAGGACGGCTTGGACGCGGAGCGCGCCGGTCTGAGCAGGGACCAGGAGCGCCTCCAGCCGACGGCGGACGACCTGCAGAAGCAGCAGGAAGACCTGTGGAAGGACCAGGGCGCGAACGACGAGGCGCAAAAGGAACTGGACAAGGAGGACGAAGCCCTGGGGAAGCGGGCGGACGAACTCCAGCAGAACAAGGCCGACGCCCTCGAGGAACTGCAGAAGCAGAAGCCGTGGACCCCCGAGAGCGGCGAGCCCGACCCCCTGTACATCAGGCGCGGGCTGGACCCGGACCCGGAGAAACCGCCGTCGCCCGTCCGCAAGGTCTTCCGGCAGGAGACCGCGCAGGGCTCGACCGAGGTGACGTACAAGCTCGACCAGAACGGCGAGATCGAGGTCGACAAGGACGGCAATCCGATCGAGACGACGACGACCATCACGAACAAGAACGGGATGTCCTACTCCGAGACGTTCCGCCGGCTTCCGGGGGAGGGGGACTCCGTGACCACGACCCGGAGCGCCGACGGTTCCGTCACCAAGGTCTTTGTCGACAACGACCCTCCGGGACACCCAGCGGGCTACACGGAGCGCTGGGTCACCGACGGCGAGGGCAACACGCTCCAGATCTGGGGCAAGGATCCAGGCGGCGACTGGCAGCTGAAGATGGACCGGGACACCTACCTCGACTCGGAGGCCGGCCGGCAGGACGACCAGCAGTCCCTGGACAAACCTCCCGCGTACCTGACGGTCGAGAACCCTTTGGTCGACGGCGGCGGCCGCCCGTCCGGCGATTCCTCCTCCCAGGGGACGACCACCGCACTGCCGGACGGCAACACCCGGACGGACTTCACGCGCCCAGACGGCTCCGTCCTCAAGGTCGTCGATACGCAGACCACGCGCTACGTCGCCGACGGCAGCAACGAGATCCAGGAGATCTGGCAGAAGCGGCCGGACGGCACCTGGTACCTGAGCGACTCCGTCACCCAGCACACGCGCTACGGCGAGGAACCCCCGCTCGGCACGCTCGGAACCAACTGGCAATGACCGTTCACGGGCGGCACGGCCTCCCTCCCCCCCACCCCCTGACTCCCTGCGGGCGTCATCTCCCCCTATGGACGCCCGCAGGGCCCCTCCGGACTGTCGCGACCCCGGTCGCGCACCGGCGGTTCCACCCATCACCATCTGCGCCGGCCGGTCACGACCGGACGCACCGAGACACGAAGAGGACACATGAGAAAGCCACTGATCGTTGACGAAGCGATGGTCGAGGCCACGGCCACCAAGCTCGACAACGCCGTTCACCAGACCCTGGTACCCCAGCTGCAGAGCCTGCAGAACGAGGTCGTGAGCCTGCTCGACAGCGGCCTGGTGCTGCCGGCGAGCCGCCAGGCACTGGAGGACTCCTACATGGCCTTCAACAAGTCGGTGACCGAGGCGGTGACGAACATCACGCAGTTCGCGAAGCAGTACCGGCAGGTCAAGGACAACTTCCTCAAGACGGACGAGCAGATCAGGCAGAGCATGCCCGCCACCAAGTGACCGAACGGCACCGCAAGGCCCAAGGGGTGTGAAACGGGTGCGGTACCGGTGGCGAGACGAATACGACAGTGACCCGGAGTACCAGCGCATCCTGGCGAGACTGGAGCTGCCCTGGT
>NZ_JBFAIR010000065.1:0-37904 GCF_040654815.1 Streptomyces sp. NPDC050619 | reverse complement strand
TGGAAGGGGCCGTAGATCTCGGCGGTGTCGATGTGGGTGACCCCGAGGTCCAGGGCCCGGTGGATGGTGCGGATCGACTCGGCGTCATCGAGCCCTCCGCCGGTGGTGTAGGTGCCGGCCATGGTCATGGCGCCCAGGCCGATGCGCGAGACATCGAGCCCGCCCAGCGATACGTGCTTCATCAGGTACTCCTTGTCGTAACGGCCCTCAAGCCCGGTCAGCGGTCGCGATGAGTGCGGTGCGCCACCAGCCGGCGGACCTTGGAATGTGGGGTGTTTGCTCAGGGCGAGGGGAGACCTCGACGGCTCGGGCCCACCACGTGTACCGCCTATTGCCCCTCTCAGGCGTGGGTGTCGTCGTAGGAGAGGTTGTCGCCGAGTTCGCGGGAGGCTTCGGCCTGGGCGAGGAGCTCCTTCGCCTTGGCCTCGGCGGCCTCGATGGCGTCCGCGCCGGCGACGAAGCGCTGCAGGGGCTTGTCCTGTCCGGCGATGGTGAGCAGGGCGCGGGCGAGTTTGGCGGGGTCGCCGGGCTGCTTGCCGTTCATGCTCTTCATGCCCTCGATCCGCGGGGCGGTGCGCGGGGCGTAGTCGTCGATGGACAACTCGGGCCAGTTGGTGGAGCCGTCCACGAGGAGTTCGGTGCGGAAGTAGCCGGGTTCCACGACCGTGGTGTGGATGTTGTACGGCTCGACGTCGTAGCGCAGGGACTCCATCCAGCCCTCTTCCGCGAACTTGGAGGCGGCGTAGGCGGAGGTGAACTCCATGCCGACCAGGCCGGCCGTCGAGGTGATGGTGATGACGTGGCCGGCACGCTGCTTCCGCATGATCGGCAGGACGGCGCGGGTGACGTTCATCGGGCCGAAGAGGTTCGTCTCGAACTGCCGGCGCATCTGCGCGGGCGAGATCTCCTCGAAGTAGCCGGTGAACAGGTTCCCGGCGTTGTTGACCAGGACGTCGATGCGGCCGAAGCGCTCGACGGCGGCCTGCGCGGCGGCCTCGGCGTCGTCCAGGCTGGTGACGTCGAGCCTGGTGACCAGGAGGTTGTCCCGCGGCCCGCCCAAGGTCTTCTCGACCTCCTCGGGGCGGCGGCCGGTGGCGACGACCTGGAGACCGGCCGCAAGGGCCTCGCGGGCGATGTCCGTGCCCAGACCGCGTCCGGCACCGGTGACGAGAATGACCTTGCTCATGGGGGTTCCTTTCAGGTGCCGTGATCTGGCATCTGGTGTGTGCGGTGGTGATGCGCCGTGCGTTCCCGGCGGCCGACCAGCGGGGATGGGCCGGCCGGGCCGGACGGCGTCAGGCCGACTCGGTGGGCATGATCCACAGGTCGGCGATGGAGGCATGCCGGGGGCGCGTGACCATGTAGGCAACGCCGTCGGCGATGTCCTCGGGGGCGAGGAACTCGACCACCCCGAGGAGGGGGGTGATCATCGCGTCCTGGATCTCGGGCTTGTTGTGCGAGGCCAGCTCGGTGTACACGCCACCCGGCTCCAGGACACCGACGCGGACGTGCCTCTGGGTGACTTCCTGGCGCAGGGACTCGGTGAAGCCGTTCACCCCGAACTTGGTGAGGTTGTAGACGCCGAGGCCGTTCATGGCGACGCGGCCGGCGACGGAGCTGATGTTGACGATGTCGGCGACCCGGCGCGTACCGTCCTCGGCGGCCTTGAGCAGGTGCGGGAGGGCGGCGCGGGTGGTGTAGAGCAGGCCCTTGACGTTGATGGCGATCATGCGCTCCCACTCTTCGGCGTCCGCGCCGACGACTGGGCCCAGGAGCATCAGGCCGGCGTTGTTGACCAGGGTGTCCAGCCGACCGAAGTGCTCGACGGTCTGCTCGACGGCCGCCTCTGCCTGGGCGCGGTCGGTGATGTCGGCCTCCACCACCAGCGCGGTGCCGCCGGCCTTCTCGATCTCGGCGGCGAGTGCGTCCAGACGGTCCTTGCGGCGGGCCACCAGGGCCACGGACGCGCCGAGCTCGGCGAGTTGGCGGGCGGTGGCCTCGCCGATCCCGCTGCTCGCACCGGTGACGAGAGCGACGGTGCCGGTCAGTTTCGATGCCATGGGGGGGTGTCCTGTTCCTTGGTTGTCTTCTTCGGTTCACTGCGGGTGCGGCGCAGGGCCGCGGGGGCAGCCTTGTGCGTGCCGAGCGGCGGTCATCGCGTCGGCGGGGGAGGAGCGGAGGCGGGTGAAGTACCGCGCTCCGCCGCTATGCGGCGGGGATGGCGCCCATCTGCCGGAGGATGCCGAGCATGTCGAGCTGGGCACGCTCCTCGACGATCTTGCCGTGGGACAGGCGGTAGAAGGCCATGCTCTCCGAGCGGATCGCCTTGCCCGTGGCCTCGACGCCGGCGAAGGGTCCTTCGTGGGTGCCCGTCATGGTGTAGCGGACGGCCACGGTGTCACCCTCGGCCCGCATGTCCTGCACCGTCCACTTGAGGTCGGGGAACGCCGTCAGGTTCGCCGCGACGATGCCGAGATAGGTGTCCCGGCCCTGCCACGTCTGACCGCCGGAGTGCACGACGATGTCCGGGCTGACGAACTTGCTCGCCAGAGCGGGATCGCGACCGGGCAGGTACTCACTGGTGTAGCGCTCGATGATGCGCTTGTTCACCTGAGCGGTCCCGTGGTTCCAGGAGACGGAATCCGCCGTGACGCGAGACGGCGACCCGGAACCGGTCTTCCGGTCGGCCGTGCCGGTCGCGTCCGCGGCTCCCGCTCCGAAGGCCGCGAGGCTGAGCGCTCCCAGCGCTGTGACTACCGCGGCCGGCCTGGTGTATCGACGCATGATCGTCCTTCTGAGTACGGTGATCACGGCGCCGACGACGCCGCGAAGGGACTGGGGACCGGCGGCACAAGCACCGCCGTATCCAGGCCATTCACACCGCCGGGGGGCGATGCACCACCAACAAAACCCGTTGTCACGGGGGCGTGGGAGTCCCTGATGAGGGGGTCACTGGCAGGGACCCCCAACCCGGCGGAAGCGCTCGTAGAGTGAAACGCATGGCAGGCAGAAACGACCCACATGACACCAACCGCGACATCCGTGACAATGTTCGCGACCAGATCCGGGAATTCCTGGGCACGCGAAGGGCCAGGGTCACCCCCGAACAGGCCGGACTACCCACATACGGCGGAGACCGCCGACGGGTCACCGGGCTGCGCCGGGAGGAGGTAGCCCTACTCGCGGGCATCTCCAGCGAGTACTACACCCGGCTGGAGCGCGGCAACGCCACCGGCGTCTCCGAGAGCGTCATCGAAGGCATCGCGCGAGCCTTGCAGCTCGACGAGGCCGAGCGAATCCACCTGATCGACCTCCTGCGCGGCGCCGGCACCACCCGCCCGCCACGCCGCCGACCCGCCCAGCAGCACGTGCGGCCCGCGGTGCAGCGCGTCCTCGACTCCATGACCGGCACACCCGCGTTCATCCTCAACGGACGCGGGGACATCCTGGCCACCAACGACCTCGGGCGCGCCCTGTTCTCCCCGGTCTACGCCGACCCGGCGCGCCCGCCCAACAACGCCCGGTTCGTCTTCCTCGACCCGCGCGCGACCGAGTTCTTCCGCGACTGGAACCAGGTCGCAGGCGACTGTGTCGCCATGCTGCGCGCCGAGGCCGGCCGCGATCTCTACGACCGGCGACTGACCGACCTGATCGGCGAACTGTCCACCCGCAGCGAGGAGTTCCGTCACCGCTGGGCCGCCCACAACGTCCGCATGCACACCACCGGAGTGAAGCTCCTGCACCACCCGGTCGTCGGCGACCTCGACCTGCCCTTCGAGACCTTCCCGGTGGGCGGCGACTCCAGCCAGGTCCTCCTCACCTACACCGCCGAGCCCGCGTCACCCTCGCAGGACGCCCTGAACCTGCTGGCCAGCTGGGCCGCGACCAACGACGACCTCGAGCAGTCCGCGCCGGCCGACGATTCCGAGCCGGCCGACTCGGCCGAGACACCCGACTGATCGACCCATGAGGCCCTCCCGACGATTCCGCCACCGCGAGAGACGGAGCCAGCCCTCATGACCCACACGACCGCCTTCGCCAGTCACGCGCGCGAGGCGGGAGCGGATCAAGAGCCGCGTCGTCGACGAAGGCTTCGTCCGCATCGAGCGGCTCGCCGACGAGCTGGGCGTGACACCGATGACCATCCGCCGGGATCTCGACTACCTGGAGGGCAGGGGTGGCTGGAAAGTCCGCGGCGGGGCGACCGCACAACCGTCGACGGCGTTCCACGGCGACATCCGGCACGCACCCAGTCCATGGCGCCGGCGAAGAGCGCACTCGCCCGTGCCGCACTTGGCCTCGTCAACCCGGGCAGTCCCTCATCGTCGACGACAGCACCACCGCAGCCCGGGAATCGAGCTCATCTCACTCGGCGGCGCGTACTACCCCGCCTACGACGCGTTCCTCGGCATCCGGACCATCGATGCGGTCAACAGCTGCGCGCCGACACGCTGTTCGCCTCGACGACCGCCATCACCCGCGGCCACTGCTACCACCAGTCCCAGGAGACGGTGGGAGTGAAACGAGCCCTGATGGAAGCCTGCGACCACAGGGTCCTCGCGTCAGAGCTCGACACACTGCAGGCGTGGAGCCGCCCGACCCGCCCACCCCGCGGTTTCCGAAGGTGATCACTGAGCCTGGCCGGCTTGATCGCCACATCGTCCTGGTGCACTGCGACGAGTTCGGCGAACGTGCCGATGCGGTCCTTGTCGGCCCGTGCACAGACCTCATCACCGAGGCGCTGACCAGGGGTCGTAGCGCGACCGCTACGACCCCTGAGGCCGTCAGAACATCGTGTTGTCGTTGGCGGCGGTCTCCGGCACGTCCTGCACGGCGTCCCAGTGCTCGACGATCTTTCCGTCCCTGACCCGGAAGAGGTCGATGACCGCCCGGCCGCGCTCGCCCGGGGTCTCGACGTAGTGGCTGTGGACGGCCACCAGGTCGCCCTCGGCGATGATCCGCTTCGGGGTGATCGTCAGCTGCGGGAACTGCTCGAAGTACGCGCCCGCTCCGGCCTTCACACCAGCCACGCCGTCGGGGAAGTTCGGGCTGTGCTGGTGGTATTCGGGGCCCACGTAAGTGTCGATGGCGGCCAGGTCCTTTCGGACCAGGATCTGGTCGACGAACGCGGTGACCAGCTTCTTGTTGTAGGCGGTGGACCACCGCTGCCCTGGCACCTCGACCTGCGGCCCGGAGAGGGTGGAGAACATGTCGTTGCCGTTGGCCGTGGTCGCCGGCACCTCCTGGAGGATGTCCCAGTGCTCGGCGATCTTCCCGTCCTGGAAGCGGAAGATGTCGAAGACGGCCGTCCCGGGGGTACCGGGCACGAGTACGCCACGGGAGTGCAGGAGCACCAGGTCGCCCTCGGACAGGACCCGCAACACGTCGAACGTGGCGTCCGGGAACTGAGCTCGCATGCCGGCGCCGAACGCCTTCATGGCCTCGGGGCCGTCAGGGGCCAGCGGGTTGTGCTGGATGTAGTCCGGCCGCACATGGCGCTCGACGACAGTCGTGTCGCCCCCGTCGAACACAGTCTTGAGGACTTGGGCGGCAATCTGCGTCTTCACCGTCCCCTCCACGGTCAGCACGATCTTGCCGGTGGTGCGGCCGGTCTCGCCCAGGGCGTGGGCCTTGGCGGCCTCGGCGAGGGGGAAGGTGGCCTCGATGTGGGCGCGCAGGGTGCCGGTTTCGACCAGGTCGGAGATGGCCTGCATGCCGGCGCGGTCGGACTCGACGAGGAGGGACTCGTAGCGGATGCCCCGCTCGGCGATGTCCGCCAGCTCGTCGGGGTCGATGGGTACCGGAAGGATCGAGACGAGGGTGCCGCCCGGGCGCAGGAGGGCGAGGGAGCGGGCGCGGGCGGCGGTGTCCAGCGAGATCGGGTCGAGGACAACGTCGACGTCCTTGACGGCCTCAGTGAAGTCAACCGTGTGGTAGTCGATGGCCTCGTCCACTCCGATCGAACGCAGGAAGTCGTGCTTGGCGGCGCTGGCGGTGCCGATGACGTATGCGCCGCGGGACTTGGCGATCTGGACGGCGAGATGGCCGACGCCGCCGGCCGCGGCGTGGATGAGGACGCGCTGCCCGGGCTGGACGTCGGCGGTGTCGACGAGTGCCTGGTAAGCGGTCAGGGCGGCGAGCGGCAGGGCGCCGGCCTGGACGTGGTCGATGGCGGCGGGCTTGTGGACGAAGGAGCGGGCGGTGGCGGTCACGTACTCGGCGTGGGCGCCGACTCCGTGGGGGTAGGGCAGCATGCCGAAGACCTCGTCGCCCGGCTTGAACAGGGTGACGCCGGTGCCGACGGCCTCGACGACTCCGGAGACGTCCCAGCCCAGGATGAGGGGCAGGCCGCCCGCGGTCATGGACTGGGCGCGGTTCCACCAGTCGGTCGGGTTGACGCCGGCGGCGCGGACGGCGATCAGGATCTCACTCAACCCCGGCTCGGGCCGGGGCAGTTCGACTTCCTTGAGCACCTCGGGGGAGCCGTGGGTGTCCTGGCGGATGGCGCGCATGGTGGCGGTACTGGAATTCGTCATGCCTCCAGCGTCGCTGCCCGCCACCCCTCGGCGCCATGGCGTGAATGCCAACTTTCAACGGGATCACGCCACGACGTACATTCGTTGATTCATTGCGTTTGCCGCAACCCAGGCGAACTGGCGGGGCCGATGCTCCTTCGGGCTTCTGGAGGGAGCCGACGCGTGAAAAGCAGTACTCAGAGTTCCGGTGCCTGTCCCCGGAACCCTGAGCACTTCGTCGTCAGAACATGGTGTTGTCGTTGGCGGAGGTCTCCGGCACGTCCTGCACGGAATCCCAGTGCTCGACGATCTTTCCGCCCCGCACCCGGAAGATGTCCACGATGGCCCGGCCTCGCTCGCCCGGCGTGTTGACGTAGTGGCTGTGAATGGCCACCAGGTCACCCTCGGCGATGACCCGCTTCGGGGTGATCCTCAGCTGCGGGAACTGTGCGAAGTAGCCGCCGAGCCCGGCCTTCACACCTGCCACGCCGTCGGGGACGGCCGGGCTGTGCTGGTGGTACTCAGAGCCCACGTACGCATCGATGGCGGACAGGTCCTTCCTCACCAGGAGCCGGTCGAAGAATGCGGTGACCAGCTTCTTGTTGTACGCGGTGAGCCGCGTGGGACCCGGTGTCTCGGTCTGCGGTCGGCTGACCGTGGAGAACATGTCGTTGCCGTTGGCCGTGGTCGCCGGCACAGCCTGCAGCACGTCCCAGTGTTCGGCGATCTTTCCGCCCTCGAAACGGAAGATGTGGCCTTCGGCGATCCCACGGCTGCCAGGAGCCGGGACGACGTTGGAGTGCACGAACACCAGGTCACCCTCGGAGATGACCCGCTTGACGTTGTACGCGGTGTCCGGGTACTGCTGACGCCAGGCGGCACCGAACGCCTTGAAGGCCTCGGCGCCATCGGGGGCCAGCGGGTTGTGCTGGATGTAGTCCGGCCGCACGAAACGGTCAATGACGGACATGTCCCCTCGCTCGAACACGCCCTTGAGGACCTGGACGGCGACCGCCTTCTGGTAGCCGAGCCGGGCGCTGTCGCCGTATCCGGCGCTGGAAATTTCCGCGGCTCGATCGCGGCCGGGAGCTTCGCGATGCGCGGCGGAAGCGACGGCGGGTACGGCGGCGGCACCGGTGAGGGCGACAGCCATGAGTGCGGCGGCGAGGGTGCGGCGGCCGGCGGATGCGGTGGTGTTCACGGGGCTCTCTTCTCCGAACTCGGGGGGATCGTAGAGGTGTTGATCGGTGGGCCGCCTGGTGGCGGTGTGCGTCATATGTCGAGCCTGGCTGCCGCCGCCGCACGCTACAATGGCACGAATGCCAACTTTCGACGGGATCGCGCCATGGAGCATCTTCACCGAGTCGTAGTTCTGGCCATCGACGGGGTGTACCCCTTCGAACTGGGCATCCCCAGCCGGGTCTTCGGGGCCGCAGACGGCCGCTACGAGGTCCTCACCTGCACCGTCGACGGCCGCCCGGTCCGCACCAACTCCGACTTCTCGATCACCGTCGAGCATGGCCCGGATGTACTGCGCACCGCCGACACCGTCGTCATCCCACCTTTCACCTCCACATCAGTGACCCGCGATGTGTCGGAAGCCGTGACGCAGGCGCTCGTGTCCGCGGCTCCGGGCAGTCGCCTCGTATCGATCTGCACCGGCGCCTTCGTCCTCGCCGCGGCGGGTCTCCTCGACGGCCGGCCGGCCACCACCCACTGGGTGGTCGCGGACCTCTTCCGCTCATGGTTCCCACAGGTCGCACTCGATCCGGACGCCCTGTTCATCGACGACGGGGACATCCTGACCTCGGCAGGCGCCGCCTCCGGGCTCGATGTCTGCCTGCACCTCATCCGCAAGGACCATGGCAGCGAAGTCGCCAACCAGGTGGCCCGCATGTGCATCGTCCCTCCATGGCGCGACGGAGGTCAGGCGCAGTACATCCAGCACCCGGCGCCCGCAACCACGGCCAGCGGAACGGCCGCCGCCCGCCAGTGGGCGTTGGAGAACCTCCACGAGCCGATGGTCCTGGCGGACCTCGCCGAGCACTCCCACATGAGCCTGCGCACCTTCGCCCGCCGCTTCGCCGAAGAGGTGGGCATGAGCCCGGGACGCTGGCTGATCCAGCAGCGCGTCGACCGTGCACGGCACCTCCTGGAGACCACCGATCTGCCGGTGGACGAGATCGCCGGTCAAGTCGGCTTCGCCGGCGGCACATCGCTACGGGAGCACCTGCACGCCGCCATCGGCGTCTCACCACTCGCCTACCGGCGCACCTTCCGCGGCGCCCTGACCCCCACGCACTGAGCACCACTGCACCTGCCAATCCGCGAGCGCGGCGATGAAACGGCGCACCGCTTGAACCCACACCGCACTCATGCCTGGCCAGAGCCCGCTGCCCCGAGGCCTTGCACCTCCACGCCCGAGGTGCGGCCTGCGGTTGCTCCCACACCAGGGGCTGAGATGACGGCATGAAAGCGGCATGAAGCGGCTTGAGCGGCGACGCAGGAGGTGCTACCCGGTGGCCTCGGCCGGCTCCCGACTAGAAGAATCTGTCGGCTCGGACTGTCTCACGCCACAGCCTGAGGTCAGGGATGTGGTGCGTCAGACGCGCTGCCAGGCGTCCAGCAGGGCGAGGGCGTTGTTCACTCCCTGTTCGAGGAGTTCTTCGGCGAGTTGGCTGTCGGTCAAGGCGCGGGCGAGCTGCAGCGTCCCGGCCATCAGGCTGAGGAGGCTGAGTGCCTTCACGCGTGCGGAGGACGGGGCCTCGGGCGTCATGCGGGCGGCAAAGCCCTCGATGAGGACCAGCACGCCGTCGGTGTACGCCTGCCTGGTGGTGTCGGCGCAGCGCCCGATCTCGTCGAGAAGGGCGGCGTTGGGGCAGCCGTCGCCAAGGCTGTCGCGGTGCTGGGGTGACAGGTATCCGCGCACGATCTGCTCGAGTCCGGCACGGCCGGGCGCGGCCAGCGCGACGACGTTCTCGGCCTGCACCTTCAACTGGTCGGCGATTGCCGTGGTGACGAGGTCGTCTTTGGACGCGAAGTGAGCGTAGAAGGCGCCGTTGGTCAGTCCCGCGTCCTTCATGAGCGTGGAGACCCCGGAGCCGTCGATACCGTCTTGCTTGAACCGGCGGCCCGCCGTTTCGATGATCCGCCGCCTCGTCTCCGACTTGTGCTCTTTTATGTACCGCACCACCGCACACGCTCCTTCGTCGGCCGGAAGGACCGTCGCCCTGAACCGCCTTCGCCAGTGTATGGTATTGCGAACGTAATCCAAAGAGTCGACAGCGGTGACGGTCGGCCACCTCGTGATACCGCGCGAACTGTCCACCGAGGAGATCGCCGCACGGTCGACGACTTCCGCCGCCGCGGCCGCCATATGGTGATCGCCGACGGCGTCGACATCGACCGCACCGCTGCTCAACCGGTCCGGCGCCACCGCGCCACCGCGCCAAGGACATCGAAGACGGTCTGCCCAGGCTCGGCGGGGTGCAGGCGGTGCCGCCTGTTCGCAGCCGCGTCCGACCCGTTCGGCTACGCCGGAACCGCGGCCTGCGTCGGCTTCTCGACCTCGGAGGGAATGCGGTGCAGTCCCTTCCGGTCGTACAGCCGGGTCGCGCCGAAGCCGAAAAGGGAAGCTGCCACGAGTCCGACCGCCAGCATGGCCCAGCCCCGGGTCAGGCCCGCGTCACCCTGGGCGTCGTAGTAGAGGATCGAACGGACACCGTCGGTGATCTGCCGCAGCGGCTCGAACTCCGCGAGGAAGCGATAGAACCCGGGCAGCGCCTCTATCGGCGTGGTGGCACCGGCCGTCGGTACGGCCATCGCGACGAAGATCAGCGCAACGAGCAGCATGCCGGGCGTGCCGAAGACAGCGAGCAGGGCCAGCCCGCCGATCCCGGCGACCGCGATCGCGCACACCGAGTACAGCCACAGCAGGGGCAGGTGGGAGACATCCATCCCCATGCCGACCGCGCCCGCCAGCACCAGGCTGCCCATGAGCACCGAGAGGCCGGCCATGAGGGTGCTGCCGATGGCGAGGGTCTGTACTCGGCTCGCACGGATCAGCGGGCGGTGCCTGCGAAGCGGCCCCATGTCGTTGTGGGTGTAGCCGAGGGCGTGGTCCACCTGGCCGCTGATGACATTGGCGGAGAGCATGCCGCAGACCACGAGGACCAGCGCGTAGTAGAAGGCGGTCATGCCGAGACCACTGTGCGAGTGAAGCGGGTGCCCGTCCTTCACGGTGACGACTGCCGGGTCGGCCAGTAGGAGGCGCTCCGCCGGAGACAGCTTCGTCTGCTCGGCTCCGGCCTGCGCACTCAGCTCCCTGCCCACCTGACTTGAGGCGTTCTTGGCCGCTTCCGTCGTCGCCGCCCGCGCCAGGCTGGAGCCAAGACTTCCGGCGGACTGGTTGGTCACCACCGTCAGCGTCGGGCGTACCGGGTTCTTGTCGGCCGCGCTGCTGATCAGCGTGGTGCTGGAGGAGGAGAAGTCGCCGGGAACGACCAGCGCGCCGAACAGCTTGCCCTGGCCGAGTTCCTTGTTCATCTTCTGCTCGTCCATCACCTTCCAGTCGATCGCGTCTCCACCGGCATTCGATTTCGTGATCGACTCGATGGTCCGCGCCCCCAGGTTGACGTGTTCGCCGCCGGTATTCGCGCCCCTGTCTGCGTTGACCAGGCCGACGGGCAGCTTGTGCAGGTGGCCGACCGGATCGACGTTGGCACCGATGTAGAGGACCGCGAACAACAAGGCCAGGACGCCCGTGACGACGCCGTTGACGATCCACAGGCCTCGGGCCTGCAATACGCGGAAGGGATGAAACCCACCCATGATGAACTCCAGATTTCGCGAAGACTTGCAGAGAGGGTGGGGTGGACGGTGCCGCAAGCCGTCACGTGATCCTTCGCAGGATGCGGTCCTTGCGGCGGGTGTAGGGCGGATAGGTCACGCCCATGGTGTCCGGGGTGAGCCGCTTGTCGAGGACGGACTTGATGTTGCTGAAGGTGTCCAGGGAGTGTGCGCCGTGGTACTGGCCCATGCCACTCTCGCCGACGCCGCCGAAGGGGAGATTGGGCACGCCGAGCTGAGCGGTCGGGACGCCGAAGACCAGGCCGCCGGACGACGTCTCCGCGATCAGCCGCTGCTTGGAGCGCTTGGATGCGGTGAAGGCGTAGAGAGCCAGCGGCTTGTCCCGCTCGTTGATGAAAGCGATCGCCGCGTCCAGGTCGGGCACGCGGACGATGGGCAGGAGGGGACCGAAGATCTCGTCACGCATCACGGCCGAGTCGGGGTCGACGTCCGCGAGAACGGTGGGGGCGATGTAACGGGTGGGACGGTCGTGTTCGCCGCCGACAACGGTCCGGCCATCGTTGAGCAGACCTGCCAGCCGGTCGAAGTGGCGCTCGTTGATGATGTTGCCGTAGTCGGCGCTCCGGGCCGGATCGGTGCCGTACATCTCACGGATGGCCGCGGTCAGGTGCGACTCGATGTCGGCGCCCGCCTGTCCGACAGCGAGCACGTAGTCGGGCGCGACGCAGGTCTGGCCGGCGTTCATGAACTTGGCCCAGACGATGCGACGGGCGGCCGTCGCGAGGTCGGCGCCGGGTTCGACGACGGCGGGACTCTTGCCGCCCAACTCCAGGGTGACCGGGGTGAGATGGCGGGCCGCGGCGGCCATGACGATGCGTCCGACTGTGCCGTTGCCGGTGTAGAAGATGTGGTCGAACCGCTGTTCCAACAGGGCGGTCGTCTCCGGTACGCCCCCCTCGACGACGGCCACGGCCTCCGGATCCAGGAACCGGGGCAGCCAGTGGGCGAGCGCGGCCGAGGTCGCGGGGGCGACTTCACTGGGCTTGAGGATGACGCAGTTACCGGCGGCCAGTGCGCCGATGAGGGGCGCCAGCGCCAGATTCAGCGGGTAGTTCCAGGGGCTGATGATCAGCACTGTGCCCAGCGGCTCGCGAACGGTCCAGGCTCGGGCCGGCGCGAGCACCAGAGGTACGGAGACCTTGCTCGGGCGCGTCCACCGGTCGAGGTGGCGCAGGGTGTGGTCGATCTCCTTGAGGAGGAAGCCGATCTCCATGACGTGCGACTCGGTCGCGTTCTTGCCGAGGTCGGTGTACAGCGCGTCTGCGAACACGTCCTGATGTTCGGCCAGCATCTGCCGCAGGGCGTGCAGTTGCTGTCTCCGCCACGAGAGGGGCTTGGTGCGTCCAGTGGTGAAGGTGGCGCGCAGGCGGGTGACGGTTTGTGCCGCGTGGTCTGTCGTGGAGTCGATGTCCACGTTGTTGTTGGTGGGCATGTCCCGCAGCATATACGAAACGAAAGTATTTCGTTTCGTATTGATGTAGGCTTTCTGGTGTGACCCCTCCCACGCTTCCTGAACTCTTCGAACGACCCCTCCGGCACTCGGGGGATGCCCGATGACCGAGTCGGCGGCACGCCGGGGCCGCCCCCGCGATGCCAACCGGGACCGTGCGTTGCTGGATGCGACTCTGGCCGTCCTGGGCGAGAGCGGCTACGGCGGCCTGACCACCGCCGCCGTCGCGGCCCGCGCCGGAGTGTCCACCGCCACCCTCTACCGCCGCTGGCCGTCCAAGGAGTTCCTGGTCGTCGACGCTGCCGCGGCCTACTCCCAGGAGTTCACGGCACCTGCCGACACCGGCACCCTCGAAGGGGACCTGCGTGCCCTGCTCCGGGACAAGGCGGCCTCGATGACCGGGAAGGAGGGAGGGGTGTTGCGGTCCCTGATCGCCGAGGGTGGGCACAACGCCCCCCTGGCCGACGCCCTCACGAAGGCGTTCGTGCAGCCCGTTCGCCTACGTATGGAGGAGATCGTGCAACGTGCGGTGGACCGGGGTGAGATCGCGCCTGTCGAGCACGCCGATCTGCTCGGCGACCTGGTCATCGGTCCCATGATGAGCAGGTTCTTCCTCACCCCGCTGCCGCCGGACGAAGTGGACGCCGGCTCGGCGGCGGAGACGGCCGACCGCCTACTGCCCTTCCTCCTCCGCGCCATCGGAGGCGAGGTGAGCCATTGAGCCCGCAGCCCGCTCCCCTTCGCGGAGCAGGTACTTCTGGATCTTCCCGGTGGAGGTTCGGGGCAGTTCCCCGAAGACGACCCGCTTGGGCGCCTTGAATCGCGCGATGCGGTCTTTGACGTGGTCGATGATCTCCTGCTCGGTGGCGACCGCATCCGGGCGCAGGACGGTGTAGGCGACCGGCACCTCGCCCCAGCGGTCGTCCGGGGCACCGACCACGGCGACTTCGAGGACTGCCGGATGGCTGGCGATGGCCTGTTCGACCTCGATCGAGGTGATGTTCTCGCCACCGGAGATGATGACGTCCTTGCTGCGATCCCTGAGCTCGATGTATCCGTCGGGGTGGCGAACACCGAGGTCGCCGGTGCGGAACCAGCCGTCCGGTGCGGCCGCGGCCGTGGCGGCGGCGTCCTTGAGGTAGCCCAGCATGAGGTTGTTGCCGCGCAACCTGATCTCACCGATCGTGGTGCCGTCCGCGGGTACGTCCCCTCCGTCGCCGACCACGCGGGCGGTGAGGCCGACGATGTTGGACACGCCCTGCCGGGCGCGAAGCCGGGACTGTTCCTCGGGGGCGAGGCCATTCCACTCGGGGTGCCAGTCGCACAGCACCGACGGCCCGTACGTTTCGGTGAGCCCGTACAGATGCGTGACGTCGAAACGCAAGTCATCCGCGGCGGCGAGCAGGGTGGGGCTCGGTGGCGCCCCGCCGGTCAGGAACCGGATGACGCCGTCCGTGTCGCGCTTGGCCGCCGGGGCGTTCACCACCATGGAGAGCACGGCAGGGGCACCACAGAGGTGTGTGACGTGTTCGTCGTGAATGAGCCGCCAGATCTCGGAAGCCTCCACTCTCGGCAGGCATACGTGGGTGCCGCCGGCGGCGGTCACCGCCCATGGGAAGCACCAGCCGTTGCAGTGGAACATGGGCAGCGTCCAGAGGTAGGCGGACGCTGCGCTCAACTGGGTGTGCGTGACCATCGCGAGTGCCTGGAGATAGGCGCCACGGTGTTGGTACATGACGCCCTTGGGACGACCAGTCGTTCCGGAGGTGTAGTTGATGGACAGCAGCGCGCCCTCATCGGGCAAGGGGACGGCCGTCGGTGCGGCGGCGGCGAGGAGTTGTTCGTAGGCGCCGCCGTCGCCGGGGCCCGCGCGCACGATCAGGGGCGGATGCGGCATCCCGTCGATCGCCTTGGCCACGAGGTCGTCGAACTGCGGGTCGTGCAGGAGCACCGCGCTCTCCGAGTGCTCCAGGATGTAACGCACCTCGGGAGCGGAGAGTCTGGTGTTGATCGTGACCAGGGGCGCACCGGCCCACGGGGCTCCGTAGTGGGCCTCGAGCATGATGTGCGTGTTGGGTGCCAGGACCGCGACCGGGTCGCCGTTCGCGAGCGGGGCAAGAACGCCGGCGAGCCGACGGCACCGGTCGTGCAGCTGTGCGTACGTGAAACGCTGGTCCCCGTCGATCACAGCCGTGCGCTCGGGAAACACCGCGGCCGACCGGTCCAGGAACGACACGGGACTCAAGGGCTCGAATGACAGGGCGGGATTCACGGCCTGCTCCGTTCGGTTGGTCGGCGGGATCATGAGCAAGGGCTCGGCCGCACCCGATGCCTTGCCTTGGGGACCGCGGGATCTGGCGCGGGGCGCGTAGCAGTTCCAGAGGGAATCAGCGCAGCTCGTTCTTGAGGATCTTGTTCGTGGGGCCCTTCGGAAGCGTCTCGACGAATCGCACGACCCTCGGGTATTTGTAGGCGGCGAGGCGCTCCTTGCAGTAGCCGATGACGTCTTCGGCGCTGATCTCGCTCCCGTCGCGCAGGGCGACCACCGCGACGACTTCCTCCCCGAGCCGGTCGTCGGGGGATCCGATGACGGCGGCCTCACGGATGTCGGGATGCCCGTAGAGCACGTCCTCGATCTCGCGCGGGTACACGTTGTATCCGCCGCGGATGATCACGTCTTTGATCCGGTCGACGACGAAGTAGTAGCCGTCTTCGTCCACGTAGCCCAGGTCGCCCGTGCGGAACCAGTCGTCCTGGATCACTTCGGCGGTTTCGGCAGGGCGACGCAAGTAGCCCTTCATCACCGAGTGTCCGCGGGCGAGGAGTTCGCCGACATGGTCGGCACCCGGCGCAAGCTGGTTGCCGTCGCTGTCCACCACGCGCATCTCGGTCCCCCAGAGAGGCCGGCCCACGGACATGGGCTTGCGTCCGGCCGCTCTGTTGAACGTCACAGCGCTGGCCGTCTCGGTCAGCCCATAGCCTTCCAGCACCGGGATGGCGAATCTCTCCTCGAACCGGGTGAGGACATCCGGGGCGATCGGTGAACCTCCGCACAGCGCCATACGCATGCTGCTGAGATCACGGTCACGGTCGGGTGTCTCCAGCAGGGCGTGCAGCATGGTGGGCACACCGGCCACGATCGAGACGCGTCTGAGTTCGATGACATCGAGTACGGCAGAGGCTTCGAAACGGGGCACGAGTGCGAGCGAGGCGCCGCGCCGGATCGCGGAGTTCGCGAGCGAGGAGAGGCCGAAGACGTGGAACAGCGGCAAGGCGAGAAGGATGACGTCATCCTGTTTCGCTTCGAACACGTCAGCACTTGCCGTGCAGTTCATGAACAGCTGGAAGTGGGTGAGTTCGGCCCCCTTCGGTTTCCCTGTGGTGCCGCTCGTGTAGAGCAGGACCGCGGTGTCCTCGGGCCCCGTGGGGGCAACTTCCGCTCCACCATGGTCGTGATCCGACAGGAAGTCCGAGAAGAACCTGCCGTCGTCACCGTCGTGACGTATCCCTGCGGGAACCGTCACGAGTGGAATGCCCGCCTCCTTGGCCCCGAGGACGGCACCGACGGCGAGTTCGTGCGCGAAGAGCACCACCGCACGGGCGTCGTTGAGGATGAACGCGGTCTCCGTTGCGGTCAGCAGGGGATTGAGGGGCAGCAGGACCATTCCGGCGCGGAGCGTCCCGAAGTAGGCGACCAGGAACTCCGGGACGTTGGGCGACTGAATCGCCACCACATCGCCCCTTGACCAGCCGCTCTCGAGGAGTCCGTTCGCGAAGCGGATCGACTCCGTGTCGAGCCGCTGATAGTCCCACCTGTCATCACCCGCCCAGAGGACCGGGCTCTGCGGTTGTGCGCGCGTTGCCTCAACAAGCATCGCCGCCAGGTTGAAGCTCATGGCATCTCTCCTTCACGTTCCGGCGGCAGGAAGGAGCGCTCGCGCACTACATCCCCAGGTACACCGGATAACCAAGATCGGAACCGGACAAAAGGTCAAACGCGCGCTCGGCCAGTTCGCTGGATCCGACAGTCACCGTCAGGTCGCCCGACTCGACTGCGTCGATCGCCTGGGTGTGGCCGAAGACCACAGCGAGGAACGTGCGCAAACGGCAAGTCACCGCAAGGTCGGGGCGAACTGGCGCCGGACCGCTCTTCGTCAGCATTCGGCCATCGGCGATCTCGACATGAAACGTCTCCCTGCCCACATGCAGCTCGTAGATCTCCTTGAGGCCGACGAGCTTCTCCGGCGCGGCAAAGGTGGAGACGCTGAGGGCGATCAGGTCCGCGCGGGTGGTCGCCGGATCGATTTCCGCCGACAGCGGGAGCCCAAGGCCCCACCGTCCAAGCTCGATGAGTGGGGCACGGAGCCCCTCGCCTCGCTCGGTGAGCTCATAGACAGCCACACCCGCGGGGGGTGGAAGCGTGCCCCGGCGAACGACCCCCGCGGCCTCAAGGCTGCGAAGGCGGGCAGTCAGGCGGTTCGGTCCGATGGCCGGGAGTACCTCGAGGAGGTCCTTGAACCGCTTGGGCCCGAGGCACAGCTCGCGCAGGATCAAAATCGTCCATCGCTCGCCGAGAAGGTCCATGGAGCGGGCGAGCGGACACATCTGGCCGTATGTTCTTGCGGTTGTCATGGATCTACTGTACGGCTCTATAACTTCTCGCTATACGTTCCGTACACTCCCACCGCGTCGGCGAACGCTTCGAGCTCACGGCGGATGTCGCCGGCGGGTTGGTACATGATCTCGGTGACACCGCTCGCCGCCAGCTGCTGGACCTTGGCCAGGACCTCATCGGCAGTGCCGGTGAGCGTGACCTGCTCGACCAGCGTGTGGGCCCCGGCGTTCCAGGCAGCCGTGTCGGCGTCGTTCAGATGCAGCAGGTGTCCGTTGTGCACGGCGAGGTGACGTTGGTCCTCCGGTGTGTTCTGCAGGACGGCCAGCCACTCCGGCCCTCCGGGCAGCGCCTTGACAGCTTCCTCGCCGCCGAGTTCGTAGGAGACGTGGAAGGTTTGCGCCAGTCCGGGGCCCGCGGCCGTGCGGAGCCGGTCGCTGTCGAGAGCTTCACCGTCATCGAGCACGGACCCGAGGGCCAGGTAGGAGACGTGTGAGAACCCTTTGGCCTGTTCGGGCACGGACGCTCCGGCCACGAACAGGCCGTCCCCCAGCGACGCGGCTATCTCCATGCCCTTGGGACCGATCGCTCCGATGTAGACCGGAATGGCGTCCGGCGCACTCGGCACCGACTCACCGGGGTGCAGCATCCGCAGCCGGCTGCCCTCCCATTCGACCGTTTCGCCTCTGAGCAGCGCGCGGAACGTCGTGATGTAGCGCGTCATGTACGTCCACGAGGCGGGCATCTGCCCCATGGCCCGCCGGCTGGTGTAACCGGTGCCGAAGGCCACCGCGACCCGTCCGGGGGCCAAACGCTCGAGGGCCGCCGCCCCGCTCGCACTGACCATCGGGTGGCGCAGCGCCGGGACGAGAACGCCGGGGCCGAGCCCGATGGAGTGTGTGCGTTCGGCGGCCAGCGCCAGACACATCCACACGTCGGGGCTCTGTTGCGGTGTGTCGTACAACCACGCACGCCGGAAGCCGAGTTCCTCGGCGATCTGGACGTGCTGCGGTGTTTCCAGCGTGGTCGCGAACGCTGCCGACACGTCCAAGCCCGCCGCGCTTCGGCCTTGGTCGGCTGAAGGAGAGGTGGAAGTGGTCATAGTCGCTGCCTCAAGGTGCGCGGGAGGCCGGTGGCGGGCACATTGGCCAGGCGCACCTGGCCGCGGGCGATGAGCTTGTCGCTGCTGATGTGTGCCATGTGCCGGGCCTACTCGTTGGCGTAATCATGTTGGCCCGCGGGCGGGACGGGCATCGGGACTCCCAGGAGACCGTGTGCGCCGTACCAGACGGGGCCGACGTTGAGCCGGTCGGAATAGCGGGTGGTGATCTCGTCGAAGAACTGCTGCGGTGTGGGCTTCTCGGCGAGCAGCCGCTGCGCGTCGCGAAGGTATTGGCGGGTCTGGTCGATGATCGCCGGGTCGTCGGGCAGGTCACGGTTCTTGTGCCCGGCCACCACGGCGAGGGGGTTGAGGGACTCGAGGACGTCGAGCGCCGCAAGCCATGACTCGAATCCGCCGCCAGGGGTCTCCAGCAGCATCTGGTGTACGCCGTTGTAGACGACGTCGCCTCCGACGAGCAGGCCGATCGAGGGGACGTGGAGCACGGTCGTGTCGTCGGTGTCGGTGTGCCCGACCTCGACCGCCGTGATCTGGTGCCCCTCCAGCTCGAACCCGCCGGCGGGGATCGGCCGGTAGACGAGTGGGGTGTCGGGAATCAGGCCGGGGAAGTCCGCGTCCCAGAACTTCTCGCGCCCTTCGACGTTGCGGCGCATGATCCCGATGGTGCCTTCCGTGGCGTACGGGACGGCGTCGGGAAAGCGCTCCAGGAGCTGGCCGGTGCCGAACCAGTGGTCGCCGTGGCCATGCGTCGCATAGATGTAGGCCAGACGCTTGCCGGAGCGCTCCACCCAGTCGCCGACCTGCTGCGTGTGTTCGCGGGTGAACGGTGGGTCGACCAGCACGGCCTCCCGTTCTCCGGTGATCAGCGTCGAGGCCAGCGGAGACGACACGATGCCGCTGCCGTCGGGCAACCTCTCGGGTCGGCTGCGCGGGACCCCGTCGCAGACGTACACGTCGTAGCTCAGCTCAGCCATACTTTTCGTCTCCCTTTTGATAATCCGAGTTTGATAATTCGAGTCGATATGCCGCACGAGCTCGTGGCCCATCCGGCAGGGCCGGTCGCCAGGAGCACGGCTGACGACGGCTAACCGAGCGGCGCGAGAAACTTCCTGATCAAAGCCGCCACCTCGGTGGGCGCTTCGCGGGGAGCCAGGTGCGCGACACGCGGCAACACCTCGAGTTGTGCGCCGGCGATGCGTTCGGCCAGTTCGCCGGAATGGGGGTCTGGCGGCAACGCCCGGTCCTCGGCGCCGCCGATCACCAGGGTGGGCGCGGTGATTCTCCCGAGGGCATCGACCACGCTGCTGCGACCGGCCAGCACCGACCGTACGGCGCGGGCCAGTCCTGCCTTGTCGAGGGCGTCGACTGCTTGGGCGAGGTGCGTGGTGAACTCGGGGTTCTGGTTGCGGGAGTGCTCGCTGAGCATTCCGGACACGACCAGCCGGCCCAGTCCGCCCGGGGCGATCCCGGAACGTATGAGGAGGGCGTTCAGGCGGACTGCCAGACGTTCGCGGAGGACCACGCTGCGCGCAGTGGTGTTGGACAGAACCAGCGCGGTGACCCGGTCCGGGGCGGTGATCGCGACCCGCAGGGCGACGATGCCGCCCCACGACAGCCCGAGCAAGGCGGCCCGGTCGACGGCGGCAGCGTCGAGAAGCTGTACGGCGGCGGCGCCGCACTCTTCCATGGTGAACAACCGCGACGCCGATTCGCTGCGGCCGGTACCGGGTGGGTCGACCAGCAGGGTCCGCCGGCCCTGAGCGTGCAGATCGGCAAGCTGTGCGCCCCAGCTGTTCTCGCCGTCCATGAACAGACTCGGCCACAACAGCGCCACAGGGCCGTCGGCGGGTCCGGCGTCCTGGACGTGGAGCCGGCCCAGCGTGGTCGGCACGAAAAGGCTGCGGGAGGTCGGCGTCGTCACAAGTGACGTCCCCACCAGGCGAGGGCAGCACGACTGCCCGGCTCGTAGCCGTCGAAATAGATGCCGTAGTGGTCGATGCCGGGGATGACCTGATAGTCGACGACGCTGCCCGGAATGGTCTCCAGTACTTTCGCCGCGCGGCCGCCGTTGTCGGCGATGGGGAACAGGTCTTCGTCACCGGCATCGATGATCAGGGTGGGGATCCGCAGCCGCTCGACCTGGGCGAGCGGGTCGAAGTGCGCCAACGTGGCCAGGTACGGGGTGCCCGCCATGTTCGGCCAGGGATCGACGCCCTGGGGAATCGCGTCCGCGTCGCCGCGCGCGGTGTCGATCGCACGCTTGCGGGCAAAGTCTGCCACTGGTCCACTGAGCGGGGCGATGGCGGCCACCTGCACCGCCAGCGCCTTGACCCGGTCGTCGTCGGCGGCCAGATGCACGGCGACGCCCCCGCCGAAGCTGGTGGCCCACAGCCCGATCCGGGCGGGATCGACGTTGGGCTCACCTTCGATGTAGTCCAGGGCCGAGCGCAGGTTCACCGTCCAGGCGAACGGATCCACCAGCTCCCGGATGAACCGCACCCGGGTGAGTGCCTCATTGCCGTCATCGAGGTCGGGGATGTCTCCGACCAGCTGCAGCGGAGATCCGGAGCCGAACCAGCTGCTCTGGGTGAACGTCAGGGTGATCATGCCTGCTGCGGCGAAGAGCGCCGCGTAGCGTTCGGCGGTGAGCTTGCTGCCACCCCACCCGTGACACAACACCACAGCGGGCAGGGCGGCGTCGGGGTCGACGGTCGTCGGCCGGTACACGTCCGCGTCGAGCGCGATGCCATTGCTCCACACGGTGACCTGTTGCCGGCCGACCCCGTCGGGCATGACCAGCGGCGGATAGACCTTCTCAGCCATGGCTCGCCTCCTCCAGGGCCGATTCGGCGGGCCAGGCCTCAGCGAGCCTGTTCTTGTCCGTCGCCGCCGAGTGGATGCCGACCACACGCCAGCCCCGATCGGACTTGGCCACGCTGAACTGCACCGCCCAGCGCTGGATCTCGCTCTCGTCGGCGCGGCGTCGCGACCAGATCACCTCAATGGCGGCACCGACGGAGTTGTAGACGAGCACACGCCGGTCGGGCACCACGGTGTGGCTGTATCCGGACTCGCGCAGCGGCGCGTAGTTGAGGTCCAGGAAGGCGCGCACGCTCGCGTCATCGAGACACCAGAAGGACTGCTCCAGCCCCGTGACGTGCAACGGGGTGCCCCAGTAGTCATGAATGAACTCGGGGCCCTCGTCCGACGTGCCCGCAGCCACGGCCACCCATCGCGGCAGATAGTCCTCGAAGAACCATTCGGTCACCTCGGCCCGAGTGGCAGCGATTTGATCATTGGACATTGCGGCAGATTCCTTCCGAGAAGGATTTCAGCGGTCGATGAATTCGAAACCGGGAGGGGAGACCCTCTTCACGCGCCCTGACCGGGGTTGCATCGCGCGAGCACCGCCCGGTGACTGGCCCCGGAAGTCGCCCCTCGGCGGCGGCATCGGCGATCGGGAAGCCCAGTTCACCGAGCGACTCCTTCGTCATGGCCGAAGACGCTAGCAGCGACTATACGAGATGTATAGCGCCCGGACCTCATGAGTTGTCGGCGACCGCGATGCGGCTCGACGAGGCTGCGGATCTCGCGGTTGCCGACGAAGGCCTCGAGCCGGTGCCGGGCGTGGTAACGGACGCGAGGCTCGGGCCGCGCATGCCTACCGCGGCCACGATGCCGGCCATCGTGGTCGCCTCGTAGCCGAGGCGCGTGAACAGCTCCAGCGCCGCGGCACGAATGTCGTCGGATCGGTCCGCCTTCGCCTCCACCTGCGGGGCTAACGGATGATAGCTGATCCCGTCAGCAACTGTGAGCTGTCCCATGGGGGATTGCAGGGTTGCCAAGCGCTCGCTTAGAGTCTGGGCTAATACTCAGTAGCCGGATGGGATGCCATGACAGTCGACCTCACCCAGGATCCCGTCGTCGCGGACCTCGCGCGCCGCACTGCCGACTTCGTCCGCGAGGTGGTGATCCCGGCCGAGGAGCAGCACCGTGGCGTCGCGCGCACCGAGAACGTGCGGCTCGGGCTGCAGCGGGCCGCGAAGGATGCCGGCGTGTTCGCGCCGCACGTCGGCGAGGAGTTCGGCGGGCACGGGCTGGACATGCGGGGCAGGGCTGCCGTCTTCGAAGAAGCGGGGTACTCCCTGCTGGGCCCGCTCGCGATGAACATCGCCGCGCCCGACGAGGGCAACATGCACATGCTCGAAGCCATCGCCACCGCCGAGCAGAAGGACCGCTATCTGCGCCCGCTCGCGTCCGGTGCCATACGGTCGTGCTTCGCGATGACAGAGCCGGCGCCGGGCGCGGGCTCCGACCCCAGTGCGCTGGCGACGCGCGCCGCACGTGTTCGGGGCGGCTGGCGCATCGACGGGCACAAATGGTTCATCACCGGTGCCGATGGCGCGGGGTTCGCCATCTGCATGGCCAGGACGTCGGGTGAACCCGGGGACCAGGGCGGCGCGACCATGTTCCTGGTCGACGCCGACAACCCCGGCATGAAGACGGTCCGGCACATCGAGACGCTCGACGAGAGCCTCTACGGCGGGCACGTCGAGCTGCTCTTCGAGAACTGCGTCGTACCGGACGAGGCGGTGCTCGGCGAAGTCGACCAGGGCTTCCGCTACGCGCAGGTACGGCTGGGGCCCGCGCGGATGACGCACTGCATGCGGTGGCTGGGCATCGCCCGACGCGCGCAGGACATCGCCGTCGGCCGGGCCGCCGACCGCCGGCTGTTCGGCTCACGGCTCGGCGATCTCGGCATGGTGCAGCAGATGATCGCGGACAACGAAATCGACATCGCCGCCGCCCGGGGGCTGATCCTTCAGGCGTCCTGGGAACTGGATCAGGGACGTTCGGCCTCGCAGTCCACCTCGATCGCCAAGACCTTCTGCGCCGAAGCGGTGTGGCGGGTGGTGGACCGCGCGCTGCAGATCTGCGGCTCGCTCGGTGTGTCCGGAGACATCCTGCTCGGCCGGTTCCTGCGGGAGGTTCGGCCCTTCCGCATCTATGACGGGCCATCCGAAACCCACCGCTGGGCCATCGCCCGCCGCGTCATGCGCCGCCACACCGAGGCGGCGGCACAGTGAGCACCGCCGGTCACACCGCGGTGGACGGTCTCGACCTGGCCGCACTCGAGCGGTACTTCGACGAGTACGTGCCGCAGTTCCGGGGCCGGCTCACCGCCGAGCCGTTGCGGGGCGGCCGGTCGAACCTGACGTACATGGTCACCGACGGGCGGACGCGGTGGGTTCTTCGCCGTCCTCCGCTCGGCGGGCTCACCCCCTCCGCGCACGACATGCGGCGCGAGTACCGGATGGTGGCCGCACTCGCCGACAGTGACGTCCCCGTGGCACGTGCCGTGACCTTCGCGGACGCCGAGGTACTCGGCGTGCCCTTCGCGGTGGTCGAGTACGTCGACGGGACGGTGATCCGGACGGTCGAGCAGCTGCACGCACTGCCGGACAGCGACATCACCCGCTGCGCCTACGGCCTGGTCGACGTACTCGCGCGCCTGCACGCCGTCGATCCGGACGCGGTGGGGCTGACCGGGTTCGGACGCCCGCAGGGCTATCTGACGCGCCAGGTCCAGCGCTGGTACGACCAGTGGCAACGCGTGCGGACCCGGGAGCTCGGCGACATGGAGCTGCTGCACGAGCGACTCGCCACCGCCTGCCCGGCGGAAAGCGGCGCGTCCATCGTGCACGGCGACTATCGCATCGACAACACCATCCTCGACCCCGCCGACCCGGGCACCGTTCGTGCGGTGGTCGACTGGGAGATGGCCACCCTCGGCGACCCCCTCGCCGATCTCGGTCTGCACCTTGTCTACACCGACCCGTCCTTCGCTCCCGTGCTCAGCGGATCGGCCGCATCGACCAGCGAACGGCTTCCCGCGGCTGCCGACCTCGCCCAGCGCTACGCCGAGGCCAGTGGGCGGGATCTCGGCGAACTCGGCTTCTATCTCTCTTTGGGCTACTTCAAGATCGCCGTCATCGCCGAGGGGATCCACGCCCGCTTCCAGCAGGGGCTGACCCGCGGTACAGGATTCGACACGGTAGGGCAGGCCGTCGCGCCACTGACCGCCGCCGGACTTCGAGCGTTGTCACACCAGGAGCCGCTATGAGCAGCGTCCTCGACCTCTTCCGGCTCGACGGCAAGGTTGCCGTGGTCACCGGGGCGAGTTCCGGTCTCGGCGCCGGGTTCGCCCAGGCGCTCGCCGAAGCGGGCGCCGACATCGTCCTTGCCGCCCGCCGCGCCGACCGGCTGGCAGATGTCGCGAAGCAGGTGCACAACACCGGCCGCCGCGCCATCACGGTGCCCACCGACGTCGCCGATCCGGAGCAGTGCGAGGCGCTGGCCCGCTCGGCAGTCGGCGAGTTCGGCCGCGTCGACATCCTGATCAACAACGCCGGCACAGGCACCGCGGTTCCGGCCCTCAAGGAGAGCCCGGAGGAGTTCCGCCGCGTCATCGACATCAACCTCAACGGCGCCTACTGGGCGGCGCAGGCATGCGCCCGCGTCATGGAGCCCGGCTCCAGCATCGTCAACATCGCCAGCGTGCTCGGTCTGATCAAGTCGTACGCCCCACAGGCAGCTTACGCAGCCAGCAAGGCCGGCCTCATCGGCCTCACCCGCGATCTCGCCCAGCAATGGACAGGGCGCCGGGGAATCCGGGTCAATGCCATCGCCCCGGGATACTTCGCCAGCGAGATGACCTCCGAGATCCCCGAAGGCCAGGTCATGGCGTTCGTCCAGCAGACCAGCCCGCTGGGCAGGTTGGGGCTGCAGCGCGAGCTCGACGCCGCCGTCGTCTTCCTCGCTAGCCCCGCCTCGTCCTACATCACCGGCATCACGCTCGCCGTCGACGGCGGTATGTCCGGTCACTGACGAGCGCCATGCCCGGCCCGTGTTCTCGTGTGTCAGCAGTGCGCGGCGGCTCAGCCCACGATGGGCAGCCGCAGTGCGGCCGGGGCCCCCGCCGGAACAGCAGGGCTGACCGGAGCAACCGGGTCCAGCCGACGGTACGGCTGCGACTGAGCAGGGCGCGGATCGGCCTCACCCTTGTTGGGCCAGAACGAGAAGGCGCGCTCCGCCTTGGCCGTGATGGTCAGCGACGGGTTCACCCCCAGGTTCGCGGTCAGCGCTGTTCCGTCCACGATGGACAGTCCCGGGTAGTTGAACACCCGGTGGTACGGGTCGATCACGCCGTCCTTCGACGAGGTCCCGATGGGCGCTCCACCGAAGAAGTGGGCGGTCATCGGCCTGTTGAAGATCTCGCCCCACATCCCACCCGGGACACCGCCGATGTGCTCGGCGGTGCGCAGGTTCGCCTCGTGCCCGACGGGGATGAACGTCGGGTTCGGCTCACCGCGTCCCTGCTTCGAAGTGAATCTCCGGCGCCCGAACAGGCCTCGCCTGGTGTACGTGGTGAGCGAGTTGTCCAGGCTCTGCATCACCAGCAGCATCATCGTCCGCTCACTCCACCGGTAGCCGTTGAACAACGTCATGGACTTGACCGGCTTTCGCAGGATCGTCAGCAGCATCTGCAGCCACCGCGGCGTGGGCAGCGAGCCGTCCGTGGCGATGGTCTGCATCAGGCTCATCCCGTTGCTGCCCTTGCCGTTGCGCAGCGCCTGGATGTGCGTGTTCTCGTCCGGGTGGATCGACGAGGTGATCGACACGCCGCGGGTGAAGTCACGCTCGGGGTCGGCCACGGCCCGGCTCGCACCGATGATCGCCTCCGAGTTCGTGCGCGTCAGTTCCCCCAACCGCGGCGAGAGCTGCGGCAGCACGCCGTCGTCCCGCATGCGGTGCAGCAGCCGTTGCGTTCCCCAGGTGCCGGCAGCCAGCACAACCCGGGCCGCCGTCAGGCTCCGCCGGGAGCGACGCGACCGCTTGCCCGTCCTGTGCACGTCCACCACGAACGACCCGTCCGGCCTCGGTCGCACCGTATCCACTGTGGTCAGCGGGATGACCTCCGCGCCGGCGCGCTCCGCGATGTACAGGTAGTTCTTGACGAGGGTGTTCTTCGCGCCGACCCGGCACCCGGTCATGCAGGAGCCGCACTCGGTGCAGCCGGTGCGCCGCGGCCCGGCGCCGCCGAAGAACGGATCGTCGGCGGTCTTGCCGGGCTCGCCGAAGTACACCGCCACCGGTGCCGGTTGGTAGGAGTCCGCCACACCCATGTCAGTCGCGACCGCACGCATCACCTTGTCGCAGGCCGTCACGGTCGGGTTGGTGACCACGCCCAGCATGCGGCTGGCCTGGTCGTAGTAAGGCGCCAGTTCCGACTCCCAGTCGGTGATGTGCGCCCACTGCCGATCCGTGTAGAACGGCTTGGGCGGCCGGTACATCACGTTGGCGTACACGAGCGAACCACCACCGACACCGGCACCCGCCGCCACTATGACGTCCTTGAGCGGGTGGACGCGCTGAATGCCGAAGCAGCCGAGCGCGGGCACCCAGAGAAAGCTCTTGAGATCCCACGACGTCTTGGCGAACTCGTCGTCGGCGAACCGACGCCCCGCCTCTATCACGGCGACCCGATAGCCTTTCTCCGTGAGCCGGAGGGCCGCGACGCTGCCCCCGAAGCCCGATCCGACCACGATCACGTCGTAATCGGCTGCCATTTCGCCGTCGGGCGCACCGCTGTTACTCGTGTTCATCGATCCGTCTCGGTCGGAGGATCTACCAGGCAAGGGCTGTGCCATGTGCTGCCTCTTGTCTCTAGCGCTTGCACATCTCGCCACGGGTTCAGGGGTCCGTTCGACGATTGACGGACGCCGGGCGGGGCAGGCAAATCCGGCGCGCGATGCCAAGTCCGTGCCGCCTGAAATCATCAAGGCGACACCCATGGAACCTGGGGACCGCTCACTCAGGGCGAGCGGCCATCGAAGAGTCGATCAGCCGGCGTCGCCTTCCGCGCGCATGATGGATCCGGACGGCGACCACTCCGAGGTTTCGATCATCGAGTAGTCGTCAGGTCGCTTGTCGAGCCGCTCCATCCGGCGTCCTTCGAAACGCTCAAGAGTTTCCCTGTCCAGCGGTGGCACGAAAGCGTTGTCCACCACCGTGTACTCGGCGGCCAGCCGACCGATGGGAGCAATCGCACCGGTGTCGATCCGTCCGCGTGACAGGTAGAGGTCGTCGCGGACGTAGAACTGCACGACCCGCCCGACCACAAGGTGGTTGAGCCCGTCCGGCGAGGGGACGATCATCTCGACGGCGCACTCGAACGCGATCGGCGCACCCGCGATACGCGGCGGCTTCACGGCAGCACTCGGCACCTTCTCCAGCCCAACCATGTCGAACTCGTCCTCGTCGGGTTCGAATTCACTCGCGCTGAGATGCAGAGGCAGCGCCTGCGGCAGCGTGGCCAGGTGAGTCACGAATTCCCCGGTGTCGCGCATATTGACAAAGCTGTCCTTGAGCGTGGCGCCGTCGGACCGGGGCTGGATGGACAATGAGACCATAGGCGGCTTGCGCCCCACCACAGTAAAGAACGAGATCGGTGCCAAATTTCCAATCCCGTCGGTCGACAGGGTGCTGACCCAGGCGATAGGCCGCGGGATGACGCTGCCGATCAGCAGCTTGTACGCTGATTCAGCGGTGAGATTCTCGGCGTCGATGTGCAACTTTGTGATCCCTTCAGCAACTTGGCCAAACCACCAAGCTTGACCTCGGCTCCATGAGTGCGCACGCCTCGGTGGCCGCCACCGTTTCTACGGTCAGCACCGGCGCAACGGCGAGGTAAGGGCTCACACACGTACACCGCGCAGGAGATCCGTGCACGCAGTTCTCCTTCCCGGACCATTTGGCACGCCCACCTCAGCACTTGTTTCGACAGGACTTCAGTCGGTGCCGGTGGGCAAGCAGAGCAGGCCCTCGAGAGACTCCTTCGTCCTGTACGAGAAAGCTAGCAGCGACTATACGATATGTATACCCTCAAGGAAGTGGGGCAGACCTTGGCGATCGCGGTTCAGTAGGGGCGGATGCCGACTGGAGACCAAGGTTGCAGCCGTCGACCAGCTGGAGCGGCGGAGTCGGCCTGGCCGGCGGCGGCCACCGGCCCGCGGTCGCGGACGTCGACCAGGGAGCCTGCGCAAAGTACGGACGTCCCCGTACGGTCTACGTACCCAGGGACGCGATGGAACTGCTGGACCGTTCCTAAAGACTGAGCGGGAGTGAGTCCTGTTGCCAGAACCCGTGCTCAGCCGGGTGTCCCGAACGGTGTTGGGCACCCTGGTCGCCCGCTTTCGCTCCACGGCCCGGTGGCGCGCATCCGGTGCGCGGTCCGGGAAGGTGGGGGCGGGTTTCCTCACGCCTGCGGGTGTCCGGTCGGGCCTGGACGGTCCGATGCCCACGACGATCACTCTGGTCGTCGTGGGGCGGTGCCGCCCGTCGCCGGATCGGATGTCCGAGGGCGCGTCGCCCGACTGCGATGCTCGCCGCATCGTGCCGGGAAATCTTGCGTCGTGGGGTGGTCAGTGGTTTCTGCCAGTGCTGGGCGCCCCAGCGGCTGGTATAGGCGGGGTCGACCGCGACGACGGCGATGTCCTGTTCGGCGGCCATCGACACCAGCCGGGCGCGAAGTTTCGCGGTCGGGAAACGGGAGATGAGGCGGCGGAAGCGTTTGTTGCGGCCGTGCTTCTCCCGGCTCTTACCCTCGGTGAAGTCGAGGTCCTCGATGGCGATCGCGGCGGCCCCGCACCGTCGGGTGTGGTGCAGCAGCCGGGACAGCGCGTGCCGGATCTGCGCGTCCCGGTGCTCCGCGCTGCCGGTCAGGTCGTAGAAGTAGCGCTGCGGTTCGCCGATGGGGTTGCCGTGCGCGTCGAGGTGCCAGGCGGCGAGGTGGTCATCGTTCATGTCCACCCCCACCACACCCCGCGCAAGGGCCGCCTCCAGCGGCAGGACCGGGGCGGCGGCACGCTGCCAGGACGCGGTGAGGTACCAGCGGCCGCGTGCTGTGTCGTGGTGGATGCGGTAGGCCACCGCCCGGTTGGCGGTGATCCGGTCCCGCCACTCCTGCCCCCGGTGCTGAAACCGTACGGTCGCGTCCAGCACATACCGGCCGTGCGGGGCGTTGGCCAGATGAGCCAGCGGGGCCGGGAGCTTGAGGGAGACCTGTCCGGTGTCGGTGACGCGGAGGGTCTCGTTGCCGAAGCGCTTGCCGGACTCCCCGTCGGCGGCCAGGAACATCCGCTCCGCCTCCCAGCGCTCCCGCCACGCCCGCTCACTCAGCCCGGCAGCCGCCAGGTGGTGGCGGGCGCGAGCGAGGCGCTTGCCGCCGCGCACCACCCGTACCCGGCCCGCCGCCCAGTCCGCCTCCACCACCGCCAGCCGGTCTTTCAGGGTGTGCAGTCGGCGGGACTTGGCATGCCACTCGCTCCGCGAGCCATACCCGCGCACCAGCGCCTCGCGCTTGTCGGCCTTGGCGCCCAGCGGCCGGGCCAGCCGCGCCTCTATCGACGCGATCTGCCGCCGCAGCCAGGCCATGTGTGCGGCCTGCCCACGCCTCGCCAGCGCCCACTGATCGTGGCTGGCCTTGGTGATACTGCCCGCCCAGCGCGCCGAGGACCTGCCGGTCAGCTCCCGCTTGCGCACCGCCCACCCGCTGCCATCGTGCGTCAGTCCCTGCCGGGACCGTACGGCGAGATCACCCGCTGCCAGCGACCCCAGGAACCTCCCGACCGCGGCCAGCACAGCCGCGTCCTTCGCCGACACCCGCAACCGGTCCCGCACCGCCACCCCGGCCGGACCAGGCACCACGAACGACGCCGCCAACTCCCGCAGCCCACCCACCCCGTCCACCCCCGCCCACAGCTCGAAGACCCCCTGTCACCGCAGTCAACGAGCACCACCCACAAAGGTCACCCATTCGACCCAAGAACTCCCGTTCCCCTTGCCGAGAACGAAGGGCCAGACCAACACCCACGGCAGACGAGATCCTCCCGGCGCAGAGCGAAACAACCTCATCCAGCCCCGGCACTCACTCACGCTCACCAGAAATCACTCCCGCTCAGCACCCCGGCACCAGTTCCCAACCCCTTGTTGCTCGTCCAGCGTCTGGGCGACCGGCACGAGCGCCAGCGACTTCAGCAGCAGCTTGATGCCGCAGCGGCCGTCCTCGCCGCCCTCCTCGCCGAGAAACGCCGTCCTCCGCCAAGAACTCGCCAACCGCTCCGACTTCGTGGTCCCACTGTCTCTCGCCCGCCGAGAGTGAGCCGACTTGAGAGACGGGAAAGGCAGGCCACAGGTGTCCTGGGACGCCGGCACCGCCTGGCTGCGGATTACGCGCGGGCCCGTGCTTCGACGCGGGTGAGGCTTTTGGCGGCGGAAGCCGCCGGTTATCGAAGGACGAAGTTGAGGAGAGCGTCGGTGCGCTTGCTGAAGGGGGCATAGAGGAGGCGGACGGCGTTGAAGCGGCCTTGCACGTAGATGCCCTTGGGGTGGCTGAGCGTCCTGAAGCCCTCGATCCCGTGGTACTGGCCCATCCCGCTGGCACCGACGCCGCCGAAGGGAAGGTCGTCTTGCCCGACGTGCATGATGGTGCCGCCGATGGTGACGTTGCCGGAGGTCGTGCGGTCGAGTACCTTGCGCCGGTCCGCGTCGTTTTTGCCGAAGTAGTAGAGCGCGAGCGGTCGTGGTCGTGCGTTGACGTAGTCGATGGCGTCGTCGATGTCGCGGTAGGGGAAGATCGGGAGGATGGGGCCGAAGATCTCTTCGTGGGCGATCTGCATCTCGTCGGTGACGCCGAGCACGACGGTCGGTGCGAGGGTGTGGGGGCGGTGGGCGGCCTCGCCCGGCCGGTGACCGACCTCGATGATCCGTGCTCCGTGGCTGCGGGCGTCTTCGATCAGGTCGGTGAGGATCGCGTACTGCTTGTCGTTGATGATCGAGGTGTAGTCCTTGCTGGTCGGACCGTCGGGGTAGGCGGTCTTCACCAGGCGGTCGTAGCTGTCGACGAAGGTGTCGATCTCGGATTCGTGCACCAGGGCGTAGTCGGGGGCGATGCAGGTCTGCCCGCCGCTGAGGAGTTTGCCGAAGACGATGTCGGCCACGGTCCGGTCGGTTACGTGCCCCTTGGCGACGATGGTCGGGGACTTGCCGCCCAGTTCCAGCGTGACGGGGACGAGGTTCTCGCTCGCCGCCTTCATCACGGCTCGTCCGACCTCGGTGCTTCCGGTGAAGACGAGATGATCGAAGGGCAGGGAGGAGAACGCGGCACCGTCGCCGCTGACGATCGTGACCTGCTCCGGTGGAAAGAGCTCGCTCAGTATCGACGCGAGCACGGTGTTCGTCGCCGGGGTGAATTTCGACGGTTTGAGCATGACGCGGTTGCCGGCGGCGATCGCGGTGACGACCGGCATCAGCGACAGGATGATGGGATAGTTCCACGGTGAGATGACCCCGACCACTCCGAGCGGCTGGTACTCGACGCGGTTGGTGCCGAAACGCATGTGCAAGGCGGTGTGGCGGCCGGTCGGGCGCATGAACCGACGAAGATTGCGCTCCAGGTAGTCGATGCCCCCGACGACGCCGCCGAGTTCCATCATCGCGGTCTCGTGTCGCGAGCGGTTTCCGAAGTCGGTGTTGATGGCCGCCTCGATGGCGCTGCGCCGGGCGATCAGTGCCGCCTTGAACCTGCTCAGGTCGCTGCGCCGCGCCGCCAGTGAGGGCGCTCCGTCGCGGCGGTAGGCAGCGCGCTGAAGGGCGAGGATGTGACCGAAGCGCTCCGCGTCGGTGGGCTGTGGGGTGACTTCTGTCATGGTCACGATGGTGGTCCTTTGCTGCTGGTGGGGACGACGGAGGAGCAGTGCCGCCTGGGACGTGGAACGGGTCGCTGAGAGCGGCGGCCTCCGGTCAGGGGCGGGCCATGCGGCCCATGAACCGGACGATCATGCGGCGCGGCAGGATCTTGCCGGCGAGGGCGATCGGGCGGCCGTTGGTGATCACCGACGGGGGCGCGGAGCGGCGGTCGAGCGTGTCGAGGGCCGTCTTGACGACGTGCTCGGGGGTGACTCGCTTCGCGCCGTAGTCGGCCGTTTCGCTGCCGGCGGCGTCGTAGAACTCGGTCTTCGTGGCGCCGGGGCACAGGGCGAGGACGCGGAGGCCGGTGCCACGGTTTTCTTCCCACAGTGATTCGGTGAAGCTGAGGACGAAGGCCTTGGTGGCGCCGTAGACGCTGAGGTACGGGGTGGGCTGGAAGCCCAGCAGGCTGGCGACGTTGATCAGGATGCCGGTGTCTGCGGAGTTCAGCGGGTCGATGTAGGCGCGGCTGAGGTCGACCAGCGCGCTGACGTTCAGCGCGATCATGCTCTGCAGGCGGTCCGGGTCCTCGTCGGTGAGGGCGTTGTGGGTGCCGAAGCCGGCGTTGTTGACCAGTCCGGTGGCGTGGATGCCGCGGGATTCGAGTTCGGCGCGCAGCGTGCGGCCGGCGTCGGGCTGGCCGAGGTCGCGGGCGATAACGGTCACCGTGATGCCGTGGGCGCGGGTGAGTTCGTCGGCCAGGTCCTTGAGCCGGTCCGCGCGGCGGGCGACGAGTACGAGATCCGCGCCGCGACGGGCCAGCTGGTG
This sequence comes from Streptomyces sp. NPDC050619, assembly GCF_040654815.1. Lineage (NCBI taxonomy): Bacteria > Bacillati > Actinomycetota > Actinomycetes > Kitasatosporales > Streptomycetaceae > Streptomyces > Streptomyces sp. NPDC050619. The sequence continues at coordinate 4,761 of NZ_JBFAIR010000065.1, read as the reverse complement.
GGCGAATTCCGCGCCGAGGCCGGAGCTGGCTCCGGTGACGATGACGGTCTGGCGGCGATAGTCGATTTTGCTCATGGCTTCACTTTACGCACGTGCTTGCATCGAGTGCAAGTGGTTGCATGTAGAGAAGAGATGTACCATCGGTGCATGGTTCAGAAACCGACGCCCCTCCGGGAACAGACCCGCACGGTGGTTCGCGCGCTCCTCACCAAGACCGCCCTCGAACTGTTCGCGACCAAGGGGTACGACGACACGACACTCGAGGAGATCGCCGCCGCGGCGGGCGTCTCCAAACGGACCCTGTTCAACTACTTCCGCAACAAGGAGGACCTCGCGCTCAACGGCCTGTCCGAGCAAGGGGAATTGATAGCCGCGCGGCTCGCCGAGCGCCCGGTGGGCGAAGACGCCTGGACGGCACTGCGTGCGGCGTTCCAGGTGCTCGAGGAGATGGACCTCACCGCCGAGCGCCGGCTCGAGATGACCACGCTGCTGTTCGGCAACGAATCCCTGCGCGCCGGCCACGCCGAGAAGCAGGCCCGCTGGCAGGACCTGTTCGCACCGCTGATCGAGCCGCGACTGCCCGACTCCGACCGCACCCTTCAGGCGCGCGCGATCGCGGCCACGGCGATCACCTGCCTCCAGGCGGCAACAGAAGAGTGGATGCGCCTGGGCGGACAGGCCGACATCTTCGACCTCTACGACACGGCCGTCGAGGCCGTCCGCCGCCCCGACTCACAACCAGAGAAGACGACGACATGAGCAAGCGCCTGCCCCCCGCCGACCTGCCGAACATGGCCGCCGCCCTGCGCGCCGAACGCGCCGAGATGCTGGACTTCACCAGCAGCCTCACCGACGACGAATGGACCGCGCCCAGCGCCGCAGCCGGATGGCGCATCGCCGACGTCGTCGCCCACATGGGTGCGACGGCGCGGAGCTTCTACACACCCGCCGGGCTGCGCTTGAGCTTCGCCGCCAGCCTCGAACAGGCGAACGAAGGTCCCGTCGAGCAACGGCGGGACTGGAGCCGTGCCAAGGTAATGGCCGAGTACCAGCACGCCAGCCGGCGAGCCACCGCGCTCCTTGACGCCGTCAGGCGCACGCCCGCCGCCCGCATACGGGCACAGATGGCCGACCTCGGCCGCCACCCCCTGGGTCTGTCGATCGGCGGCGCACTCGTCTTCGACCACCACGCCCACCTGCGCCACGACATGGCCCCAGCGCTCGGTCGGCCCGTGCCGTCCACCGATGCGGACAGGATGCGCGCGGTCCTGACGTGGATGATCGCCGTACTGAGCAATCAGGTCGCGAAGGCACCGGTCGCCGGGCTCGACGCCCGCGTCGCACTGACGCTCACCGGCCCCGGCGGCGGGACCTGGTGGTTCGATGAGGCAGGCGGCCTGGCTCCGTCCGACGGCGCGGTCGCGGCGCACGTCACCGCTCCCGCGCTGGCCTTCCCCGACTGGGGCACGCAGCGCTCTTCCTGGCGCGACAGTGACGTGACGGTCACCGGCGACACCGACCTCGCCGCCCGCTTCCTCGACACCGTCAACGTCATCTGAGCGGAGCACCAGAGGCCCGCCTCCAGGCAGCCCCGGACCGCTTGTCCGCTACTTCTGGTGGTGGCGAGTTTGGGCCGGGGTGCCTCGGCTTCGATCACGCTCCACTCGCTCCGGACGTGCTCATGGGGCTGGAAATGACACCGCGCGGAGCACGGGCGGTTTCGTCACGGCGTGCGGGATCTCCGACCGAGGCAGGATCTACGGCCCGCGGACCTCACTGGCATCTCCTGCTCCAGCCGCGTACGGATCCGCGTGGCAGTGTGCCGCTGCTTGGGCGGCGCCTCCAGATCAGCGGTGGTGTGCCCGACACCACCCCACCAAAGGGACCTGCCCAAGGGCGGCCGACGCCTGGCAGCAGCCGCCGCTCAGTCGGTCCCGGGAGACCGTCGGTCAGTCCATCAGACGCAGCCCGTCCCCGAAATCGACGCGCGCGAGGTCGGCGCGCGAGACGATGCCGAGCTTGGGGAACACGTTGGCCAGGTGATAGCCCACCGTACGAGGACTGATCAGCAGCTGTGCCCCGATCTCCCGGTTGGTGAGTCCCTCCGCGGCCAGCCGTGCGACTCTCGCCTGCCGAAGGGCTGGACCTCCAGCCGGACTTCATCCGCGAGGTCGGCGGCTGGCTCGCCGAGGGCAAGCTCCATTACCGCGAAACCGTGCGGGAGGGCCTCGACAGCACCCTGGACGCCTTCCTCGGGATGCTGCGGGGCGAGAACGTCGGAAAGATGATCGTCAAGCTCTGAGCCTGCCGCCGGCAAGCCGAGCAGGGGGCCCGCCGCACGCACGCGCGGCGGGTCCCTCCGCACCGAGGGAGGCCGGCTTCTGCCGATGAGCCGCCACTCGGCGCCTGCTTGCGCTCTCGCCCGTACGGACCACGTTCGGAGTCTTCACCCCGAGGGCACCCGCGCCGGCTCATGGCGGTGGGCCCTCGCATATCGGGGCGGTCTCATCTCGAGCGGGCCTGTGCAAGTGACGTTCGTCTGCGCGGTCGCGACTCGGGGGACCGGCCTTCGGTGACAATCCCCACCACCCAGTGAGGGGTGCAGACCCCTTGCCGCCGCCCATCCCGGCGTGTATCTATTACAACCGTAAGAAGACCGATCGTAATATAAATCGACGGAGCCGCGGTCCTCGCGCCGTATCCGGTGAGGTCAGATGATGACGACAAAGAGCATGAAGTGGATCGACGTCCCCAATCGCACGATCGACGTCGGCGGGGTGCCGTTCGCCTACCGCGAGCTCGGTCCGGCCGAGGGTGTTCCGGTGGTGTTCCTGCACCACCTGATGGCTGTCCTTGACGACTGGGACCCGAGGATCATCGACGGCATCGCTGCCCGCCGCCGGGTGATCGCGTTCGACAACCGCGGGGTCGGCGGGTCCGGAGGATCCGTGCCGCCCGACGTCGCGGACATGGGCCGCGACGCCGTCGCCTTCATCCGTGCGATGGGACTCGAGAAGGTCGACCTCCTCGGGTTCTCACTCGGCGGCGGAGTCGCACAGATGGTGGCCCTGCAGGCACCCGAGCTCGTGCGCCGGATGATCTTGGCCGGGACCGGCCCCCGCGGAGGCGGTGGCATCAAGGAGATCAACAAGGTCGCGGCCGGGGCGTACGTCAAGTCCGCGCTCACCCTGAAAGACGCCAGGGCGTTCCTGTTCTTCCCACGCGACGCCGAGGGCAAGCGGGCCGCGAAGGACTACTTCGCCCGGCTCAAGGAGCGCACCCGGAATCGTGACAAAAAGATCTCCCTGCAGGCTCGACTCGCGCAGCTGAAGGCCATCCGCGCGGCCGGGCTGCACGCACCCGACGACCTCTCGGTGATCACCCAGCCGGTCTTCATCTCCAACGGTGACAACGACCTCATGGTCGCGAGCAGCAACTCGGCCGACATGGCCCGCCGGATCCCGAACGCCCGCCTGAAGATCTACCCGAACTCCGGGCACGGCGGCGTGTTCCAGCACCACCGGGAGTTCGTCCCCGAGGCTCTGGAGTTCCTCGATGACTGAGAGGCCCGACAGGTCGATCGCCGGAAAGGTCGCCCTCATCACCGGCGGCGGCCGAGGCCTGGGCGCGGCGACCGCGCGGTCCCTGACCGCCGCCGGTGCTCGGGTCTTCGTGATCGATCTGCATCGCCCGGCTGCGGGCGAGGCGATCGACGAGCGGGTCACCTACCTGGTCGGCGATGTGACCGACCTCAGCGACATGACCCGAGCGGTCGAGACCGTCGTCAGGGACGCCGGCCGCCTGGACATCGTGATCGCGAACGCAGGTGTACTCGGGCGGGGCGCGACCCTCCGGGCGTCTTCGCCTTCGCTGGTCGACCGACTCTTCGACGTGAACGTCGGGGGTGCGCTCAACACGGTCCGTGCCGCCCTTCCGGGCCTCATCGAGAACCGTGGTCGGCTCGTACTGATCTCGTCGGTGTTCGCGTTCGTCAACGGGGCCGGCGCCATCCCGTACGCGATGAGCAAGGCGGCGGTCGAGCAGCTTGGCCGTGGACTGCGGGTCGAGCTCGCCGCTCACGGCGTCAGCGTCACGACCGCGTACTTCGCGGTGATCAACACAGACATGACCCGTCAGGGCCTCGACGAGGATCCGGTAGCCCAGGCGCTGCTCGGCACCCAACCGAGGTTCCTGCGCAAGCGCATCAGCCCCGAGCAAGCGGCGGGGGCCATCGTCGAGGGCCTGTGTCGCCGGGATGTGCAGGTGTTTCGTCCGCGCAGATGGACCGTGGTCTCGAAGGTCCGCGGCATCATCGCACCCGGGATGGACTCCGGCCTGGCGCGGGATCGCACCGTCCAGAGCATCCTGGGACGCCTCGACGCGCGTGAGGGCGAGGACTTCCTGACCACCTGATGTCAGGAACAACGCGGTGTCCCGACTACGCACAGACCAGGAGCCATTGATGACGAGTTCGACCCGGAACGTGTCCGGCCTACTGACCCGCACCGCGTCGGGATACCCGGCGCGCACGGCGATCGTCTTCGGTGGCGATCGGATCTCCTACGCGGAACTCGACGCGGCGTCGAACCGGGTAGCGAACCTGCTGATCGAGCGCGGCGTTCGCCCCGGCGAGAAGGTCGCCCTGTCCTGCCCGAACATCCCGCAGTTCACGACGATCTACTTCGGGATCCTCAAGGCCGGCGCGGTGGTCGTGCCGTTGAACGTGCTCCTCAAGGCGCGTGAGATCGCCTACCACCTCAA
>NZ_JBFAIR010000064.1:0-38045 GCF_040654815.1 Streptomyces sp. NPDC050619 | reverse complement strand
CACCGGAGATCTCGTCGCTGCGGACACGGCGGACTACTGGGTCCAGCACGTCCGCGACACCGTCCGCTTCGCCGACGGCATCCGCACCCTCACCGACCAGGGCGTCACCCGCTTCCTGGAAATCGGCCCCGACAGCACCCTCACCGCCCTCATCGAGCAGACAGCACCCGAAGACACCGTCATCGCCCCACTCCTGCGCAAGAACCGCCCCGAAGAGACAGCCACCCTCACCGCCCTCGCCCACCTCTTCACCCACGGCGCACCCGTCGACTGGCCGGCGTACTTCACCGGCACCGGCGCCCGCCTCACCGACGCCCCCACCTACCCCTTCCAACGCCAGAACTACTGGCCCGAGCCCGGCACGGTCGCCGCGCTGGCCGCCTCCGACGGCAGCCTCACCGATCCCGCCGAGGCCGAGTTCTGGGCGGCCGTGGACGACGCCGACGTAGCCGGTCTCGCCGCTCAACTGCACGTGGACACCCAGGCGTTGAACGATGTCGTGCCCGCGCTGTCGGCCTGGCGCGGCCGGCGGCGAACGCGGTCGGCCGTGGACGCGCTGCGGTTCCGGGAGACGTGGCAGGCGCTCGGGGACGCCGTGGCGGTCGGAGTGCGTGACGGCGGGCCCTGGCTGGCTGTCGTACCGGAGGGGCACGGCGAGGACGCCTGGGCGCGGTCCGTCGTGGCAGCGCTCGGGGCACGGACCTTGCTCCTGGAGACTGGGCCGGACGACGACCGGGACGGCCTCGCGCGGCGGGTGCGGGAGACCGTGGCCGGCCTCGACGACGGTCCCGGTGTCGCTGGAGTGGTGTCGCTGCTCGCCGCCACGACCGACGTACGGGACTCCGGAGTGCCCGTGTCGGTGACCGGCACGGCCACCCTCGTGCAGGCCCTTGAGGAGGCCGGGCTCGACGCCCGCGTGTGGGCGCTGACGTGTGGTGCGGTGAGTGTGCCGGACGCGGACGCCGCCGCACGTTCACTGCCCGAGCCGGGGGCCGCCGCCGTGTGGGGACTCGGGCGGGTCGTCGCGCTGGAGCATCCGGAGCGTTGGGGCGGGCTCGTCGATCTGCCCCAGGAGCCGAGCGCGCAGGCGCTGGGCCGGTTCCTGAGTGTGCTCGCGCGCACCGACGGCGAGGACCAGGTCGCCGTACGGGAGTCGGGTACGTACGGGCGACGGCTCGTCGCCGCGCCCGCCGATGAGCGGCCCGATGGCGCCGCCGGGTGGCGGCCGTCCGGCACCGTCCTCGTGACCGGTGGCACCGGCGCGCTCGGCGCGCACGTCGCGCGGTGGCTGGCCGGGAACGGTGCCGAGCGGCTGCTGCTGATGAGCCGGCGTGGCGCACAGGCGCCCGGCGCGGCGGCCCTGGAGGAGGAGCTGACGGCGCTCGGCGTCGGTGTCACCGTCGCCGCCTGCGATGTCGCCGACCGGGCGAGGGTCGCCGAAGTGCTGGCCGCGATCCCGGACGAGGCGCCGCTGACGGCCGTCGTACACACGGCCGGTGTGCTGGACGACGGGGTGCTGCACAGTCTGACGCCGGAGCGGTTCGACGCGGTGTTCCGGGCCAAGGTGGCCGCCGCCGAGGTCCTCGACGAGCTGACCCGGGACCGGGAACTGGACGCCTTCGTGCTGTTCTCGTCGCTCGCCGGCGCCGTCGGCAACCCCGGTCAGGCCAACTACGCCGCCGCGAACGCCGCGTTGGACGCGCTGGCCCGCCGACGCACCGCGGCCGGGCTGCCCGCCACGTCCCTCGCCTGGGGCGCGTGGAACGGGGCCGGCATGGCCGCCGAGGGGCGGCTCGGGCGGCACGCCTCCGCGAGCGCACTGCGACCGCCGCTCGCGCTCGCGGCCATGGCCGAGCTGATCGCGGAGAGCCGGCCCGACACCGTCGTCGCCGATCTCGCCGAAGCCGAGCTACTGGACGGGATGTTCGCGCTGCGGCACACCGCGTCCCTCACCGCGCTGCCCGGTGCCCGGCAGATCGCGGCCGCCGCCCAGCAGGCCCGGCAGGAACGTGCCGGTGCCGCGGCCGAGTTGCGCACGCGCCTGCTGGCGGCGCGTGCGGACGACCGGCTGCCGTTCGTCCTCGACGTGGTCCGTACGCATGCCGCGGCCGTGCTCGGGCATCCCGGGCCGGACGCCGTCAAGCCGGAACGGGCCTTCCAGGAGCACGGGTTCGACTCCCTCATGGCCGTCGAGCTGCGCAAGCGGCTCACCGTGGCCGTCGGTCTGCCGTTGCCGGCCACCATGGTCTTCGACCACCCGACGCCGCTCGCCCTGGCCCGGCATCTGCTGGGGGAGGTGCTCGCCGAGGGAGACGGGGCCGACGTCGTGGCCACCGCCGCCGACGCGTCCGACGAGCCGATCGCGATCATTGGCATGAGCTGCCGCTTCCCCGGTGGCGTCGACTCACCGGAGGCCTTCTGGGAGCTGATCGCCCACGGTACGGACGCCATCGGCGAGTTCCCGGCCGACCGGGGCTGGGACGTGTCGAGGCTGTACGACCCGGACGCCGACCGCGGCGGGACGACGTACTCGACACAGGGCGGATTCCTGGACGGGGCGGGCGAGTTCGACCCCGGGTTCTTCGGGATCTCGCCGCGTGAGGCGCTCGTCATGGATCCGCAGCAGCGGTTGCTACTGGAGACCGCGTGGGAGGCGGTCGAGCGCGCCGGCATCGACCCGGGCACGCTGCGCGCCAGCCGCACCGGGGCGTTCATCGGCTCCAGCTACCAGGACTACGGGCGCGGCGCCGGAGAGGGCACCGAGGGGCACATGGTCACCGGGTCCAGCCCGAGTGTGCTGTCGGGCCGGTTGTCGTACGTCCTCGGGCTCGAAGGGCCCGCCGTCACCGTCGACACCGCCTGTTCGTCCTCCCTCGTCGCCCTGCATCTGGCCTGCCAGTCGCTGCGCGGCGGCGAGAGCACCCTGGCGCTGGTCGGCGGTGCGACGGTCATGACGACGCCGGACTCGTTCGTGGCGTTCAGTAGGCAGCGGGCGCTGGCCTCCGACGGACGCTGCAAGGCGTTCGGCGACGGCGCCGACGGCATGACCCTCGGCGAGGGCGTCGGGCTGCTGCTCGTGGAGCGGCTCTCCGACGCCGTGCGCAACGGGCACCCCGTGCTCGCGGTGATCCGCGGCTCCGCCGTCAACCAGGACGGCGCCTCCAACGGCCTGACCGCGCCCAACGGCCCCTCCCAGCAGCGGGTCATCCGGCAGGCCCTCGCCAACGCCCAGGTCACCCCCGGCGACATCGACGCCGTGGAGGCGCACGGCACCGGAACCGCGCTCGGCGACCCCATCGAGGCGCAGGCGCTGGTCGCGACGTACGGCAGGGACAGGGACCCGCAGCGGCCGGTGTGGCTCGGGTCGGTGAAGTCCAACATCGGGCACGCCCAGTCCGCCGCCGGTGTCGCCGGCGTCATCAAGATGGTGCTGGCGCTGCGGCACGGCGTCCTGCCGCCCACTCTGCACGTCGACCCGCCGTCCCGGCACATCGACTGGTCCCTGGGAGTGCTCCGGCTGCTCGACGACGAGCGGCCGTGGCCCGCGACCGGCCGTCCTCGCCGGTGCGCCGTGTCCTCCTTCGGCATCAGCGGCACCAACGCGCACGCCGTACTGGAGGAGGCGCCGGCTCAGGAGCCCGCGGCCGCCGACGAGTCGACCACGGCGCCCCCGGTGACGGGCGCCCTGCCCTGGGTGCTGTCCGCCCGTGCCCACGCCGCCCTGCGCGACCAGGCCACCGCTCTCGCCGCGCATGCCACGGCACGACCGGCCGACGACCCCGCCGACACCGGCCACGCCCTCGTCACCACCCGCTCCCTGCTCGACCACCGAGCGGTCGCCCTCGGCACATCCGCCGCCGAACTCGCCGCCGGGCTGGGCGCGTTCGCCGGGCAGGAGCCCACCGCGCCCGTCGTGCACGGCGAGGCCGACGTCGATGGCCGTACCGTGTTCGTCTTCCCCGGCCAGGGCACCCAGTGGGACGGCATGGGCGCGCGGCTGCTGGACCTGTCGCCGGTGTTCGCCGAGCGCATCGCCGCCTGCGCCCTCGCCCTCGACCCGTTCGTCGACTGGTCGCTGACCGCCGTACTGCGCCAGGAGCCCGGCGCGCCGGGACTCGACCGGGTGGACGTCGTCCAGCCCGTCACCTGGGCCGTGATGGTGTCCCTGGCCGCCGTGTGGGAGGCGTACGGCGTCCGCGCGGACGCCGTGATCGGCCACTCGCAGGGCGAGATCGCCGCGGCCGTCGTCGCGGGCGCGCTGTCCCTGGAGGACGGTGCCCGTGTCGTGGCGCTGCGCAGCCAGGCCATCGGCCGTACCCTCGCCGGACGCGGCGGCATGATGTCGGTGCCGCTCCCCGTCGCCGAGGCCACCGCCCGACTCCAGCCGTGGGAGGACCGGCTGACCGTCGCCGCAATCAACGGGCCCGGCGCGGTCGTGGTCTGCGGTGACCCCGAGGCATTGGACGCCCTGCACGACGCGCTCACCGGCGACGGCGTCCGGGCCCGCAAGATCCCGGTGGACTACGCCTCGCACTCCGCGCACGTGGCCGACCTGCACGACGAACTCCTCGACGTGCTCGCCCCCGTCAGCCCCCGCGAACCGCGCATCCCCATGCTGTCCACGGTGACGGGAGAGTGGCTCGGCGACCCGGCCGCGGACGGTGGCACGGACGCCGCGTACTGGTACCGCAACCTGCGGCAGACCGTCCGCTTCGGCCCCGCCGTGGAACGCCTCCTCGCCACCCAGCACCGGGCGTTCCTCGAGATCAGCGCCCACCCGGTGCTCACCCCGGGCCTCCAGGGCGCGGTCGAGGAGGCCGCCGTCGCGGCGTACGTCGGCGGCACGCTGCGGCGCGGCGAGGACGACGCACGCCGCGTACTCGCCTCGCTCGCTCAGGCGTTCGTGCGCGGCGTGCACGTCGACTGGACCGCCGCGTACGGCGGCGGCGCGCGACGCGGGGTGGACCTGCCCACCTACCGCTTCCAGCACCAGCGGCTCTGGGTGCCGCCCGTGTCGCCCGAGGCGGTCCAGAGCGCGGCCGGCACGGAGGACGCCGCCTTCTGGAACGCCGTGGAGGAGTCCGACCTGCCGGGGCTCGCCCGCGATCTCGACGTCGCCGAGGACGCGCTGGCCGCCGTACTGCCCGGCCTCACCGCCTGGCGCAGGCGCCGCAGCGAGCAGTCCACGCTGGACGACTGGCGGTACAAGGCGCGGTGGGTGCCGCTGCCCGTGCCGTCCGGTACGGCCACCGGGCGGTGGCTCGTCATCACCGCCGACGGCGCCGACGGCAGGGATGTCGCGGACGCGCTCGCGGCTCACGGAGCCGAACCCGTGCGGCTCGTTCTCGACGACACCCACCTCGACCGCGAGGCGGTCGCCGCGCTGCTGCGGGACGCGGGCCTGGCGGCCGACGGGGAATCCGACGGCGACACGACCCGGATCGCGGGCATCGTCTCCTTGCTGGCCGAAGCCGAACAGGACTGCCCCGGCCACCCCGGCGCCGCCCTCGGCGCCGCCCTCAACGTCGTCCTCGTCCAGGCACTCGGCGACCTCGACGCGGACTGCCCGCTGTGGCTGCTGACCCGGGGCGCCGTCGCCACCGGACGCGCCGACAACGTCACCCGGCCCGTGCAGGCGCAGTCGGCGGGCATCGGCTGGACCGCGGCGCTGGAGCACCCCCGCTTCTGGGGCGGCACCGTGGACCTGCCCGACACCCTCGACGAGCGGGCCGCGCGCCGGCTCGCCGCCCTCCTCGCGGGCGGTGCGCACAGCGCCGAGGACCAGCTCGCCCTGCGCGCCTCGGGCGTGTTCGCCCGCCGCGTCGTCCGCGACCGCACCGGCGACCGGTTCGGCAGCGCCCCCAAGGGGCGCGGGGAACCGCGCGACCAGCCACGACGGCGCAGCAGCCGAACGACGGCACATCGCGGCTCCCCCAGCGGAGCGCGTGGCTGGGCCCCGCGCGGCACCGTCCTCGTCACCGGCGGCACCGGCACCCTCGGCCCCCACGTGGCCCGCTGGCTGTCCGCCCAGGGCGCCGAGCGCATCGTGCTGGTCAGCCGGCGCGGCCCCGAGGCGCCCGGCGCCACCGAACTCGTCGCCGAACTGGCCGAGTCGGGCACCGAGGTCACCGTCGCCGCCTGCGACATCACCGACCGAGCCGCCCTCGGCGCCCTCCTGGACCAGCTGCGTACCGACGGGCACACCCTGCGCACGGTGATCCACGCCGCCGCCGTCATCGAGCTGCACACCCTCGCCGACACCGACCTCGCCGCCCTCTCCCGCGTCCTGCACGCCAAGGTCGACGGCGCCCGCAACCTCGACGCGCTCCTCGCCGACGACGACCTCGACGCGTTCGTGCTGTTCTCCTCCGTCGCCGGACTGTGGGGCAGCGGCCGGCACGCCGCGTACGTCGCCGGCAACGCCCACCTGGGCGCGATCGCCGCCGAGCGCCGCGCCCGGGGCCTGAAGGCGACCTCCGTCCACTGGGGGATCTGGGCCAACGAACTCGGCGTCGGCCGCGTCGCCCCCGACCAGGTGCGCCGCACCGGCCTGGTGTTCATGAACGCCGACCTCGCGCTCGCCGGGATGCGCCGCGCGCTGGACGACGACGAGGCGGTCCTCGCCGTCGCCGACGTCGACTGGGACCGCTACTACCCCGTCTTCACCTCCGTGCGCGAGACGCGGCTGTTCGACGAAGTGCCCGAGACCCGGCGGGCCGTCGAGCCCGCCGAACGGCAACAGACCTCCGCCGACGGCGAGTTCGCGACCCGGCTGGCCGCGCTGCCGGCCGCCGAACGCGACCGGCTGCTGCTCGACACCGTGCGCGGCCAGGCCGCCGCCGTCCTCGGCCTCGCCGGGGCCGACGACCTGTCCGAGCGGCGTGCCTTCCGCGACGCCGGCTTCGACTCGGTCACCGCCGTCGACCTGCGCAACCGGATCGCCTCGGCCACCGGGCTCACCCTGCCCGCCACCCTCGTCTTCGACCACCCGACCCCTGCGGCGCTCGCCGCGTTCCTGCGCCCCCTCCTCGACGACACCGACACCGACACCGGCACCGGCACCGGCACCGGAACGGCCGGCCCCGCCGCACCCGTCGCCGTCACCGCCGACGAACCGATCGCCGTCATCGGCATGAGCTGCCGCTACCCCGGCGGCGTCGACTCGCCCGAGGCGCTGTGGGACCTCGTCATGTCCGGCACCGACGCCATCAGCGGCTTCCCCGCCGACCGCGGCTGGCCCGTCGACGCGCTGTACGACCCCGACCCGGACACCCCCGGCCGCACCTACGCCGTCCAGGGCGGATTCCTGTGCTCCGCCGCCGACTTCGACCCGGTGTTCTTCGGTATCTCGCCCCGCGAGGCCCTCACCATGGACCCGCAGCAGCGACTGCTCCTCGAGACGTCCTGGGAGGCGTTCGAGCGGGCCGGGATCGTGCCCGAGCGGATCCGCGGCAGCCGTACCGGCGCGTTCATCGGCGCCAGCTACCACGACTACCCGGCCGCCCACGGCGAGGGCGCCGACGGGCACGCCGTGACCGGCTCGCTCACCAGCGTCCTGTCCGGTCGCGTCGCCTACCTGCTCGGCCTGGAAGGCCCGGCCGTCACCCTCGACACCGCCTGCTCCTCCTCCCTCACCGCCCTGCATCTGGCCTGCCAGTCGCTGCGAGGCGGCGAGAGCGACCTCGCCCTCGCGGGCGGCGTCAGCCTCATGGCCACCCCGAACACCTTCATCGGCTTCAGCGGTCAGCGCGCCCTCGCCCCCGACGGCCGCTGCAAGGCGTACGGCGACGGCGCCGACGGCATGGCGCTCGCCGAGGGCGTCGGCATGGTCCTCGTCGAACGCCTCTCCGACGCCGTACGCAACGGGCATCCCGTGCTCGCCGTCGTCCGAGGTTCCGCCGTCAACCAGGACGGCGCCTCCAACGGCCTCACCGCCCCCAACGGCCCCGCACAGCAGCGCGTCATCCGCGCCGCCCTCGCCGGTGCCCGCCTGGAGCCGGGCGACGTGGACGCCGTCGAGGGCCACGGCACAGGTACCGCCCTCGGCGACCCGATCGAGGCACAGGCCCTGCTCGCCACGTACGGGCAGGACCGCGAAGACCCCCTGCTGCTCGGCTCGGTGAAGTCCAACATCGGGCACAGCCAGGCCGCCTCCGGCGTCGCCGGAGTCATCAAGATGGTCACGGCGCTGCGGCACGGTGTGCTGCCGCCGACTCTGCACGCCGATACGCCCTCCGCGCACGTCGACTGGTCGGCGGGTGAGGTGCGGCTGCTGACCGAGGCCACCGCGTGGCCGCAGACGGGGCGGCCGCGGCGGGCCGCCGTGTCGTCGTTCGGGATCAGCGGGACCAACGTGCACACCGTCCTCGAACAGGCCCCCGAGCCGGCCCAGCGGGTCGGCACACCCGAGGTCGAACGTCCCGCCACGCCCGAAGGCCCGGAGCCCACAGGCCCGCTCCCGGTCCTGGTCTCCGCCCGCGGCGACGACGCCCTGCGCGCCCAGGCCGCCCGCCTGCTCGCCTTCGCCGAGGAGCGGCCCGAGCTGCCGTTCGACCGCCTCGCCGCCGCCCTCGCCCTGCACCGCTCGGCCTTCGAGCGCCGCGCGGCCGTCGTCGTGCACGACCGGGACGAGCTGCTACGGGGCCTGCGCGCCGTGCGCGACGGGCAGCCCGACCCCGCCGTGGTCCACCCGGCCACGCCCGGCGCCGGACGGGGACGCGTGGCGTTCCTCTTCACCGGGCAGGGCGGCCAGCGCCTCGGCATGGGCCGTGAACTCTACGACCGCCACCCGGTGTTCGCCGACGCGCTCGACGCCGCCCTCGCCCACCTCGACACCGGACTCGACGTGCCGCTGAGGGACGTGATGTTCGCACCCGAGGGCACCCCCGAGGCCGCGCTGCTGGACCACACCGGATACACCCAGCCCGCCCTGTTCGCCTTCGAGGTCGCCCTGTTCCGCCTCGTGGAGTCCTGGGGGATCGCGCCGGACTACGTCGCCGGTCACTCCGTCGGCGAGATCGCCGCCGCCCACGCGGCCGGCGCGCTCGACCTGGCGGACGCCTGCGCCCTGGTGGCCGCCCGCGCCCGGCTCATGGCGCGGCTGCCCGAGGGCGGCGCGATGGTGTCCGTGACGGCGACCGAGGAGGAGGTGACCGGGCTGCTCGACGAGCGGGTGGCGGTCGCCGCCGTCAACGGCCCCGACGCGCTGGTCCTGTCCGGCGACGAGGACGCCGTCGAGACCGTCGCCGCCACGCTCGCCGCACGCGGTCACCGCACCCGGCGGCTGCGCGTCAGCCACGCCTTCCACTCGCCCCGCATGGACGCCGTACTGGAGGAGTTCGCCGAGGCCGCCGCCGGCCTCCACCCGGCACCGGCCGTGCTCCCGCTCGTCTCCACCCGCACCGGCGACGTCATCACCGACGACGAACTCGCCACCCCCGACCACTGGGTACGGCACCTGCGCGACACCGTGCGGTTCGCCGACGCCGTCACGACCCTCACCGGCCGTGGTGTGCGCACGTTCCTGGAGATCGGCCCGGACGCCGTCCTCAGCGGCATGGCCCGCGCCGTCCTCGACGACGACCCCTCCACCGGCGAGTCCGCGGCCGTCGTACCGCTGCTGCGCCGCGACCGTGCCGAGGCCGCGCAGCTCACCACCGCCGTCGCGGGCGCCCATGTGCACGGCGTGAGCGTGGACTGGGCGGCCTTCCTCGCCGCCGTCGGCGTCCCCGACCACCACCTCGACCTCCCCACCTACGCCTTCCAGCGGCAGCGCTACTGGCCCGAACACGGCACCGCCGCACCGGCGTCGGCCGCCGATCCGGCCGACGCCGCGTTCTGGTCCGCCGTCGAACGCGAGGACACCACCGCCCTCGCCGCACAGCTCGGCCTCGACGCGGACACCGCCGGTTCGCTCGCCCCCGCCCTCGCCGCCTGGCGCCGTCGGCGCCACGACCGGGCGCGTCTCGACACCCTGCGCCACCACGTCGTCTGGCGGCCCGCTCAGCCCGCCACGGCCACCCTCACCGGAACCTGGCTGGCGCTGCTGCCCGAGGACACGGGCGACTGCGAGTGGGCCGAGGACACCCTCGCCGCGCTCGGCACACCCGTCGTCCGGGTCACCGTCACCGGGGACCGCGCACGGACGAGCGCCCGACTCCAGGACCTGGACGGGCCGTTCACCGGCGTACTGTCCCTGCTCGCACTCGCGGGCGAGGACGCCCCCGCGCTCACCGCCACCGCCTGCCAGGCGCTCGGCGACGCCCGTCTCGACGCGCCCCTGTGGTGCGTGACCCGCGGTGCCGTCTCCGTCCTCGGCGCGGGCGAGCCCGTGCGCGACCCTGTCCAGGCCGGAGTGTGGGGACTGGGCCGGGTCGTCGCGCTCGAACACCCCGGGCGCCTCGGTGGACTGGTCGACCTGCCGGACCAGGTCGGCGCCGCCACCGCCCGCCGGCTGCGGGCCGTCCTCGCGGGCGGCGACGCCGAGACCGCCGTACGCGATTCCGGCGTCTACGTCCGCAGGCTCGTCCAGGCCCCGCGCCGCGAGACCCCGGCGTCGTCGGGCCATGGTCTCGCCGACCCGCACGGCACCGTGCTCATCACGGGCGGCACCGGAGCCCTCGGCGCCCACGCCGCGCGCCGCCTCGCCCGCGAGGGCGCCGGGCACCTGCTGCTGCTCAGCCGCCGCGGCCCCGACGCCCCCGGCGCCACCGAGCTGCACGACGAACTCACCGCCCTCGGCGCCCGGGTCACCCTGGCCGCCTGCGACGCGGCCGACCGCGACCAGCTCGCCGCCGTCCTCGCCGGTGTGCCCGCCGACGCGCCCCTGACCGCCGTGCTGCACACGGCCGGCGTCGTCGAGGACCGCGTCCTCGACGCCCTCACGCCGGACGACTTCACGGCCGTAGTGCGCGCCAAGGTCACCGCCGCGGAGAACCTCGACGCGCTCACCCGCGACCTGCCGCTGACCGCGTTCGTGCTGTACTCCTCGACGGCCGGTGTCCTCGGCGCCGCCGGACAGGGCAACTACGCGGCCGCCAACGCCCGGCTCGACGCGTTCGCCGCGCGCCGCCGCGCCGACGGTCTGCCCGCCACCTCGATCGCCTGGGGACCCTGGGCCGGAACGGGCATGGCCGCCGGGGAGGACATCGACCGCCGGTTGCGCCGCGCCGGACTCACCCCGCTCGACCCCGAACTCGGCGTCGACGCCCTGCTCGACGCGGTCGCGCACGGGGACACGACCGCCACCGTCGCCGACGTCGACTGGCCGCGCCTCGCGACCCTGCAGCCCGCCTCCGCCGCGCTCCTCACCGAACTCGCCGGGCCGGTACCGGCCGTCGAAGCGTCGGCGGAGCCGGGCGAGGACGACCTGCGGTCCCGACTGGCCGCGCTGCCCTCCGCCGAACGCGGCCGGACCCTGCTCGACCTGCTGCGCACCCGCATCGCCGCCGTCCTCGGCCACGCCGACCGGCGAACCGTCGAGGCCGACTGGACCTTCCGCGACCTGGGCTTCGACTCACTGACCACCCTCGAACTGCGCAACGGCATCGCCGCCGCCACCGGCCTGACGCTGCCCGCCTCCTTGATCTACGACCACCCCACCCCGCAGCACCTGGCCGACTTCCTCCTCGGCGAACTCCTCGGCGACACCGGTCAGTCCACGCCCGAGGCCGTGGTGCCGCGGGCCCGCGCGATCGCCGACGACCCGATCGCCGTCGTCGGCATCGGCTGCCGCTTCCCCGGCGCCGTCACCGGTCCCGACGACCTGTGGCGGCTGCTCGCCGACGGCCGCGACGCCATCGGCGCGTTCCCCGACGACCGCGGCTGGGACCTCGCCGCGCTCGCCGGCGGTGCGTCCGCCACCCGGGAGGGCGGATTCCTCGACGGCGTCGCCGACTTCGACGCCGACTTCTTCGGGATCTCCCCGCGCGAGGCCCTCGCCATGGACCCGCAGCAGCGACTTCTGCTCGAGACCTCGTGGGAGGCCCTGGAACGCGCCGGCATCGACCCCACCGGCCTGCGCGCCACACCCACCGGCGTGTTCGTCGGCACCAACGGCCAGGACTACGCCACCGTCCTGCGGCGCGGCACCACGGATGTCCAGGGCTACGCCGCCACCGGAAACACGGCCAGCGTGCTCTCCGGCCGCCTGTCCTACACCCTCGGCCTCGAAGGCCCCGCCATCACCGTCGACACCGCCTGCTCCGCCTCGCTCGTCGCCCTGCACTGGGCCGTGCGGGCGCTGCGTGACGGTGACTGCGGCCTCGCCCTGGCGGGCGGTGTGTCGGTGATGTCGGCGCCGGACGCGTTCGTCGAGTTCAGCGCCCAGGGCGGACTCGCCGCCGACGGCCGCTGCAAGGCGTTCTCCGCCGCCGCGGACGGCACTTCCTGGTCCGAGGGCGTCGGCGTCCTCGTCCTCGAACGGCTCTCCGACGCCCGCCGGCGCGGACACCATGTGCTCGGCCTGATCCGCGGCTCCGCCGTCAACCAGGACGGCGCCTCCAACGGCCTCACCGCGCCCAACGGCCCCTCCCAGCAGCGCGTCATCCGCCACGCCCTCGCCGACGCCGGGCTGCGTCCCGCCGACGTCCAGGCCGTCGAGGCGCACGGCACCGGCACGACCCTCGGCGACCCGATCGAGGCCGAGGCCCTGCTCGCCGCGTATGGACGGGACCGTGAACGGCCCCTGCTGCTGGGCACCGTGAAGTCCAACCTCGGCCACACCCAGGCCGCGGCCGGTGTCGCCGGCGTCATCAAGGTGCTCCTCGCCATGCGCCACGGCGTCCTGCCCCGCACCCTGCACGCCGAGGAACCCTCCCCGCACATCGGCTGGACGCCGGACGGCCTCGCCCTGCTCACCGAGGCGACGGAATGGCCCGACGCCCGGGGGCCGCGCCGAGCCGGTGTCTCCGCGTTCGGCATGAGCGGCACCAACGCGCACGTCATCGTGGAGCAGGCACCCGAGGAACCGGCCGCGACACAGCCGGCCAGGGACGGTACCGGAACCGGAACCGGCATCGGCATCGGCACCGGCACCGGAACCGGCATCGGCATCGGCACCGGAACGGGAGCCGGCACCGACACCGGCGCCGAGACCGATGCGACCGATGCCCCGTGGCCGTGGGTCGTCTCCGCCCGCACCGCTGCCGCCCTCGACGCCCAGCTCGACCGGCTGCGGACGGCCGACCTGAACGGGACCACCGCCGACGTGGCTCTCACCCTGGCCACCACCCGCGCCGCCCTCCCGCACCGCGCCGTCCTGCTCGCCGGACCCGACGGCACGACCGAGGTCGCGCGCGGCCGGGCCCGCGGCAGCCGTGGTCCGCTCGCCGTCCTGTTCTCCGGACAGGGCAGCCAGCGCCTCGGCATGGGACGCCGGCTCCACGCCCGCTTCCCAGTGTTCGCCGACGCCCTCGACGCCGTCCTGGCCCGGCTCGACCTGGAACTCGGCCGCCCGCTGCGCCCGCTGATGTGGGGCGACGACGCGGCCGCCCTCGACCGCACCGGCACGGCGCAGCCCGCCCTGTTCGCTGTCGAGGTGGCGCTGTTCCGGCTGCTGGAGTCCTGGGGCGTCAGCCCCGAGTACGTCGCGGGACACTCCGTCGGCGAGATCACGGCCGCCCATGTCGCGGGCGTCCTCACCCTCGACGACGCCTGTGCCCTGGTCGCGGCACGCGCCCGGCTGATGGACGCCCTGCCGACCGGCGGCGCCATGGCCGCCGTACGCGCGAGCGAGGAGGACGTACGGCCGTTGCTCGGCGACACCGTCGCCGTCGCCGCCGTCAACGCGCCCGACGCGGTGGTGCTGTCCGGCGAGGAGAGCGAACTGAACGCGGTCCTCGACCGGCTCGACGCCGCGCGGGTCACCCGGCTGCGGGTCAGCCATGCCTTCCACTCGCCCCTCATGGAGCCGATGCTCGACGAGTTCCGGGCCGTGCTCGACCGTCTCGCCTTCCACCCGCCGACCCTCACCGTCGTCTCCAACCTCACCGGACGCATGGCCACGGACGGCGAACTGGGCACGCCCAACTACTGGGTGCGGCACGTACGGGAGACCGTGCGGTTCGCCGACTGTGTGGCCGCGCTGCGGGACGCCGGCGTCGGCGCGTTCGTCGAGGCCGGACCCGAGGCCGTGCTCTGTGGCGCCGTACGTTCCCAACTCGACGACACCGTCTCCGTGGTGCCGCTGCTGCGCCGGGACGGCGACGAGGCGACCGCCGCGCCGACCGCCCTCGCCCGGCTGTACGCCGACGGTGTTCCGGTGGACTGGGCGGGCTTCTTCGCCGGTACCGGCGCCCGGCTCGTGGATCTGCCCACCTACGCCTTCCAGCACCGCCGTTACTGGCCCGAGACCGCGCCCGTGGTCCCGGCCGACCCCGTGGAGGGGGAGTTCTGGCAGGCCGTCGAGGCGTCCGACCCCGAGGCGCTGGCCGCCACCTTGGGCACCGACCTCGGTTCCGAGGCGACGGCCGCCCTGGCGACCTGGCGTCGTGGGCGCCGCACCCGGGCAGCCGCCGACGGCCTGCTCTACCGCGCCGACTGGGTGACGGTCCCGGTGCCCGAGACGTCCGCGACGGGGCGCTGGCTGCTGCTGGCCGGGGCCGGGGACGAGGCATGGGCCGAAGCCGCCGTCGCGGCTCTGGGCACCGAGCGCCTCCTGCGGATCGACCCGGAGGCCATGGCCGACCTCACCGCCGAACCGGCCGGTGTGCTGGCCCTGCCGGACGCGGTGCGCGCCCACGGTCCCGACGGGCTGCTGGTCCAGTTGGAGCGGGCGGGCGTCACGGCACCGCTGTGGTGTGTGACCCACCGGGGCGTGCAGGCCGCCGCCGCCGACCCCGCGCCGGACGTGGCGTCCGCCGCGACTTGGGGCGCCGGACGGGTCACCGCCCTGGAGACCCCCGGCCGGTGGGGCGGACTGCTCGACCTGGACACCGCTCCCGACGAGCGGCTCGGTGCCCTGCTCAGCCTCGCCGACCAGGCATCCGCCGAACGCGAACTGGCCCTGCGCGCCGACGGATTGCGGGCCCGCCGTATCGTCCGCGCCCGCACCGCCCCCGACACCGCCGACTGGGCACCGCGCGGCACCGTGCTCGTCGTCGGCACCGGCCCGATGGGCGTGGCCGTCGCACGCCGGGCCGTCCTCGGCGGCGCCGACCACGTCCTGCTCGTCGGCCGCGCGCCCGCCCCGGACACCGCCGACCGCATCCTCGCCGGCACCACGGGTGCCGCCCGGCTCACCGTCCACACCTGCGACATCGCCGACCGCACCGCCCTGACCGCACTCCTCGACAGCCCGGACGCCGCCGCGCTCACCGCCGTCGTGCATGCGGAGGAGCCCGCGGGGACCGCCCTCGACGGAGCCCTCGACGAAGCGCTGACCGCAGGGCTCGCAGGGGTGCTCGCCCTCGACGACCTCCTCGCCGACCGCGACCTGGACACCTTCGTCCTGTTCGGTTCCCTCGCCGCCACCTGGGGCGCCCGCGGCCGGGCCGCCGAGGCCGCCGCGGGTGCCGCGCTGGAGGCCGTGGCCGAACGCCGCCGGGAGCGCGGCCGGGCCGCCGTGGCCGTCGCCTGGAACGCCTGGGCCGGCACCGTCGAACCGTCCCTCGCCGGGCACCTGCGGCTCAGCGGGCTTCCCGCCCTCGACCCGGACACCGCGCTCGCCGCCCTGGACCGGGCCGTCGGACTCGGTCTGCCGGCCGTCACCGCCGCCGATGTCGACTGGGCGACGTTCGCCCCGGCGCACACCGCGAGCGGCGCATCCACCGCCCTGTTCGCCGCCCTGCCCGAGGCCCGCGACGCCCTGGCCGCCACCGACCCGGCACCCGGCGACGACCCGGCGGCACGCCTGCGCGCAGAACTCCTCGCCCTGCCCGGGACCGAACGCGCCGGCACCCTCCTCGACCTCGTCCGGGACAAGAGCGCCCTCGTCCTCGGACACGGCCACGGCACGGCCGCCGCCGACGCCATCGAGCCCGACCGGCCCTTCCGCGACCTCGGCTTCGACTCGCTGGCCGCCGTCGACCTGCGCGACCAGCTCGCCCGCGCCACCGGCCTGACGGTGCCCGCCACCGCCGTGTTCGACCACCCCACCCCGGACGAACTCGCCCGCCACCTGCTCACCGAACTCCTCGGTACCCCCCGGCAGTCCGAGCGCGAGGTCACCACCGCGGCCGTCGCGGCGACCGACGACCCGATCGTCATCGTCGGCATGAGCTGCCGCTACCCGGGCGGCGTACGGTCCCCGGAGGATCTGTGGGACATCGTCGTCGCGGGCGTCGACGCCACCGGCGACATGCCGCTCGACCGCGGCTGGGACTTCGACCGCCTGCTGTCCGCAGGCCCCGGCGGCAGCATCACCCGGCGCGGTGGATTCCTCGCCGAAGCGGCCGACTTCGACCCCGGCTTCTTCGGCATCTCGCCCCACGAGGCCCTCGTGATGGACCCGCAGCAGCGGCTCGTCCTGGAGGCCGCCTGGGAAGCACTGGAGCGGGCGGGCATCGACCCGACGGGGCTGCGCGGCGGCGACGCGGGCGTCTTCGTCGGCGGCACCAGTGGCGACTACCGGCTCCCGGACGACCTCGGCCGCTGGGAGACCGCACAGTCCGGCAGCCTCCTCTCCGGCCGCGTCGCCTACGCCCTCGGGCTGCAAGGACCCACGGTCTCCGTCGACACCGCCTGTTCCTCCTCCCTCGTGGCCCTGCACCTCGCCGTGCAGGCGCTGCGCGCGGGGGAGTGCACCGTCGCCCTGGCCGGTGGCGTGACCGTGATGTCGACGCCGGTCGCCTTCGTGGAGTTCACCGCCCAGGGCGCCCTGTCCGCCGACGGCCGGTGCAAGGCCTTCTCCGCCGACGCGGACGGCACCGGCTGGGCGGAGGGCGTCGGCATGCTCGTCGTGGAGCGGCTCTCGGACGCCCAGCGGCAGGGGCACCCGGTGCTCGCCGTCGTGCGCGGCACGGCCATCAACCAGGACGGCGCCTCCAACGGCCTCACCGCGCCCAACGGCCCCGCACAGCAGCGCGTCATCCGCCGCGCCCTGGCCAACGCCGCACTGACGCCGGCCGACGTGGACGCCGTCGAGGCGCACGGCACCGGCACCAGCCTCGGCGACCCGATCGAGGCGCAGGCCCTGTTCGCCACGTACGGCCAGGACCGCGAACGGCCGCTGCTGCTCGGCTCGGTGAAGTCCAACATCGGGCACACCCAGGCCGCCTCGGGTGTGGCGGGCGTGATCAAGACGGTGCAGGCGATGCACAGCGGTCTGCTGCCGCGCACCCTGCACGCCGACACGCCGTCCCCGCACGTCGACTGGGCCTCCGGCGCCGTACGGCTGCTGACCGAGGCCACCGACTGGCCCGACACCGGCCGGCCGCGCCGCGCGGGCGTCTCCTCCTTCGGCGCGAGCGGCACCAACGCCCACGTCGTCCTGGAGCAGGCACCCCCGGTGCCGGCCGATGAACCCGCGCCGGACGTACGGCACCCGCTGCCCGTCGTGCTCTCCGCCCGCACCCCCGCCGCCCTGCGCGACCAGGCCCGCCGTCTGCTCGACCGGATCACCGCGGACCCGCCCCCGGCCGTCACCGACCTGGCGTACGCGCTGGCCACCGGACGCGCCCTGTTCGAGCACCGTGCCGCCCTCACCGCCACCGGCCACGACGACCTCACGACGGGCCTCGCCGCCCTCGCCGCCCCGTCCGGCACGGCCGACGTCCTGGGCGTCCTACGCGCCGACGCACCGCGCCCCGGCCGTGTCGCCTTCCTCTTCCCCGGCCAGGGCAGCCAGCACCTCGGCATGGGCCGGGAGCTGTACGACACGCACCCGGCCTTCCGCGCCGCGCTGGACGAGGTGCTCGGCCACTTCGACCCGGCCGTGCGGGAGGTGATGTGGGGCGAGGACGAGACGGCTTGCGACCGTACCGGTACGGCCCAGCCCGCGCTGTTCGCCGTGGAGGTCGCGCTGTTCCGGCTGCTGGAAACCTGGGGAATCACCCCGGACTACGTCGTCGGCCACTCCGTCGGTGAGATCGCCGCCGCCCACGTCGCGGGGACCCTCACGCTCCCCGACGCCTGCCGGCTCGTCGCCGCACGGGCCCGCCTCATGGAACGGCTGCCCGAGGGCGGCGCCATGGCCGCGGTACAGGCCACCGAGGACGAGGTGCGGCCGCTGCTCACCGACCGGGTGTCACTGGCGGCCGTCAACGGCCCCGACGCCGTGGTCGTCTCCGGCGACGAGGACGAAGTGCTGCGCGTCACCGGGCACTTCGCCGACCTGGGCCGGCGCACCGGCCGCCTCCGCGTCAGCCACGCCTTCCACTCCCCGCACATGGAGCCGATGCTGGACGCCTTCCGCGCCGAGCTCACCGGCCTGACCGTCACGGCGCCCGCCCTCGCGGTCGTCTCCAACCTGACCGGGCGCCTTGCCGCCGCCGACGCCGGCTTCGGCTCGCCCGAGTACTGGGTACGGCATGTGCGCGAAACGGTCCGGTTCGCCGACGGCGTCCGCACCCTGGCGGAGCGCCAGGCGTCCGTGCTCGTGGAGCTCGGACCGGGTGGCGTGCTGCTCGGCATGGCCGGCGCAGGTCCGGCCGCGTCCGCGCTCACGGTGCCGCTGCTGCGGCGGGACCACGCCGAGGCCCAGTCGGTGCACACCGCCCTGGCCCGGCTGCGGCTCGCCGGTCTCGACGTGGACTGGGACGCGTACTTCGCCGGCACCGGGGCGCGTCACGTCGATCTGCCGACGTATCCGTTCCAGCACGAGCGGTTCTGGCCCGAACACGCCGCGCCCCGGCAGGACCGGAGGCACGCGCGGGGAGGCGACGGCGACTTCTGGACGGCCGTCGAGAAGGAGGACTTCGCCGAGCTCGGCGCCCGTCTCGACGTGGACGACGACGCTGTGGCCAAGGTGCTGCCCGCGCTGCTCGACTGGCGGCGCGGCCGCGACACCGAGGGCCGCATGGACGGCTGGCGGCACCGTGTGGTCTGGCAGCCGCTGTCCGGCCCGACGGCCCGCCGTGCCACCGGCACCTGGCTCGCGGTGCTGCCCGCGTCCGGCGCCGACGACGCCTGGACGGACGCGGTACTGGACGGGCTCGGCACGAAGGTCGTGCGGATGCGCGCCGAGAGCACGGACCGGGCCGAACTGGCCGCCCGTATACGGACGTACGGCGGCGGATTCGCCGGAGTGCTGTCGCTCCTGGCACTGGACGACCGCACCGGCGACGACGAGGCACCCGCCGGAACGGTGGGCACCGCGGCCCTCGTCCAGGCGCTCGGCGACGCGGACCTGACCGCGCCCCTGTGGTGCGTCACGCGAGGCGCGGTCTCGGTCGGGGCGGCGGACGCGACCCCTGCCCCCGAGCAGGCCGCCGTCTGGGGACTGGGCCGGGTCGCCGCCCTGGAGTACCCGGACCGCTGGGGCGGCCTCGTCGATGTGCCGGCGGCCGTGCCGGACGCCCGCGAACTCGGCGCCCTCACCGGGGTTCTCGCTGGGCAGGACGGCGAGGACCAGGTCGCCGTCCGCGGGGGCACCGTCTTCGCGGGCCGTATCGTCCCGGCACCCGGCGACAGCCGTGACGCGGACGCCGCCTGGCGGCCCTCCGGCACCACGCTGATCACCGGCGGCACCGGAGCGCTGGCCGCCCATGTAGCGCGGCGACTCGCCAAGGCCGGTGCCCCGCACCTCGTACTCGCCGGACGCCGTGGCCCCGACGCGCCGGGAGCCGGTGCGCTGCGCGAGGAGCTGACCGGCCTCGGCGCCCGCGTCACACTCGCCGCGTGCGACGTCGCCGACCGCGAGCAGCTCGGCGAACTGCTCGCCGCGATCCCGGACGACCTGCCGCTGACCGCCGTGGTGCACACCGCCGGCCTGGTCGACGACGGCGTCCTGGACCGGCTCACCCCCGCGCGGTTCGGCACGGTCTTCCGCGCCAAGGCGGCCTCCGCCCTGCTCCTCGACGAACTCACCCGGGACCGCGACCTGGAGGTGTTCGCCCTGTTCTCCTCGGCGACCGCCCTCGTCGGCAACCCCGGCCAGGCCAACTACGCCGCCGCCAACGCCGCCTTGGACGCGCTCGCCGAACGCCGCCGGGCCGAGGGACTGCCCGCCACCTCCATCGCCTGGGGCGTCTGGGGAGGCGGCGGCATGGCCGGGGGCGCCGCCGCCGAGGAGGCCATGCGACGCGTCGGCATCGAGCCCATGGACCCCGAACTCGCCGCCGAGATGCTCTGCCGGCTCGTCGCCGAATCCCACCCGACCGCCTTGGTGGCCGGTCTGGCCACGGACGCGTTCGCCTCACCCGCCGCCGGACGTCCCCGCGCCCTGCTGCGCGGCCTGCCCGGCCACGACCGCCCCCAGGGCGCCGCCTCCGAGCGGACCGCCGAACCGGCCGGCGCCCTGCGGGACCGGCTCGCCAAACTGCCCCCCGCCCGCCGTACCGAGGCCGTCCTGGACCTGGTGCTCGCGCGGGCCGCGGCCGTCCTCGGCCACCGCGACCCGGCCGCCATCGGCGCCGAACGCCTCTTCCGCGACCTCGGCGTCGACTCCCTCGGGGCGGTCGAGCTGCGCAACCAGCTCACCGCCGCCACCGGCCTGCCCCTCGCCGCCACCCTCGTCTTCGACCACCCCACCCCGCTGGCGCTCGCCCAGCACCTGACCGAACGACTCGCACCCGAGACACCCACCGCGCCCGACGAGACCCCCGAGGACACCCGGATCCGGTCGGCGCTCGCCCAACTGCCCCTGGACCGGCTGCGCGAGACCGGCCTGCTCGACGAACTCCTCGCCCTGTCCACGGACCAGGAGGCCGCCGCGCCCCCGGCGGACCCCGAACCCGACGCCGACATCGACGCCATGGCGCTCGACGACCTCGTGCGCGCCGCACTCCAGGGCCACGGAGCCGGCCCCGACGACCCCACCGACCCCCACGACTCGTACGACCCGACAGACGAGCCCGCCCAGTGACGGAGCCAGCCATGACCACGACGCCCAGCGAGCAGGTCGTCCACGCCCTGCGGACCGCCATGAAGGACGTCGACCGCCTGCGCAGGAAGAACCGGCAGCTGGTCGCCGCCGCCGCGGAGCCGATCGCCGTCATCGGCATCGGCTGCCGCTACCCGGGCGGCGTGCGCTCCCTGGAGGACCTGTGGCGGCTCGTCGCCGACGGCACCGACGCGGTGTCCACGCTGCCCGCCGACCGCGGCTGGGACCTCACCGCGCTGCGCACCGCCGGCGTCGACGAACACGGGCACGAACTCAGCACGCGCGGCGGCTTCCTCGACGGCGTCGCCGACTTCGACGCCGCGTTCTTCGGCATCTCCCCGCGCGAGGCGCAGCGCATGGACCCCCAGCAGCGCATCCTGCTGGAGATCTCCTGGGAGGCGATCGAACGCGCCGGCCTCGACGCCACGCTCCTGCGGAGCAGCCGCACCGGCGTCTTCATGGGCACCAACGGCCAGGACTACGCCCATCTCGTGCTGCGCTCCCTGGCCGACGCCGACGGCGAGATCGGCAGCGGCATCGGGGCGGGCGCCCTGTCCGGACGGCTCTCCTACACGCTGGGCCTGGAAGGTCCCGCGCTCACCGTCGACACGGCCTGTTCCTCGTCCCTGGTCGCCCTGCACCTGGCCTGCCAGTCGCTGCGGGGCGGGGAGAGCACCCTGGCCCTGGCCGGCGGTGTCAACGTGATGGCGACGCCGGGACCGCTCGTCGAGTTCAGCCGGCAGGGCGGGCTCGCCCGGGACGGCCGCTGCAAGGCATTCGGTGACGGCGCCGACGGTACCGGGTGGGCCGAGGGCGCCGGAGTGCTGCTGCTGGAGCGGCTCTCCGACGCCGAACGGCACGGCCACGAGATCCTCGCCGTCGTGCGGGGCTCCGCAGTCAACCAGGACGGCGCCTCGAACGGTTTCACCGCGCCCAACGGCCCCTCCCAGCAACGCGTCATCCACGCGGCCCTCGCGGCCGCCCGCCTCACGCCCGCCGACATCGACGTCGTCGAGGCCCACGGCACCGGCACCCCGCTCGGCGACCCCATCGAGGCGCAGAGCCTGCTCGCCACCTACGGCCAGGACCGCGAACGGCCCCTGCTGCTCGGCTCCGTGAAGTCCAACTTCGGGCACGCGCAGGCCGCCTCCGGTGTCGCCGGCGTCATCAAGACGGTCATGGCGCTCTGGCACGGCATCGTCCCCCGCACCCTGCACGCCGACACCCCCACCCGCCTCGTCGACTGGACGTCCGGCGCGGTGCAGGTCCTCGGCACCCAGCGGTCCTGGCCCGACACCGGGCGCCCGCGCCGCGCCGGCGTCTCCTCCTTCGGCGTGACCGGCACCAACACCCACGTCATCCTCGAACAGGCCCCGCCCGCCGCCGAAACCGAGCCGACGGCACCCGCCCGCACACCGGGCGCACTGCCCTGGCTGCTGTCCGCCGCCACCCCGGCCGCCCTGCGCGACCAGGCCGAGCGGCTGCGCGCCCACCTGGTCGGCGACAGCGACCTGCGCCCCCTCGACATCGCCTACTCTCTCGCCGTCACCCGCGCCGCCCTCGACCACCGCACCGCCGTGGTCGCCGACGCGCACGACAGTGCCCCCTTCTCCGCCGACACCACCGGACCCGGCACCATCAGCGGTCACGTCACCGGCCGGCCCAAGCTCGCTCTGCTGTTCTCCGGGCAGGGCAGCCAGCGGCTCGGCATGGGCCGTGAACTGCACGCCCGGTTCCCGGTGTTCGCCGCCGCGCTCGACGAGGCGCTGGCCTGCTTCGAGCCCGGGCTGCGCGAGGTGATGTGGGGCACGGACGACGCGCTGCTGAACCGTACGGACCACACGCAGGCCGCGCTGTTCGCCGTAGAGGTCGCGCTGTACCGGCTGCTGGAGTCCTGGGGCGTGCGCGCCGAGTTCGTCGCCGGGCACTCGGTCGGCGAGATCGCCGCCGCCCATGTCGCGGGCGTGCTGTCCCTCGCGGACGCCTGCGCGCTGGTGGCGGCGCGCGGCCGGCTGATGGCGGCCCTCCCTCCGGGCGGCGTGATGGTCGCCGTCGAGGCGAGCGAGGACGAGGTACGGCCGCTGCTGACGCCCGGCGTGGCGGTGGCCGCGGTCAACGGGCCGCGCGCCCTGGTGCTTTCGGGCTCGGAGGAGGACGTGGAGGGCCTGCTCGCGGCGCTGGGGGAGCGGCGGCACACCCGCCTAGCGGTGAGCCACGCCTTCCACTCGCCGTTGATGGACCCGATCCTCGACGACTTCCGCCAGGTCGCCACCGGGCTGGCCTGGAACGCCCCGCAGCTCGCGGTGGTGTCGGGGCTGACCGGCAGGATCGCCGAGCCGGAGGAACTGTGCTCCGCGGAGTACTGGGTACGGCACGCCCGCGAGACCGTGCGCTTCGCCGACGGTGTGACAGCCCTCGCGGACGCCGGGGCCACCGCCTTCCTGGAGGTCGGCCCGGACGCCGTACTGTCCGCCGCCGCGCTCGCCTGCCTGCCCGAACGGGCCGTCGTGCGGCCGTTGTTGCGCCGGGAGACGCCCGAGGAGCCCGCTCTCGTCACCGGCCTCGCGGGGCTGCACGTGCACGGCGTCGCCGTCGACTGGGCCGCGTTCTTCGCCGGCACCGGCGCCCGCCGCGTGGACCTGCCGACGTACGCCTTCCAGCGCGAACGGTACTGGCCGGCCGGCGGCGCCCGTGACCTGGAGGTGTCCGGCGCGGGACTCGAAGCGGTCGGGCACCCGTTGCTCGGTGCCGCGATGGTGGTGGCGGGCTCCGACGACCTCGTGCTCACCGGCGTGCTCTCCACCGCCGTACAGCCCTGGCTGGCCGACCACCGCGTCGGCGGCATGATCTTCTTCCCCGGCACCGGCTTCCTGGAGCTGGCCATCCGCGCCGGCGACCAGGTGGGCTGTGCGCGCGTCGCCGAACTGGCCCTCACGGTGCCGCTCGTGCTGCCCGAGGGGGGCGCCGTACAGGTACAGCTGAAGGTCGGCGGACCGGACGCGGACGGACGCCGCGAGCTGTGGTTCCACGCCCGCCCCGCCGACCGGTCCGAGGCACCCTGGACCCTGCACGCCACCGGACGGCTCGCCCCCGACGCGGCCGAGCCGGCGCGGTTCGACGCCACCGAGTGGCCGCCGCGCGACGCACAGCCCGTCGACATCACCGACCGCTACGACCGCTACGCCGCCTCCGGCCTCGCGTACGGACCCGCCTTCCGCGGGCTGCGCGCCCTGTGGCGGCGCGGCGAGGAACTGTTCGCCGAGATCGCCCTGGACGCCTCGGTCCGCGACACGGGCGAGTACGGCGTCCACCCCGGCCTGCTGGACTCCGTACTGCACGCGGCCGCCCTGGACCACGACGCCGAGCGCCTGCTGCCGTTCGAGTGGCGGGACGTGACCCTGCATGCCTCCGGAGCCGGGCTGCTGCGGGCCCGGCTGCTGCGTACGGGAGCGGACACCGTCGTGGTCGACGCCGCCGACGCGCACGGGGCTCCCGTGGTGTCGGTCGCCGGGCTCACTCTGCGGGCCGCGCCGGACGAGGCCGCCGCGCCCGCCCTGCCCGATCCGGCCGGCTCGCTGTTCCGGCTGGAGTGGCGGACCCACGAGGTCCACGAGGTGCCGGCCGCCGCGCGGGGCACGTGGGCCCTGGTCGGAGAGGACCCGTTCGGGCTCGCCGCCCACCTGGACGGCGCCGCGCACGTCCCGGCGCTGGACGCGCTGCCGGGTGAGCGGGCACCGCGCCACCTCGTCGTGTCCGTCACCGGGCCCGGCGACGGCGCGGAGGCGGCCCGCGCCGCCACCCGCCACGTGCTCGACCTGCTGCGAGAGTTCCTCGCCGACGACCGCTTCCGCCGCTCCCGCCTGCTGCTGGTGACGCGGGGCGCCGTCGCCGCGACCGACGCCGAGGACGTGACCGACCTGGGCGCCGCCGCCGTCTGGGGACTCGTCCGGTCGGCGCAGGCCGAGAACCCCGGCCGTCTGGTGCTGGTGGACACCGACGAGGCCTCCGCGGCGCTGCTGCCGACCGTGCCCGCCCTGGCCGACGACGACGAACCGCAGGCCGTCCTGCGCGATGGGGAACCGCGGGTCGGACGGCTGGCCCGCGGGGCCGGCGCCGCGCTGGTCCCGCCCGTGAGCGGGCCGTGGCGGCTGGACGTGGCCGACCGCGGCAGCCTGGACGGGCTCGTGCTGGCGCCCTGCGAGCAAACGGAGTTGACAGGACGTCAGGTGCGGGTCGCGGTGCGGGCGGCCGGTGTCAACTTCCGGGACGTGCTCAGCGCGCTCGGCATGTACCCGGGCGAGGCCGGTCCGCTGGGGTCCGAGGCGGCCGGCGTGGTCGTCGAGGCGGGGCCCGAGGCCGGGCTGTGGCGGCCGGGCGACCGGGTCATGGGCATGGTCGCGGGAGGCTTCGCGCCGACCGTCACCGTGGACGAACGGCAGTTGACCGCCGTACCGGCCGACTGGGCCTGGGAGACGGCCGGTTCGGTGCCGCTGGCGTTCCTCACCGCCTACCGGGCACTCGTCGACCTCGCCGCACTGCGCCCCGGCGAGAAGATCCTCGTGCACGCGGGCGCGGGTGGCGTCGGCATGGCGGCGATCCAGCTCGCCCGGCACCTCGGCGCGGAGGTGTTCGCCACCGCCGGCGAGCCGAAGTGGCCCGTCCTGCGCGAACTCGGCGTGGCGGACGACCACATCGCCTCCTCGCGCGACACCGGCTTCGCCGAGCGGTTCGCCGCTGTGGCGGGGGAGGGCTTCGACGTCGTCCTCAACGCCCTGTCCGGCGAGTTCGTCGACGCCTCGCTGCGGCTGCTCGGGCCGGGCGGCCGGTTCCTGGAGATGGGCAAGACCGATCTGCGCGACCTGGACAGCATTCCCGGCGGCATCCGCTACGAGCCCTTCGACCTGGGCTGGGTGGAACCCGACGGCATCCGGCGGATGCTGACGGCGCTCACCGCGCTGTTCGCCGACGGTGCCCTGCGGCCCCTGCCGGTGCGCACCTGGGACGTGCGTCGGGCCGCCGAGGCGTTCCGCTTCATGAGCCTCGCCCGGCACACCGGCAAACTCGCGCTCACCCTGCCGCGCACCCCGGACCCCGACGGCACGGTCCTGATCACCGGCGGTACCGGCGGCCTCGGCAGCCTGCTCGCCCGCCACCTCGTCACCCGCCACGGCGCACGGCACCTGCTGCTCGCCTCTCGCCGCGGACCTGACGCGCCCGGCGCCCGCGAACTGCGCGAGGAGCTCACCGAGCACGGAGCCGAGGTCGACGTCGTCGCCTGCGATCTCACCGCGCCCGGCGCCGTACGCGCCCTGCTGGACGCCGTCCCCGACGAGCGCCCGCTGACGGCCGTCGTGCACACGGCGGGCGTCCTCGACGACGGCGTGCTGGACGCCCTCACGCCGGATCGCCTCGACACCGTGCTGCGGCCGAAGGCCGACGTGGCCTGGCAGCTGCACGAGCAGACGCGCGACCTGGACCTGGCCGCGTTCGTGCTCTACTCGTCCACCGCCGGCCTGATGGGCAGCCCCGGCCAGGCCAACTACGCCGCCGCCAACGCCTTCCTCGACGGGCTCGCCGAGCACCGCAAGGCCCACGGGCTGCCCGCGCTGTCCCTGCGCTGGCCCGGCTGGGCGCAGGACGGCGGCGGCATGACCGCCACCGTGTCCGACCGCGACCTGAGACGCACCTCGGCCCTCGGGCTGCCGCCACTGACCGCCGAACAGGGCCTGGCCCTGTTCGACGCCGCGCTGGCCACCGACGCGGCCGCCCTCGCGCCGCTGCCCGTCGGCGGCGCGCCCCTGCCCCCCTCCGTCGCCGTGCCCGCGCTGCTGCGGGGCCTGGTCCGGCCCGGACGGCGTACCGCGGGCGGCGGGACGGTGACGCGCGGTGCGCTCGTCGACCGGCTCGCGGCACTGCCCGCCGACGAGCGGCGCCGCCACCTCGTGGAACTGGTGCGGGCCGAGGCCGCGGGCGTCCTTGGCCACGGCACGAGCGAGGCGGTCGACGCCGACCAGGAGTTCCGCAGGCTCGGCGTGGACTCGCTGACCGCGATCGAACTGCGTAACCGCCTGGCCACCGCCACCGGCCTCCACCTGCCCGCCACGTTGGTCTT
This sequence comes from Streptomyces sp. NPDC050619, assembly GCF_040654815.1. Taxonomy (NCBI): domain Bacteria; kingdom Bacillati; phylum Actinomycetota; class Actinomycetes; order Kitasatosporales; family Streptomycetaceae; genus Streptomyces; species Streptomyces sp. NPDC050619. The sequence continues at coordinate 10,953 of NZ_JBFAIR010000064.1, read as the reverse complement.
CGACTACCCCACACCGCGCCGTCTCGCCGTCCACCTGCTCGGCGAACTCGTCGAGGAGGGCGTCGTCGGCGACGCCCCCGCGACGCCGATCGCGTCCGGCACCGACGTCGCGGACGACCCCCTCGCCGTCGTCGGCATGGCCTGCCGCTACCCCGGCGGCATCACCTCGCCCGAAGAGCTGTGGGACTTCGTGGCGGCCGGTGGCGACGCCATCTCCGGCATGCCCGACGACCGGGGCTGGGAGAAGCACACCGGCGTCACCTCGGCCGACGGGGTGGCCGGCGGTTTCCTGCGCGGCGCGAGCGAGTTCGACGCCGCGTTCTTCGAGATCTCCCCGCGCGAGGCCATGGCGACGGATCCGCAGCAGCGGCTGCTCCTCGAGACCGCCTGGGAGGCCCTCGAACGGGCCGACCTCGACCCGCACAGCCTGCGCGGCAGCCGCACCGGCGTCTTCGTCGGCCTGAGCGGCCAGGACTACGGCACCCTCGTCATGCAGTCCTCCGTCGACGTCGAGGCCCACGCCACCACCGGCCTCAACACCAGCGTCGCCTCGGGGCGTCTGGCGTACGTGTTCGGGCTGGAGGGCCCGGCCTTGACCGTCGACACCGCCTGCTCGTCGTCGCTCGTCGCCCTGCACCTCGCCGGGCAGGCGTTGCGCGGCGGCGAGTGCTCTCTCGCCCTCGTCGGAGCGGTCACCGTGATGTCCACCCCCATGGGCTTCGCCGGGTTCTCCCGCATGGGTGGCCTCGCCACGGACGGCCGCTGCAAGGCCTTCGGTGACGGCGCCGACGGGACCGGCTGGTCCGAGGGCGTCGCCGTTCTCGTCGTGGAGCGGCTGTCGGACGCCGTACGCAACGGGCACGAGGTGCTGGCCGTCGTGCGGGGCTCGGCGGTCAACCAGGACGGCGCCTCCAACGGGCTCACCGCGCCCAACGGCCCCTCCCAGCAGCAGGTCATCCGCCAGGCCCTCGCGGGCGCCGGGCTCACCCCCGCCGACGTGGACGTCGTGGAGGCGCACGGCACCGGGACCGCTCTCGGCGACCCGATCGAGGCCCAGGCCCTGCTCGCCACCTACGGCCAGGACCGCGAACGGCCGCTGCTGCTCGGCTCGGTGAAGTCCAACCTCGGCCACACCCAGGCCGCCGCGGGCGCCGCGGGCCTCATCAAGACCGTGATGGCGATGCGGCACGGAGTCCTGCCGCGCACCCTGCACGCCGACCCGCCGTCCCGGCACGTCGACTGGTCGAGCGGGGCCGTGCGGCTGCTCACCGAGAACCTCCCCTGGCCGGACACCGGCCGCCCGCGCCGGGCCGGTGTGTCCTCGTTCGGCATCAGCGGCACCAACGCCCACATCCTCCTCGAACAGCCGCCCACCGCGCCGGGGTCGGGTGGTGCGGCTGCTTTGGCGTCGGGTTCGGGTGGTGCGACGGCTTTCGCGCCGGGTTCGGAGCGTGCGGTGGCTGCCGCAGCCGGGTCGGAGCGTGCGACGGCTACCGCGTCGGGTTCGGGTGGTACGACGGCCACCGCGTCGGGGCCGGACCGTGCGACGGCAACTGTGCCGGGTTCGGAGCATGCGACGGCCGCCGCAGCTGGGTCGGAGCGTGTGACGGCCGCCGCAGCCGGGTCGGAGCGTGCGGCGGCTACCGCGTCGGGTTCGGGCGGTACGACGGCTACCGCGCCGGGGCCGGACCGTGCGACGGCCACTGCGCCGGGTTCGGAGCATGCGACGGCCGCCGCAGCCGGGTCGGAGCGTGTGACGGCCGCAGCCGGGTCGGAGCGTGCGGCGGCTACCGCGTCGGGTTCGGGCGGTACGACGGCCACTGCGCCGGGTTCGGGCGGTACGACGGCCACTGCGCCGGGTTCGGAGCGTGCGGCGGCTGCCGCAGCCGGGTCGGAGCATGCGACTGCCATCGCAGCCGGTTCGGAGCATGCGACTGCCATCGCAGCCGGGTCGGAGCGTGCGACTGCCATCGCACCGAGGTCGGACCCCGCGACCGCCGCCGCCCCGCTGCCGTGGGTGATCTCCGCGCGCACCGAGGCCGCCCTCGACGCGCAGATCGAGCGGATCCGGTCGGCCGCCGCCGGGCTCGACGCCCGCGACGTGGCCTGGACCCTGGCCGGCCGCGCCGCCCTCGAACACCGTGCCGTCCTGCATCCCGACGGCACCACGGAACTCGCCCGAGGCCTGGCCGCCGACCGCCCCCTCGCCGTCGTCTTCCCCGGCCAGGGCAGCCAGCGCCTCGGCATGGGCCGCGAACTGCACGCCCGTTTCCCGGCGTTCGCCGCCGCCCTCGGCGAGGTCCTCGGCCACTTCGGCACCGCGGTCCGGGACACGATGTGGGGCACGGACGAGGCGCTGCTCAACCGCACGGACCACGCGCAGTGCGCGGTGTTCGCCGTAGAGGTGGCGCTCTTCCGGCTGCTGGAGTCGTGGGGCGTCACCACCGCCCACGTGACCGGCCACTCGGTCGGTGAGGTGGCCGCCGCCCATGTCGCGGGCGTGCTGTCCCTCGCGGACGCCTGCGCACTGGTCGCGGCGCGGGGCCGGCTGATGGCGGCGCTGCCGCCCGGCGGCGTCATGGTCGCGGTCGAGGCGACCGAGGACGAGGCACGGCCGCTGCTCACCGACGGCGTGTCCCTCGCGGCGGTCAACGGCCCCACCGCGGTCGTCGTCTCCGGCGCCGAGGACGAGGTGACCGCTGTCGTGGCGGCCCTCGGGGAGCGGCGGCGCACGCGCCTCGCCGTGAGCCACGCCTTCCACTCCCCGCTCATGGAGCCGATGCTGGACGACTTCCGGCAGGCCCTCGCCCGGCTGGAGTTCCGCGCCCCCCGGATCACCGTGGCGTCGGCCCTCACCGGCCGTATCGCCGGGCCGGAGGAGCTGTGCTCGGTGGAGTACTGGGTGCGGCACGCCCGGGAGACCGTGCGGTTCGCCGACGCGGTCGACGCCCTGCGCGCGGCCGCCGCCGGGGCCTTCCTGGAGGTCGGCCCGGCGGGCGTGCTCAGCGGCCTCGTCCTCGCCGGAAGCCCGCGGGACACCGTCGCCGCCCCGATGCTGCGCCGCGACCGGGGCGAGGAGGAGGCCGTGGTCGGCGCGCTGGCCACGCTGCACGTCGCCGGAGTCCCCGTCGACTGGCGTGCCCTGGGCGCGGGCACCGGTGCACGCCGGGTGGAGCTGCCGACGTACCCCTTCCAGCGGCAGCGGTACTGGCCCGACGGCGGTCCCGTCGCCCCGCCCGCCCCTCATGCCGAACCGGCCACGGACGGCTCCGCCTCCCGCGAGGCGCTCGTCGCGCGGCTCGTCGCCCTCGGCCCGGACGAGCGACGTCGGCACCTGCTGGGGCTGGTGCGCGCCGAGACGGCCGTCGTGCTCGGCCACCGAGGCCGCGACGAGATCGACCCCGACCACGAGTTCGGCCGGCTGGGCATGGACTCGCTCACCGCCGTGGAGCTCGGCCGACTCCTGTCCACCGCCACCGGACTCCACCTGCCCGCCACCCTGGCCTACGACTACCCGAGCCCGCGCCGGCTCGCCGCCCACCTGCTGGCCGAACTGCTCGACGACGGCACCGCCGACCGGATCGCCGAACCGGCCGGGCGCCCGGCCCAGGACGAACCGCTGGCCATCATCGGCATGGCCTGCCGTTTCCCCGGAGACGTCAGTACCCCCGAGGAGTTCTGGGAGCTGATGCTCGCCGGCCGCGACGGCACCGGCCCCTTCCCGGACGACCGCGGCTGGGACCTCGACACCCTGCACGGCGCCGGCCCCGGCAGCAGCGCCACCACCCGCGGCGGATTCCTGCACGCCGCCGCCGACTTCGACCCGGGCTTCTTCGGTATCAGCCCCCGCGAGGCGCTCGCGATGGACCCGCAGCAACGGCTGCTCCTTGAGACCTCGTGGGAGGCTTTCGAACGCGCCGGCCTCGACCCCGACGCCCTGCGCGGCAGCCGCACCGGCGTCTTCGTCGGCACCAACGGCCAGGACTACGTCCACCTGGCCACCCGCGCCCGCGAGGACATCGGCGGCCACCTCGGCACCGGTCTCGCCGCCAGCGTGATCTCCGGCCGGCTGGCGTATGTGTTCGGCCTGGAGGGCCCGGCCCTGACCGTCGACACCGCCTGCTCCTCCTCCCTCGTCTCGCTGCACCTGGCCGGCCAGGCGCTGCGCAACTCAGAGTGCGAACTCGCCCTGGCCGGCGGCGTCACCGTGATGACCACCTCGGTCAGCTTCGTCGGCTTCAGCATCCAGGGCGGCCTGGCGGCGGACGGTCACTGCAAGGCGTTCTCCGACGACGCCGACGGCACCGTGTGGTCCGAGGGCGTCGGCATGCTGGTCGTGGAGCGGCTGTCGGACGCGGTACGCAACAGGCACGAGGTGCTGGCCGTCGTGCGGGGCTCGGCGGTCAACCAGGACGGCGCCTCCAACGGGCTCAGCGCCCCCAACGGCCCCGCACAGCAGCGTGTCATCCGCCAGGCCCTCGCCGACGCCCGCCTCACGCCGGCCGACGTGGACGCCGTGGAGGCGCACGGCACCGGGACCCGGCTGGGCGACCCGATCGAGGCCCAGGCCCTGCTCGCCACCTACGGCCAAGGCCGCGAACGGCCGCTGCTGCTCGGGTCGGTGAAGACCAACATCGGGCACACCCAGGCCGCCGCCGGGGTCGCCGGCGTCATCAAGTCCGTGCTCGCGCTGCGCGACGGCCGCCTGCCGCGCACCCTGCACGCCGACACGCCCTCCAGCCGTATCGACTGGTCCTCGGGCGCCCTGTCCCTGCTCACCGACACCACCGAGTGGCCCGAGACGGGCAGGCCGCCGCGCATCGCCGTCTCCGCGTTCGGGATCAGCGGCACCAACGCGCACGTCGTCCTCGAAGGCGCACCCCCGGCGGAGCCGGAGACTCCCGCCCTGACACCCGCTGTCACCCCGTGGCCGCTGTCCGCCCGCACCGAAGAGGCCCTGGACGCCCAGGTCGCCGCGCTGACCGACTGGGCGCGCGGCCGCGACCCGCGCGACGTGGGCCGCTCCCTCGCCGCCCGCTCCGACTTCGCCCACCGCGCGGTGCTCCTCACCGACGGCGAGACGGTCCGCGGCACCGCCGCCGAACGCGGCCCGGCCCTGGTGTTCTCCGGTCAGGGCACCCAACGGCCGGGCATGGGACGGGAGTTGTACCACCGCTTCCCGGTGTTCGCCGACGCCTTCGACGAGGTGCTCACCCACCTCCCGCCCGGCCTGCGGGACATCGTCTGGGGCGACGACCCCGAGGCGCTGCGCCGCACCGAGCACGCGCAGCCCGCCCTGTTCGCTCTCCAGGTCGCCCTGCACCGCCTCGTCGCATCCCTGGGCGTCACGCCGCAATACGTCACCGGACACTCGGTCGGCGAGATCGCGGCCGCCCAGGTCGCGGGCATCCTGACCTTGGAGGACGCCTGCGCCCTGGTCACCGCCCGAGCCCGCCTGATGGGTGAACTGCCGCCGGGCGGCGTCATGGTGGCCGTGACCGCCACCGAGGACGAGGTGGCGGCGCTCCGCACCGAAGAGGTCGCCATCGGTGCGGTCAACGGCCCCTCGGCTGTGGTGCTGTCCGGCACCGAGTCCGCCGTCGAAGCCGTCCTCGCCCGGCTCGGCGACCGCCGCACCCGCCGGCTGGAGGTGTCCCACGCGTTCCACTCCCCGCTGATGGACCCGATGCTCGACGACTTCCGGGCCGTCACCGCCACCCTGACCCACCACCGGCCCCGCACCCCGTTCGTGTCCGCGGTGACCGGCGCCCCGGCGGGAGACGACCTCGCCTCGCCCGAGTACTGGGTGCGGCACCTGCGCGAGACGGTCCGGTTCGCCGACGCCGTCCGCACGCTCGCCGGCACCGGCGCCGACGCGTTCCTGGAGATCGGCCCCGACGGCGGCCTCACCTCCCTGATCGCCGACCTCGCGCCCGACGCCGCCGTCGCCGTACCGCTGCTGCGCCGCGACCGCCCCGAGGAGGCGTCGGCGGTGACCGCGCTCGCCACCCTGTACGCCGAGGGCGTCACCGTCGACTGGACCGCCCTGTACGCCGGCACGGGCGCCCGGCGCCTGCCCGAGCTGCCGACCTATCCCTTCCAGCGGCGCCGGCTGTGGCCCACCGCGTCCCTGCGCTCGGCCGACGCGAGCGGACTCGGGCTCGCCGCCACCGACCACCCCCTGCTCGGCGCCGCGCTGCCGGTCGCCGGGGCCGGGGAGCTGGTGCTCACCGGCACCCTGTCGCGCACCCTGCACCCCTGGCTCGACGGCTGTGCCGTGGACGGCGCGGTCCGGCTGCCCGGCGCCGCCCTCCTGGAGGCCGCCGTACGCGCCGGCGACCGGGTGGACACGCCGCACGTCGCCGATCTCACCCTCACCGAGCCGGTGACCGTGCCCGACCAGGGCGCGCTTCAACTCCAGCTCCGCATCGGCGCGTGCGACGACGACGGTGGCCGGCCCGTGTGGTGCCACACCCGGCCCGCCCACGAGCCGGACGCTGCATGGACCGAGCACGCCCACGGCCGGCTCACCCGCGAGGAACCCGCCCCGGCACCGGACATCACCCGGTTCGCCGCGGTCCAGTGGCCGCCACCCGACGCCACCGAGCTGGCCGTCGACGACCTGTACGACCGGCTCGCCGACGCCGGGCTGGAGCACGGCCTGGCCGCCCGCGCCCTGCGCGCCGCCTGGCGGCACGGCGACGACCTGTACGCCGAGGTCGCGCTGCCCAAGGAGACCGGCGAACACGCCGGGTTCGGAATGCACCCGGTCCTCCTGGACGCCGCCCTGCACGCCGCGCACCTCGTCACCGGGGCCGAGGAGACGGAGCCCGAGCGGCTGCTCGCCGTCCGCTGGGGTGACGTGTCCCTGCACGCCGTATCGGCCACCGAACTGCGGATACGGCTGACCGGCAGCGGCGACAGCCGCGAACTCCTCGCCGCCGACCCCTCCGGCGCGCCCGTGCTCACCGCGCGCACCGTCGTCCTGCGCTCGGCGGAGCGCCGGGCCGACGCCCCCGCCGCCGGACCCGACCTGCGCACCTCCCTGTTCCGCCTGGACTGGGAGGAGCGGCCCGCCCCGGCCGCCTTCGCCGAGCCGACCCCCTGGTACCTCCTCGGGCCCGACGACACCGAGCCGTCCGTCGCCCTCGGCTCGCTCGCGGTACCAGTGAAGTCCCTGGCCGAACTGCGAGAAGGTGACGACGCGCGGGTGCGGACGATCGCCGTCCCGCTCACGGGCCGACTCGACGACGCCGTCGCAGCGGTCCACGAGCTGACGCACCGCGCGCTGACGCTGATGCAGGAGTTCCTCGCCGAGGACCGGTTCGCCCGCACCCTCCTGGTGTTCGTCACCCGGGGCGCGGTCGCACCGCACGGCGAGGAGGTCACCGACCCGGCCGCCGCCGCGGTCTGGGGCCTGGTGCGGTCCGCGCAGATGGAACACCCCGGCCGGTTCCTCCTCGTCGACGTCGACGGCGGCGCGTCCTCCGCGGCCGTGCTGCCCGCCCTGCCGGACACGGACGAGGAGCAGTTCATGGTGCGGGAGGGATGCGTGCGCGTGGCGCGCCTCGCCCGCGTGCCCGACGCCGCCGCCACGGCCGACGCCGGCCCGGCCCGCTGGCGTGCCGACGGCACCGTGCTGATCACCGGCGGCACCGGCGGACTGGCCCGGATCCTCGCCCGGCACCTGGTCACCGCCCACGGCCTGCGGCACCTGCTGCTGGCCGGCCGGCGCGGCCCCGACGCCCCCGGCGCCGTGGAGCTGCGCGACGAACTCGAAGCCCTCGGCGCCCGGGTCACCCTGGCCGCGGCCGACGTCGGCGACCCGGCCGACGTGGCCGCCCTCGTCGCCGGCGTCCCCGCCGAGCACCCGCTGACCGCGGTCGTGCACACCGCCGGCGTCCTCGACGACGGTGTCCTGGACGCCCTCACCCCGGACCGGTTCGGCGCCGTCCTGCGGCCCAAGGCCGACGCCGCCTGGCACCTGCACCGGGCCACCCTCGACCTGGACCTCGACGCCTTCGTCACGTACTCCTCCACCGCCGGCGTCGTGGGCAGCCCCGGCCAGGCCAACTACGCCGCGGCCAACGCCTTCCTCGACAGCCTCGCCCAGCACCGCGCCGCCACCGGACGGCCCGGCCACTCGCTGGCCTGGGGCCCCTGGGCGCACGCCGCCGGCATGACCAGCGGGCTGAGCGAGGACCACGTCCGGCGCATGAACCGCTCCGGCACCCCGCCTCTCGACGCGGAACTGGGCCTCGCCCTGTTCGACGCGGCCACCGCCCGCGGCGACGCGCGGCCCGTGCTGATGCGCACCGCCGCCCGCGCCGGCGCGGCGCTGCCGTTCGCCGGACCGGTGCCCCCCGTCCTGCGCGGGCTGATCGGCGGACGCCGCACCGCCGCGGGCCGCAACCGCGCCGCCGAACTCACCGCCCGCCTCGACGGACTGCGCCCGCAGGACCGCACCCGGCACCTCACCGACCTGGTGCGCACCGAGGCCGCGAGCGTGCTCGGCCACGACACCCCCGAACAGATCGGCGCCGAGGAGGAGTTCTCCCGGCTCGGCTTCGACTCCCTGACCTCCGTGGAGATGCGCAACCGGCTCGCCGCCGTCACCGGGCTGCGCATGCCCGCCACCCTCGTCTTCGACCACCCCACGCCCCAGGCCGTCGCCGAGCATCTCGCCGAGCGACTCGGCCGCGGTCGGACACCACCCGAGGGCGCCCTGCACGCCGAACTCGACCGCCTGGACACCGCCCTGGCCACCGCTCTCGCCGCGGACCGACTCGACCCGGCCGTCCGGACCGGCACCGCCGCCCGGCTACGGGCCCTGCTCGCCCGGATCACCGACGACGGCGGCGAAGGGCAGGGGGCGGACGACGACGTGCGCGAGCGCATCGGCGCCGCGAGCGCCGAAGACCTCATCGCCTTCATCGACAGCGAGATCGGCCGACCCACCGACCGCTGAACCGGTCGTATCCCCCCACCGATCTCCCACCGAGGAAAGGGCATCGACCATGCCGGACGAAGCGAAACTCGTCGAGTACCTCAGGTACGTCACCGCTGACCTGCACGAGACCCGGCGGCGTCTCGACGAGGCCGAGTCGGGACGCCACGAGCCGGTTGCCGTGGTCGGCATGGCCTGCCGTTTCCCCGGCGGGGTGCGCACCCCGGAGCAGCTGTGGGAGCTGGTCGCCTCCGGCACCGACGCCATCACCGCGTTCCCCGCCGACCGCGGCTGGGACCTCCAGGGCCGCGGCGGCTTCCTCGACGACGCCGGCGGCTTCGATCCGGGCTTCTTCGGCATCAGCCCCCGTGAGGCGCTCGCGATGGACCCGCAGCAGCGGCTGCTGCTGGAGACGTCGTGGGAGGCGTTCGAGCGGTCCGGCGTCGACCCGCAGAGCCTGCGCGGCAGCCGGACCGGCGTCTTCGTCGGCACCAACGGCCAGGACTACGTACGGCTCGTGCACACCGCGAAGGAGGACCTGTCCGGGCACGCAGGCACCGGCCTCGCCGCCAGCGTGATATCCGGCCGCGTCGCCTATGTCCTCGGTCTGGTGGGCCCTGCGGTCACCGTGGACACGGCGTGCTCGTCGTCGCTGGTGTCGCTGCACCTGGCGGCGCAGGCGCTGCGCAGCGGCGAGTGCTCGCTCGCCCTGGCCGGCGGTGTCACCGTGATGACGACGCCGGCCGCCTTCGCGGGCTTCGACGTCCAGGGGGGCCTCGCGGCCGACGGCCGCTGCAAGGCGTTCTCCGACGACGCCGACGGCACCACCTGGTCGGAGGGTATCGGCGTCGTCGTACTCGAAAAACTGTCGGACGCGGTGCGGGGCGGCCGCCACATCCTGGCCGTCGTGCGTGGCTCCGCCGTCAATCAGGACGGTGCGTCCAACGGTTTGACGGCGCCGAACGGTCCGTCGCAGCAGCGGGTGATCCGGCAGGCGCTGGCGTCGGCGGGGCTGGGCCCGGCCGAGGTGGACGCGGTGGAGGCGCACGGCACCGGGACGCGGCTGGGCGACCCGATCGAGGCTCAGGCGTTGCTCGCGACGTACGGTCAGGATCGGGAACGGCCGCTGCTGTTGGGCTCGGTGAAGTCCAACATCGGGCACACCCAGGCCGCTGCCGGTGCCGCCGGACTGATCAAGTCCGTCATGTCCCTGCGGCACGGCGTCCTGCCGGCCACCCTGCACAGCGCCCGCCCCTCCAGCCACGTCGACTGGACCGAGGGCGCGGTCGAGCTCCTCACCTCCGCCACCGACTGGCCGGACACCGGGCACCCCCGCCGGGTCGGCGTGTCGTCGTTCGGCATCAGCGGCACCAACGCCCACGTCATCGTCGAGCAGCACACCCCGGCCACCGCCGCCGCCGACCCCGAGCCGCCCACGGCCACCCCCGGCGTCGTGCCCTGGCCCGTGTCCGCCCGCACCGAGACCGCGCTGCACCACCAGCTCGACCGGATCCGCGCCCACGCGGGGGGCCGCCCGGCGCTGGACATCGGCTACTCCCTGGCCACCGCGCGGTCGGCCTTCGAGCACCGCGCCGTGCTGCTCACCGCGGGGGAGCAGCCGGTCGAGGTGGCCCGGGCCGAGGCACAGGGCGGGCCGCTCGCCGTGCTGTTCTCCGGACAGGGTGCCCAACGACTGGGTATGGGAAGGGAGTTGTACGGCCGGTACCCGGTGTTCGCGCAGGCCCTCGACGAGGTACTGGCCGAACTGCCGCCCGGCGTACGGGACGCGATGTGGGGCGACGACCCGGCCCCGCTGGAGCGTACGGGTGTCGCGCAGCCGGCGTTGTTCGCTGTCGAAGTGGCCCTGTATCGCCTCGTCGAGTCGTTCGGCGTCAGGCCCGACCACGTCGTCGGTCATTCGGTGGGTGAGATCGCGGCGGCGCATGTGGCGGGTGTGTTGTCGTTGCGGGATGCGTGTGTGCTGGTGTCGGCGCGGGCGCGGTTGA
>NZ_JBFAIR010000063.1:0-39154 GCF_040654815.1 Streptomyces sp. NPDC050619 | reverse complement strand
AAGCTAAGCCTTACAGCGCCGATGGTACTGCAGGGGGGACCCTGTGGGAGAGTAGGACGCCGCCGAACAATTCTTGAGAAAACCCCGTACCGGGCTGGTACGGGGTTTTCTGCATTTCAGGGACCGTTCAGGGGCGCGGATAACCTGCTCCGCTCCGCGATTACAGGCGACCTGCCGCTTTGAGCGCCAGATAAGCATCTGCCAGTGCCGGAGCCAGGTCATCGGGCGTCGCGTCGACGACCGTTACGCCGTGCCGGCGGAGTTGCTCGGCAGTGCGATGGCGTTCGGTCTGGGCCTGGGCGGCGGCTGCGGCCTCGTAGACGCTCTCGGTGTTTCCGCGAGCCGTGGCCATGCGGGCGATATACGGGTCTGCGACCGAGGCCAGCAGGATTGTGTGGCGCTGAGTGAGTTGGGAGAGGACGGGCAGCAGGCCCTCCTCGACCGGCGCCGCGTCGAGAGTCGTGAGTAGCACGATCAGAGAGCGGCGAGGGGCCGATTTGAGTGCCGTAGCCGTGAGGCCTCGGGCGTCCGTTTCGACGAGTTCGGGCTCGACGGTTGCCATCGCGTTGACCAGGGATGGGAGGACGTCGCCTGCGGTGCGGCCCTGGACCAGGGCGCGTACTCGGCGGTCGTAGGCGAGCAGGTCCACGCGGTCGCCGGCGCGGGATGCCAGGGCCGCGAGCAACAATGCCGCGTCCATGGCGGCGTCGAGGCGTGGGGCGTCGCCCACGCGGCCTGCGGAAGTGCGGCCGGTGTCGAGGACCAGAAGGATGTGGCGGTCGCGCTCTGGGCGCCAGGTACGTACAGCGACCGCGGACTGGCGGGCTGTGGCGCGCCAATCGATGGAGCGGGTGTCGTCGCCGGGGACGTATTCGCGGAGGCTGTCGAATTCTGTGCCTTCGCCGCGAGTGAGCACGCTGGTTCGGCCGTCGAGTTCGCGCAGCCGGGCGAGCTTCGAGGGGAGGTGCTTGCGGCTGGTGAAGGGGGGCAGGACGCGTACCGTCCAGGGGACTTTGTGGGTGCCCTGGCGGGTGAAAAGGCCCAGAGGGCCGTATGAGCGGATGGTGACGCGATCGGCTTGGCGGTCGCCTCGGCGAGTGGGGCGTAGGCGGGTCGTGATGCGGCGGCGTTCGCCGGCGGGAACCATGAGGCGGTGGCGGGAGGCCTCCACTTCCGTGCCGGGCTGCCAGCTGCTGGGGGGCCAGGCGTCGCGCAGGCGGGCGCGGAGCGGGCGGCCGGACGGGTTGGTGACCGTGAGAGTGACGTCGGCGCTGTCGCCCAGGCGTACAGACGTGTCGCCGGAGCGGGTCAGGCCGAGGCGTCGTACGGGTGCTGCCAGTGCGAAGTCGCAGGCGCAGGCCACGACCAGAGGGGCGTTGACCGCGAGGATGCCTGTCCAGCCGGGTTCCCAGATGCCGACGGGGAGGGAGCCCAGAGCGGCGAGGAGCGCGGCGCGTCCGGTGAGTGCCATCAGCGGGGGACCGGGACGTGGGTGAGGATCGCGTTGATGACGGAGTCGGCCGTCACGCCCTCCATCTCGGCTTCCGGGCGGAGTTGTACACGGTGGCGGAGGGTCGGGAGGGCGAGTGCCTTGACGTCGTCGGGGGTGACGTAGTCGCGGCCTGTCAGCCAGGCCCAGGCGCGAGCTGTGGCGAGCAGGGCCGTCGCGCCGCGCGGGGAGACGCCGAGAGTGAGGGACGGCGATTCGCGGGTGGCTCGGCAGATGTCGACCACGTAGGCGGTGATTTCCGGGGAGATCGTCGTCTTGGCGACCGCGGCGCGGGCTGCCTCCAGGTCGGCTGGGCCCGCGACCGGGCGTAGGCCGGCGGCGTGCAGGTCGCGTGGGTTGAAGCCCTCGGAGTGGCGGGTGAGGACGTTGATCTCGTCCTCGCGGGAGGGCAGCGGGATCGTCAGCTTGAGGAGGAAACGGTCCAGCTGCGCTTCGGGGAGGGGATAGGTCCCTTCGTACTCGACCGGGTTCTGGGTCGCGGCGACCAGGAACGGCTCGGGGAGCAGGCGGGGGGTGCCGTCGACCGTGACCTGGCGTTCCTCCATGGCTTCCAGGAGGGACGACTGGGTCTTGGGCGGAGTGCGGTTGATCTCGTCGGCGAGCAGGAGGTTGGTGAAGACCGGGCCGGGCTGGAAGGAGAACTCGGCGCTGCGGGTGTCGTAGACGAGGGAGCCCGTCACGTCGCTCGGCATCAGGTCGGGGGTGAACTGGACGCGCTTGGTGTCGAGCTCGAGCGCGGATGCGAGGGCGCGGACGAGCAACGTTTTGGCGACTCCAGGGACTCCTTCAAGGAGAACGTGTCCGCGGCAGAGGAGGGCGACGACGAGGCCGGTCACGGCGGGGTCCTGGCCGACCACGGCTTTGGCGATCTCGGCGCGCAGGGCCTCCAGGGCGGCCCGGGCGGTGCCCGGGTCCCCGGTGTTCCCGGCGTTGTCAGTGGTCGGGTCCATCATGGACGGCGAACCTCTCTTTCGAGGGCGTCGAGCTGGTCGGCGAGGGAGATGAGGGCCGCGTCGTCGCTGGGCGGCGGGCCGAAGAGGAGGGAGTGCATGGTCTGTCCGTCTCCATGGTCGTGGAGGTGGGCGGACAGGGCGGGGAGCAGGGCCTCGGGCGCGTGTGCCTGGGTTACGGGGACGCCTACGAGAGGGGCGAGGCGGGTGCGGGTGGTGGAGCGAAGAGCGGTGGCCGCGCGGTCGCGTGCGTTCGCCTTGCGGTAGAGGCGGGCGCGGCCTTCGACGGTTTCGGAGGCGCGGATCGCCACGGGGAGTTTTTCGGGCACGAGGGGGCCGAGTCGGCGTGCCCGCCAGAGGGCGGCGAGGGCCGCGGCGACGAAGAGCTGCAGCGTGCCCCAGAGCCAGCCCGAGGGGAGCAGGTCGAAGAAGCCGCGTTCGTCGTCGGAGCCGGTGGCCGTGGTGTCGGAGAGCGAGGGGAGGTACCAGACCAGATGGGGACGGGAGCCGAGGAGTTGGAGGGCCAGCGAGGCGTTGCCCTGCTCGTCGATTTGGTCGTTGTAGAGGATGTCGGGTGCGCCGAGGACGACGGTGTCGCCGTCCCCGGACGTGTCCGGGAAGCGCACCAGGGTGGCCAGGCGCTCGCTGGGGTAGCACTCGTCGGCGTCGGGCCGGGTGGCGGTGTAGCGGATGCCGCCGGTGTCGGCGGTGCCGGCGCGCCGGGCGGCGGGCAGGTCGCAGACGGGGGAGAGTGCCGAGTCGAGGCTGGTGGCCGGGTCGGCGACGACCCCGGGGGCGAGCCGCTCGACGGACAAACTGCCGGGGGCGACGAGGACGGTACGGCCTGCGGAGTCGGCGGTCGCGGAGCGGAGCCGGTTTTGTTGACGATCCGTCAGCAGGTCGGGGACGGCGACCAGGAGGGTCGTGTCCGGGCCTGCCGCGGCGCGCGCCTCGACCAGGGTGGTGACCACACGTGTGGAGACGCCCCGGTCGGCGAGGAGTTCGGCGACGGCGCGGCTGCCGTACGGGTCGGCGGAGCGCGGGTCGAGATTGCCGTGGCGGGCGTCGGAGCGGATTGCCGCGATCGCGACGGCCGCCGCCAGGAGGAGCACGAGAGCGAGGACGACACCTCGCGCGCGGGTCCATACCTGGCGTGTGGTGGGCGAGGCCGAGGTGGACGGAAGCGTGGCCTCGGTGGTCATTCGGCGGCTCCCTGGCGGGCGTTGTGGGCCGCGCTGTGGCTGCTGCTCGCGAGCTGTGGCTTGGCGCGCTCCAGGTCGCGGTCGAGTTCGGCGATGCGGTGGTACGACTGCTCGCTCGCCCTTCGGCCGCCGTACGTCACGTCGTCGAAGTCCCGGGCGGCGGTACGCAGCCGGTCCGCGTGCGTCGGCAAAGTGCGGCCCGCCTCCGCGGCTGCTTCGTCCGCGGTGCGGCCGGGGCGGGCATCGAGGAGGGCGCGTTCCTCCAGGGAGCGGACGATGGCCCGCATGCGTTCCTGCATGGCCTGGTTCCAGTGGCCCTGGGCGGCGTGTGCCTCGGCGGCCGCGCGGTGTTCGGCGGCGCTGCGGGGACGGTCGTCGAACAGGGCGGGCGCAGAGGTGGGTTCGCGGCGCGGAGTGCCCAGGCGCCACCACAGGGCGCCCAGCACGGCTAGGACGGCCATGATGACGACGACCAGGCCGATCGGTCCGCCGGGTGTCGCGGCCGATGCGGTGTCGAACAGCTTGCCGACCCAGTCCCAGAACGCGTTCAGGGCGCGCTGGAACAGGCCGGGGTCGTTCTCGTGGTACATCCGTTTGGACAGTTCGCGCCGGGCGGCCTCTCGGGCGGGGTCGCGCGGGATCGTCAGCGGCGGTGCGTCGTCCGAGCGCGAGAGCGACAGCAGGGACGATGCGTCGGCGGCGCGTTGCAAGGCCCGTACGGATGCGTCGCCGGCACGCAGGGCAGTCCGTACGGCCAGGCCGGCGGTGTGCGGCAGCGCCGGTACCGCTGTGAGAACTCCCCCCGCCAGGCTCACCGCATCAGCTCCCGGGCGCGGGGTTGGGGCCGTAGCCCTGGACGCCGGCGGCGCGGGCCAGGTCGAGGTCGAGGGCCTCGCGGCGGATGCGCTGGTCGATGTAGAGAAGCACGGTGACGCCTGCCGTGATCGGGAACGTGATCATGGAGCCGATCACCGAGCCGATGCCGCTGACGATGAGGAAGGTCCAGCCGAGATCGCCGGTGCCGTTGAGGAAGCCGCCGATGCCGTCGCCGCTGAGTGCGGCGGCGAGGAAGGTGAAGGGCAGGACGATGATCGCGGCGACGATGTTCGCGATGATCGTCGCGAGCAGCTGGATGCCGAAGACGCGCCACCAGGAGCCGCGGACCAGTTTCGCGGAGCGGCTCATCGACTTGGTGATGCTCTGCTTCTCCAGCATCAGTGCCGGGGAGGCGAGGGAGAAGCGGATCATCAGCCACAGGGCGACGACGCCGGCACCCAGGCTGCCCAGGACGGCGAGTCCGGCACCGGCCCCGCCCTCGCCCGCGATGGCGACGAGGATGCCGGGCAGTGCTCCCGCGAAGACGATTCCCGCGGTGATGAGCAGCAGCAGAAGGATCAGGCCGAACAGTTTCAGCATCTGAGGGCGGGCGTCGCGCCAGGCCTCGCCGATGGTGACCGGCTTGCCGAGCACCGCGCGGCTGGTGACGGTCGTGAGCAGGGCGGTCGCCACGATCGTGCCGACCAGGGAGACCACGAAGAGGACGGCGGAGCTGAGCATGGTGTCGCCCAGTGCACGGGTCAGTTCGCTGAGGGTGGCGCTCGGATCGTTGAGGGCCTCGGTGTCGGTGCTGTCGTTCAGGACGAAGCCCTGGAGCAGGATGACGACGATCTCGGTGACGACGGCGACGGTCAGCGAGATGCCCAGGACCGTGCGCCAGTAGGTGCGCATGGTGGAGACCGCGCCGTCGAGGATCTCGCCCACGCCGAGCGGGCGGAGAGGGATCACACCGGGCTTGGCCGCGGGCGGGGGGCCGCCCCAGCCGCCGTACCCGCCAGGAGCGCCGTAGCCGCCTCCCCAGGCGTTGTGACCGCCGTACCCGCCGGGCGGGCCGTAGCCTCCGTAGCCGCCGCCGGGAGCGCCAGGGCCTGCGGGAGGCGGGGCGCCCCAGCCCGGGCCGGGAGGCGGGGGCGGTGGGGCCTGGCCGGGCGACGCGGGGCCGGTCGGCGCGGACCACTGGCCGGGTGGCGGCTGCTCTTTGGACCACTTCGAGCCGGGGCCCTGCGGGTCCGGTCCCGGCTGCTCCGCGGGGTTCGCGGCGCCCGGCCGGTCGGCGGGCTCGGCAGGGCCGGACGCACCGGGCTCCTGCCCGTCGGACGGGGCGGATCCGGGCGAGGCCCAGCCCGGAGTGTCGTTCATCGTCGCTCCTTCACGGTGCCCGTCCGCGGTCGCGGCGGCAGGTTGGCAGCCATCGTGCCATGGGGTGGTTGTCGAGTGACCAGCCGCGGTATGGGCTGCACACCTTCAATTGTCCGCCGGATAAGGGGCAGACTGACCGCATGGCTGATCAGTACGCGCAATCCGGCGAGGACAGCAGGCCGACCGAAATGCCGGCGATCCGATGGGACGAGCCTCCCGAAGGCCCGGTACTGGTGCTTCTCGACCAGACGAGGCTGCCGGCCGAGGAGGTCGAGCTGGTCTGTACGGACGCGCCCGCGCTGGTGGAGGCGATCCGTTCGCTCGCCGTGCGCGGGGCACCGCTGCTCGGCATCGCGGGGGCGTACGGCGTCGCGCTCGCCGCCGTACGCGGGTTCGACGTGGATGACGCGGCGGCCGCGCTGGCGGGTGCGCGTCCGACCGCGGTGAACCTCGCGGTCGGAGTGCGCAGGGCCCAGTCCGCTTACCGGGCGGAGCTCGCCAAGGGTGGGGACACCCGACAGGCCGCCGAGGCGGCGCTGGCCGCGGCGCGCCGGCTGCACCGGGAGGACGCCGAGGCCAGTGCCCGGATGGCCGAGCGAGGTCTGGCGCTGTTGGACGAGTTGCTGCCCGGCGGCGGGTACCGGATTCTCACCCACTGCAACACCGGGTCGCTGGTCTCGGGAGGTGAGGGGACGGCGTTCGCGGTGGCTCTCGCGGCGCACCGGGCGGGACAGCTCAGGCGCCTGTGGGTGGACGAAACGCGTCCGTTGCTGCAAGGTGCTCGCCTGACGGCGTACGAGGCGGCTCGCAGCGGTATGGCGTATACCTTGCTGACCGACAACGCGGCGGGATCGCTGTTCGCGGCCGGAGAGGTGGACGCGGTGCTCATCGGGGCGGACCGCATTGCGGCGGACGGTTCGGTGGCGAACAAGGTGGGGAGCTATCCGCTCGCGGTGCTCGCGCGGTACCACCATGTGCCGTTCATCGTGGTGGCACCGGTGACGACAGTGGATCCGGACACGCCGGACGGGGCGTCGATCGAGGTCGAGCAGCGCCCCGGTCATGAGGTGACCGAGATCACAGCACCCCAGGTGCCGGTGGCGGGAGCGGAAGCGGGAGGCGGGATTCCGGTGGCACCCCTGGGGACCCAGGCGTACAACCCTGCCTTCGACGTGACGCCGCCCGAGTTGGTGACGGCGATCGTCACCGAAGAAGGGGCCGTTTCACCCGTGACCGCTGAGGCTCTTGCCGAGCTGTGTGCCAGGTCACGCCAGGTAACGATTAGCTAATGGGATGATGTCGTTTATGAAGGGACGAGTCCTTGTCGTCGACGACGACACCGCACTGGCCGAGATGCTCGGCATTGTGCTGCGTGGTGAAGGTTTTGAGCCGTCTTTTGTAGCCGACGGCGACAAGGCGCTGGCCGCTTTCCGTGAGACGAAGCCCGATCTGGTGCTGCTGGATCTGATGCTGCCCGGGCGGGATGGTATCGAGGTGTGCCGCCTGATCAGGGCGGAGTCCGGGGTGCCGATCGTGATGCTCACGGCCAAGAGCGACACCGTCGATGTGGTCGTGGGCCTCGAGTCGGGCGCCGACGACTACATCGTGAAGCCGTTCAAGCCGAAGGAGCTGGTCGCCCGGATCCGGGCGCGGCTCAGGAGGTCCGAGGAACCGGCTCCCGAGCAGCTCGCCATCGGTGACCTGGTCATCGACGTGGCCGGTCACTCCGTGAAGCGGGACGGGCATTCGATCGCGTTGACGCCGCTGGAGTTCGATCTGCTGGTGGCGCTCGCGCGGAAGCCGTGGCAGGTGTTCACGCGGGAGGTGCTGCTCGAGCAGGTGTGGGGCTACCGGCACGCCGCCGACACCCGGTTGGTCAACGTGCATGTGCAGCGGCTGCGCTCCAAGGTCGAGAAGGATCCGGAGCGGCCGGAGATCGTGGTGACCGTTCGTGGCGTCGGTTACAAGGCCGGGCCGAGCTGACATGTCCGGAGACAGTGCCGCTTCGGTGCCCGGCGGGTCCGGGGACCGGGCGGGGCGGCCTGTCGGCCGGAAGACGGCAGGCTCCCGCTGGGGACGGTTCCTGGAGGGCGGGCTGCTGCAGGGCGGAGTGCAGGGCAGCCCCGTGCTGCGGCTGTTCATGCGCTGGGTGCGCCGGCCGCTGCTGCCCGTCATGCGGCTGTGGCGGCGCAATATCCAGCTCAAGGTCGTCGTCACAACGCTGCTGATGTCGATGGGCGTCGTCCTGTTGCTGGGCTTCGTCGTCATCGGACAGGTGCGCAACGGCCTGCTGGACGCCAAGGTCAAGGCCTCGCAGAGCCAGGCCACCGGCGGGTTCGCGGTGGCCAAGCAGAAGGCCGACGAGGCGGCGGCCGGGACGGGCGACGACGGCACCCCGGTGGACGACGGTCGGGCGGAGCAGAACGTCATCCAGTGGATGAGCGATCTGGTGGAGTCGCTCTCCAGCGGAGGCCAGGGCGCCTTCGACGTGGTGACGCTGTCCGCGGGCGACGACAGTGGCGGCGGGCGCGGACCGCGTGCCTCCGGTTACGTCGACCCGTCCGCCAGCGTGCCCGAGGACCTGCGCGAGCGGGTCGACAGCAACACGGTGGCGGAGCAGAGCTACACGCGCATCGTCTACAGCTCCGGCAAGGATTCTCAGCCGGCCCTCGTCATCGGCAAGCAGGTCAACGACCCGAACAGCGACCCGTACCAGCTGTACTACCTCTTCCCGCTCACCCAGGAGGAGAAGTCGCTGAGCCTGGTCAAGGGGACCCTCGCGACGGCCGGCCTCTTCGTCGTCGTACTCCTCGGGGCCATCGCCTGGCTGGTCGTGCGGCAGGTCGTCACGCCGGTGCGGATGGCGGCCGGGATCGCCGAGCGGCTGTCCGCCGGGCGGCTGCAGGAGCGGATGAAGGTCACCGGCGAGGACGACATCGCGCGGCTCGGCGAGGCCTTCAACAAGATGGCGCAGAACCTCCAGCTGAAGATCCAGCAGCTGGAGGACCTGTCGCGGATGCAGCGGCGGTTCGTCTCCGACGTGTCGCACGAGCTGCGGACGCCGCTGACGACGGTCCGTATGGCCGCCGACGTCATTCATGACGCGCGCGTGGACTTCGATCCGATGACCGCCCGGTCGGCCGAGCTGCTCGCCGACCAGCTGGACCGGTTCGAGACGCTGCTCGCGGACCTGCTGGAGATCAGCCGCTTCGACGCTGGCGCCGCGGCGCTGGAGGCGGAGCCGATCGACCTCAGGGAGGTCGTACGGCGAGTCGTCAGCGGGGCCGAGCCGCTCGCCGAGCGCAAGGGCACGCACGTGCGCGTGGTGGGCGATCAGCAGCCCGTTGTCGCCGAGGCCGACGCCCGGCGGGTGGAGCGGGTGCTGCGCAATCTCGTCGTCAATGCCGTGGAGCACGGTGAGGGCAAGGACGTCGTCGTCAAGCTCGCCGCGGCGGGCGGGGCGGTCGCGGTCGCGGTGCGCGACTACGGCGTCGGGCTCAAGCCCGGCGAGGCGACCCGCGTCTTCAGCCGCTTCTGGCGGGCCGACCCGGCACGCGCGCGTACCACCGGCGGTACGGGTCTGGGACTGTCCATCGCCCTGGAGGACGCGCGACTTCACGGCGGCTGGCTACAGGCGTGGGGCGAGCCGGGCGGCGGCTCGCAGTTCCGGCTGACGCTGCCCAGGACCGCGGACGAGCCGCTGCGGGGCTCGCCGATACCGCTGGAACCCAAGGACTCGCGCCGCCATCGTGGGCTCGACGACGCCGGTCTGCCGCGCGGGGGCGCGGAGAAGGCGGCCACCGTGCCGGCGCAGCCCTCGGGCGAGAGGGTGTCGTCGCGGGCCCCGATCGTGCCGCGACCGGCCACCGTGGCGCCCACGGCCGACCCGACCGCGTTGCCCGGCAATGGCGCGCGTGTGGTGCCCCGGCCCGCCTCGGGCGCACGGCGGCCTGACGAGAAGCCCGCCGAGGAGGGGTCGCGGAGTGAGACCGCGGGCAGCCCGGAGACCGCACAAAAGGTCTCGTACGAGTCAGGGGAGGCATTTCGTGGGCGCTGACCGCGAAGGAGGTGCCCGGCGCGGGCCGGGGCGCGCGGCGGCGTACGTCGCCTGTGGCGTCGTACTGCTGGCGGGGTGTGCCTCCATGCCGGACAGTGGGGATCTGCGCGGTGTCGACTCCACGCCCCGCCAGGAAACACAGGTGCGGGTCTTCGCCATGCCGCCGCAGGAGGACGCGGGGCCCAACGAGATCGTGCAGGGCTTCCTGGAGGCGTTGACCAGTGACGATCCGCACTACGAGACGGCACGCAAGTATCTGACCCCCGAGGCAGGGCGGACGTGGCAGCCGGAGCTGTCCACCACGGTGCTGGCGGACGGGCCAGGTATCGAGACCGAGCGTTCGGGGGGCCGGGAGGACGCCGATGACGTCACGTTCGCGCTGACCGGTACCAAGGTCGCCGTGGTGGACGAACAGCAGTCGTACGCGCCCGCGGACGGGACCTACAGCCAGTCGGTGCAACTCGTCCGGGACCAGAAGACCCAGCAGTGGCGCATCGCCGGGCTGCCGCAGGGTGTCGTCATGGGCAAGTCGGACTTCCAGCGCAATTACATTTCGGTCAACAAGTACTACTTCGCCTCGAACCTGACGGCCGGGACGGCTCCGCAGACCGTGGCCGTCGCCGATCCGGTGTACGTACGCGAGCGCGTGGACCCCATGACGCAGATGGTGCGCTCCCTGATCAGCGGGCCCACGACCTGGCTCGGGCAGGTCGTCAGGTCGAGCTTCCCCACCGGCGTGGAGCTGCAGAAGGGCGTCACCTCGCTTGCGCCGGACGACCAGAACAAGCTGACCGTGCAGCTGAACAACAAGGCCTCCGGGGTCGGTACGGCCAAGTGCGACGAGATGGCGGCCCAGATCCTGTTCACCCTGAAGAACCTCACCCCGGCGGTGGACGAGGTCGAGCTGCGGGCGGGCGACGCGCAGCTGTGCTCGCTCCCCGAGGGGGACGCCGACGCCGTCGCCGCGCGGGGCTCGGTGCGGCATCCCGAGTACCTGTACTTCGTCGACGGCAAGCACCGGCTGGTGCGGATATCGGCCGGCAGCAGCGGTACGAACCCCGATCCGGTGCCGGGGGCGCTGGGTGAGGGCGACAAGCAGCTGCAGTCGGTGGCGGTGTCGCGCGACGAGCACAAGGCGGCCGGGGTCGGCATCGACGGCAAGGCGCTGTACGTCGGGTCACTGGTGTCGGGCGGGTCGCTAGGAGACCCTGTGCTGACCAGCCGGGGTGCGACCGCGAACGACCGGCTGACAGCGCCCAGCTGGGACGCGCAGGGCGACCTGTGGGTGGCCGATCGCGACCCCGAGGCTCCGCGGTTGCTGATGCTGAAGGAGGGCGCCGGCGAGCCGATCGAGGTGGACATTCCGGGGCTGGACGGGCGTATCAAGGACGTCCGTGTGGCCGCCGACGGGGTGCGGCTCGCGCTCGTCGTGGAGAAGGACGGCAAGCAGTCACTGCTCATCGGGCGGATCGAGCGGGGTGAGAAGGACGAGCGGCCGGCCGTCGCGGTCCGGGAACTGCGGTTCGCGGCGCCGGAGCTGGAGGAGGTCACGACCATGTCGTGGGCCGGTGACAGCCGGCTCGTGGTGGTCGGGCGCGAGCAGGGCGGCGTGCAGCAGATGAGGTACGTCCAGGTCGACGGCTCCACGCCGGAGGGGCCCGCGCCCGCGGCGCTGACGGGTGTGAAGGAGATCGCCGCGTCCGAGGACGACCAGTTGCCGCTGGTGGCGTACTCGGAGGACGGGATCGTACGGCTGCCGAACGGGGCGCAGTGGCAGAAGGTCGACACGGACGGGACGGCACCGGTCTATCCGGGGTGAGTCGGCGGGATTCGGACGGTTCGGACGGTTCGTACGGTTCGTACGGGAGGCGGTCGTTTCTGCCGGGGTGCCCTGGTGGAGGCGGCCGTTTTTTGTCGGCGGGAGGCGGGAGGCCTCCGGCGGTTACCGCGGGTGGGGCCAGGGGGCGTAGTTATCCACAGGGAGTTATCCACAAGGGTGGCAGGGCGGCGTCCGCGTTGGCACAGTGGTGGGCATGCGGGGGTGGTGGCAGGACCTCACCGACCTGGTGCTACCGGCCGAGTGCGGAGGCTGCGGGAGGCCTCGCACGGTGCTCTGCCCGGAGTGCCGTGCAGCTCTGAGCGGGGCCGTACCGTGCCGGGTGCGACCGGTGCCGGAGCCGCCGGGTCTGCCGGCCGTGCATGCGGCGGCTCGGTATGCGGACGAGGTGCGGGCAGCGTTGCTGGCCCACAAGGAACGGGGCGCACTGGCCCTTGCGACACCGCTCGGCACGGCTCTGGCGGGGGCTGTGCGGGCGGGGCTGCGGGAGGCGTGGGTGCGTGCCGAGGACGAGGAGGCGATCTGGGCGGGCGGCCGGGACGCCCCAGGCGTTGAGGAGGTTGTGCGAGGCGGGCTGAGGGAGGCTCGTGTGCGGGGCGAGGGGAGTGTGCGGATCGATCGGGGTGCCCGGGCTGATCGGGGTATCCGGGTCCGCGGGAGTGTGTCGGCCGACGGGTCTGTGCAGGGCGACGGGTCTGTGCGGGGCGACGGGGGTATGGGGACCGGCCGGGGCGTGCGAGCAGGGTCGTCGCGAGCGGGGCTTCAAAGGGCTCCGGTGTGGGGCGACGAGGTCGTGCTGCTCGTACCCGTGCCGTCCGCGCCCGGGATGGTTCGGGCTCGAGGGCATGATCCGGCCCGGCGGATCGCGCTCGCTGCGGCCGGTGAGCTACGGCGGGCCGGGACACCGGCGCGCGTGCTCGCCGTGCTGCGGCAACGGCGGGCCGTGGCCGACCAGTCGGGGCTCAATTCCCGGCAGCAGCGGCTGGAGAATCTCGCCGGCGCACTGGCGGTGGCTCCGGGCGGCGGGCGGCTGCTCCGCGGCGGTCCGGTGGTGCTCGTCGATGACCTGATGACGACGGGAGCGTCTCTGACCGAGGCGGCCCGTGCGGTGCGGGCGGCGATGGCGGAGGACGGCCTGGCGGAGGAGTCCGTGGCGGGGGAGGCGGTGGCCTACGGGACCACGGTCCGCGGGCGGGACGCGGTGGCGTACGGGACGACGGTGCGCGTCGCGGAAGGGGGCGCGTGCGGGAGGGCGGTGCGTGTGGCGGGGGCGGTCGTGAACGGGACGACGGTGAGTGTGGAGGGGGAGGTCGTGTACAGGCGGCCCGGGAGTGCGCAGGAGGCGGTTGGCTATGGGAGGAGCGGTGGGGTGGTTCAGTGCCGGGAGGGGGCCGCGGCGGTGTATGCGGCGGCAACTCGGGAAGGCACAAGGGAACGGATGATCGGGGCGGCGGAGGAGGAGACGGGCCGGGCGCCTGTCGGGCCGGGAATAGTGGGCGCCGGCGTTGCTGGTGACGTGATCTGCGCGGCCGTGGTCGCGGCCACGCCTGATTCTTTCGAAATAAACCGGAACTGACTGCGAACTTGCATCGTTGCAGGTAGCGAGAGGCTCAATTCATCTGAACGGAGGTACGTCGCAGTAGAGGGTGACGACATCCGTCCGGGCGAGATATGTTCGGTTGTGAGAGAAAGGCGCAGGCCACACCTCTCATATACGAATGCTGTGATGCGGGTTTTTCAGTGTCACCCGCATCGGTGGAGTGGAGATCTTGCCCGCGGGGGAGGAGGTGGAAGTCACCGAGTCCGAGGTTCCGGGACTCACCGGAGCCTGGTGCAAAAGGGAGATGCTCCGCAACGAGGCGGAGCGATCCGGGAACGGAGTTCTGCGTGGACATCGTCGTCAAGGGCCGCAAGACCGAGGTGCCCGAGCGGTTCCGCAAGCACGTGGCCGAGAAGCTGAAGCTGGAGAAGATCCAGAAGCTCGATGGCAAGGTGATCAGCCTCGACGTCGAGGTGTCCAAGGAGCCGAACCCCCGACAGGCCGACCGCAGTGACCGAGTGGAGATCACGCTCCACTCCCGCGGTCCGGTGATCCGGGCGGAGGCGGCGGCCAGTGACCCGTACGCGGCACTCGACCTGGCGGCGGAGAAGCTGGACGCCCGGCTGCGCAAGCAGCACGACAAGCGCCACACACGCCGAGGCGCACGGCGCCTCACGGCAGCCGAGGTCCCCGACCACGTTCCGGATGCGGCGACGCTCAACGGCAACGGCCACACCGTCCAGGCGGAAGAGCCGGACGGCGTGCCCACCACGAAGATCGGCTCGCTGGAAGTGAAGGGCGAAGGCCCTCTCATCGTCCGTGAGAAGACCCACGTTGCCTCCCCGATGACCCTCGACCAGGCCCTCTACGAGATGGAACTGGTCGGGCACGACTTCTACCTGTTCATCGACTCCGAGACCAAGGAGCCGAGCGTCGTCTACCGGCGCCACGCCTACGACTACGGCGTCATCCACCTCAGCACGGACCCGATGGTCACCCAGGCGCAACCCCCCGCGGCGGGTGGCATGCTGGGCGGCTGATCACCCGGCCGATGGCTGAGCCGGTGCCCCTGGTGCGCGTGTGTGCGCCCCCAGGGGCACCGGTGTGCGACCACTTCACGCCCCGCTCTGTCACCGCAGTGGCGTCCGGGCATGAAATCATGGCCACACCGGCCCAACCGGTGGGTCGTTGCCTTGGGTTGGCGATGGCACAGAACCACAGGCCACAGCCTTCAGGGGGAGGAACGATGGCGGACAGCTTCGGACCGATGCAGGACGAGGACGCCGGCGACGGCGCCGTCGGCATGGGCCCGGACGCGGGGTCTCCACGCAAGGAGCCGATCCGTGTCCTGGTGGTGGACGACCACGCCCTCTTCCGTCGTGGCCTGGAGATCGTGCTCGCGGCCGAGGAGGACATCCAGGTCGTCGGAGAGGCCGGCGACGGCGCGGAGGCTGTCGACAAGGCGGCCGACCTGCTGCCGGACATCGTGCTGATGGATGTACGGATGCCCAAGCGGGGCGGGATCGAGGCGTGCACCTCCATCAAGGAAGTAGCCCCCAGTGCCAAGATCATCATGCTGACGATCAGTGATGAAGAGGCCGACCTCTACGACGCGATCAAGGCGGGCGCGACCGGATATCTCCTCAAGGAGATCTCCACGGACGAGGTGGCCACCGCCATTCGCGCGGTGGCCGACGGGCAGTCGCAGATCAGCCCGTCCATGGCGTCGAAACTGCTCACCGAGTTCAAGTCGATGATCCAGCGGACGGACGAGCGCCGTCTCGTGCCGGCGCCGCGGCTCACGGACCGCGAGCTGGAAGTGCTCAAGCTCGTCGCCACCGGGATGAACAATCGGGACATCGCGAAGGAATTGTTCATCTCCGAGAACACCGTGAAAAACCATGTGCGCAACATCCTGGAGAAGCTCCAGCTGCACTCCAGGATGGAGGCCGTGGTGTACGCGATGCGGGAGAAGATCCTCGAGATCCGGTAAGGCCCGTGAAGGTCAGGCGAGGATGCGGGTGAGCTCCTGCGTGAGGGGCTCGCGCAGGTCCGGTGCGTCTATCTGTTCCACGCGTACGTCTGTGCAGTCCACCCAGCTCGCCGCCTCGACCAGGGCCTGGGCCACCGCCGGGACCGCCTTCGGGCCGTCCAGGGTGACCTGCCTGGCGACCAGGGTGCGCCCGTCACGCGACGGGTCCACGCGGCCGACGATCCGGCCGCCGGCCAGCACCGGCATCGCGAAGTAGCCGTACACCCGCTTCTGCCGGGGGACGTAGGCCTCCAGGCGGTGGGTGAAGCCGAAGATCCGCTCCGTGCGCGCTCGGTCCCAGATGAGGGAGTCGAAGGGGGACAGGAGGGTGGTGCGGTGGCGGCCGCGTGGTGACGTCTCCAGGGCCGCGGGGTCGGCCCAGGCCGGCTTGCCCCAGCCCTCGACCGTGACCGGCACCAGGCCCGAGTCGGCGATCACCGCGTCGACCTGTTCGCCCTTGAGGCGGTGGTAGTCGGCGATGTCCGCGCGTGTGCCGACGCCCAGGGACTGGGCGGCGAGGCGGACCAGGCGGCGCAGGCACTCGGTGTCGTCCAGGTCGTCGTGCAGCAGGGTTTCCGGGATCGCGCGTTCGGCGAGGTCGTAGACGCGCTTCCAGCCGCGGCGCTCGACGCAGACCACCTCGCCGTACATCAGGGCGCGCTCGACGGCCACCTTCGCGCCGGACCAGTCCCACCACTCGCTGGTCCTCTTCGCCCCGCCCAGCTCCGTGGCCGTGAGGGGGCCTTCGGCGCGGAGCTGCTCGATGACCTGGTCGTAGGCGCCGTCGGGAAGTTCGTGGTTCCAATGGGGGCGGTTTCGGTAGGAGCGGCGGCGGAAGGCGAAGTGGGGCCACTCCTCGATGGGGAGGATGCAGGCGGCGTGGGACCAGTACTCGAAGGCGTGCGTGCCTTTCCAGTAGGCGTTCTCGACGGTCTTGCGGTCGACGGCTCCCAGTCGGGCGTACGGGATGAGTTCGTGGGAGCGCGCCAGGACCGAGATCGTGTCGAGTTGGACCGCGCCGAGGTGGCGGAGTATGCCGCGGACGCCTGCGCGGCGGGTGGGGGCGCCGAGGAAGCCCTGGGCCCGTAGGGCGATGCGGCGGGCCTCGTCTGCCGAGAGGTGGGTGGATGGGCGCGGGGTCGTCATGGCTCGCACGATAGGGCGTGGCACTGACAGTGCGGGGTAAGCTGGGCCTTCGTCGAGTGGTGACCGGCGTCGGCGCGCGGCTACGGCGACGGGGTCGGCAAGTACGGTGCCGTAGACGGCAGTCCCAGGTCCGACGGCAGCAACGAGCCCACCCAGCAGTCTCGCCGTACGCCGTTGTTGTTGATCGCGGAGCGCAGGGTGCCCTCGACGGTGAAACCCGCGCGTTCCGCCGCCGTGCGGGAGGAGCTGTTGCCGACTTCCGCGCGCCATTCCATGCGGTCGATGGAGGCGTGCGTGAAGGCCCAGCCGGAGGCGGTGCGGGCGGCCTCGGTGACGTAGCCGTTGCCGCGGTGTGCCTTGGCGCACCAGAAGCCGATCTCGGCCGTGGCCAGGGAACGCATGGTGATGCCGAGCATGCCCGCCAGGTCCTCCCCTTCGGGGAGGAAGACGCCCCAGGTGAACATCGAACCGGTCGCCCAGCCCTCGGGGACGAGCTGCTGCGTGAAGCTCTGGGCGTGTTCGGGGAGGTAGGGCGCGGGGATCGTGGTCCAGCGCTGGATGTCGGGGTCCTGGACGGCCGCGTACACGGCGTCGGTGTCCTGCGGGCCGACCGTGCGCAGCAAGAGGCGGTCGGTGGTGAGCGTGACGGGGTCCATCGGCCGATTGTGCTCGGGGATTCGGGGAAGACGCCATCTCTTTGCCGAGCGTGAGCGGGTGATCACAATTCGCGCAATTCGTCGGCGTCGCGCGGCACCATCCGCGGGCCCCGGACGTTGTCCTTTTGAAGAGATGTGAAGCAGTGTGCGGTCGCCGTCCCGGCAGGCCTCCCGGCGTGGCGGGGTCCTCGCATACGATGGCCGTTGCTCAGTAAGTCAATGGAAACCGACCGTCCCAGGCCCGACCGGCAAGGAGACCAACCCCCGTGTCCGTCCTCCAGAAGATCATGCGTGCAGGCGAAGGCAAGATCCTGCGCAAGCTGCACCGCATCGCGGGCCAGGTCACGTCCATCGAAGAGGACTTCGTCGACCTCTCCGACGCCGAGCTGCGGGCCCTTACCGATGAGTACAAGCAGCGGTACGCCGACGGCGAGAGCCTCGACGACCTCTTGCCGGAGGCGTTCGCGACCGTCCGTGAGGCCGCCAAGCGCGTCCTGGGCCAGCGTCACTACGACGTGCAGATGATGGGCGGCGCCGCGCTCCACCTCGGATATGTCGCCGAGATGAAGACCGGCGAGGGCAAGACGCTGGTCGGCACCCTGCCCGCGTACCTGAACGCCCTCTCCGGAGACGGCGTCCACATCATCACGGTCAACGACTACCTGGCCGAGCGCGACTCCGAGATGATGGGCCGCGTCCACAAGTTCCTGGGCCTGAGCGTCGGCTGCATCCTCGCCAACATGACGCCGGCCCAGCGCCGCGAGCAGTACAACTGCGACATCACCTACGGCACGAACAACGAGTTCGGCTTCGACTACCTGCGCGACAACATGGCGTGGTCCAAGGACGAACTCGTCCAGCGCGGCCACAACTTCGCCATCGTCGACGAGGTCGACTCCATCCTCGTCGACGAGGCGCGTACGCCGCTGATCATCTCCGGTCCCGCCGACCAGGCCACCAAGTGGTACGGCGACTTCGCCAAGCTGGTCACGCGTCTCAAGCGGGGCGAGGCCGGCAACACCCTCAAGGGCATCGAAGAGACCGGTGACTACGAGGTCGACGAGAAGAAGCGCACGGTCGCCATCCACGAGCCCGGCGTCGCCAAGGTCGAGGACTGGCTCGGCATCGACAACCTCTACGAGTCGGTGAACACGCCTCTGGTGGGCTACCTGAACAACGCCATCAAGGCCAAGGAGCTCTTCAAGAAGGACAAGGACTACGTCGTCATCGACGGCGAGGTCATGATCGTCGACGAGCACACCGGCCGTATCCTCGCCGGCCGCCGCTACAACGAGGGCATGCACCAGGCGATCGAGGCGAAGGAAGGGGTGGACATCAAGGACGAGAACCAGACCCTCGCCACGATCACCCTGCAGAACTTCTTCCGCCTCTACGGCAAGCTCTCCGGCATGACCGGTACGGCGATGACCGAGGCCGCCGAGTTCCACCAGATCTACAAGCTCGGTGTCGTCCCGATCCCGACCAACAAGCCGATGGTCCGCAAGGACCAGTCGGACCTGATCTACCGCACCGAGGTCGCCAAGTTCGACGCGGTGGTCGACGACATCGCCGAGAAGCACGAGAAGGGCCAGCCGATCCTCGTCGGTACGACGTCGGTCGAGAAGTCCGAGTACCTGTCGCAGCAGCTGAGCAAGCGCGGTATTCAGCACGAGGTGCTGAACGCGAAGCAGCACGACCGTGAGGCGACGATCGTCGCGCAGGCCGGCCGCAGGGGCGCCGTGACCGTTGCCACCAACATGGCCGGTCGTGGTACGGACATCAAGCTCGGCGGCAACCCCGAGGACCTCGCCGAGGCCGAGCTGCGCCAGCGTGGCCTCGACCCCGAGGAGCACATCGAGGAGTGGGCCGGGGCGCTGCCCGCCGCCCTGGAGAAGGCCGAGAAGGCCGTGCAGGCCGAGTTCGAAGAGGTCAAGTCGCTCGGCGGGCTGTACGTCCTCGGTACCGAGCGGCACGAGTCGCGCCGTATCGACAACCAGCTGCGCGGTCGTTCCGGCCGTCAGGGCGACCCGGGCGAGTCCCGCTTCTACCTCTCGCTGGGCGACGACCTGATGCGGCTCTTCAAGGCCCAGATGGTCGAGCGCGTGATGTCGATGGCGAACGTTCCGGACGACGTGCCGATCGAGAACAAGATGGTCACGCGCGCGATCGCGTCCGCCCAGTCGCAGGTCGAGCAGCAGAACTTCGAAACCCGTAAGAACGTTCTGAAGTACGACGAGGTCCTCAACCGGCAGCGCGAGGTCATCTACGGCGAGCGGCGCCGCGTCCTGGAGGGCGAGGACCTGCACGAGCAGGTCCAGCACTTCATGGACGACACGATCGACGCGTACATCGACGCGGAGACCGCCGAGGGCTTCCCGGAGGACTGGGACCTCGACCGGCTGTGGGGCGCGTTCAAGCAGCTCTACCCGGTGAAGATCACCGTCGAGGAGCTGGAGGAGGCGGCCGGCGACCGGGCCGGGCTGACTGCCGAGTTCATCGCCGAGTCCATCAAGGACGACATCCACGCGCAGTACGAGGACCGTGAGGGTCAGCTCGGCTCCGAGATCATGCGTGAGCTCGAGCGCCGGGTCGTGCTGTCGGTCCTGGACCGCAAGTGGCGCGAGCACCTCTACGAGATGGACTACCTCCAGGAGGGCATCGGCCTGCGCGCGATGGCGCAGAAGGACCCGCTGGTCGAGTACCAGCGCGAGGGCTTCGACATGTTCACCGCCATGATGGAGGGGATCAAGGAGGAGTCCGTCGGTTACCTGTTCAACCTGGAGGTCCAGGTCGAGCAGCAGGTCGAGGAGGTCCCGGTCGAGGACAAGCCGTCGCTCGACAAGAAGGACGCCGTGCCGGCGCAGGCGGGCTCGCGTCCCGAGATCCGCGCCAAGGGCCTTGACGTTCCGCAGCGGCGTGACCTGCACTTCTCCGCGCCCACCGTGGACGGCGAGGGCGGTGTCATCGAGGGCGAGTTCACCGACGACGAGGAGCCGGTGCGCTCGCAGGCCGACGGCCTCACGCGCGCGGAGCGGCGCAAGCAGTCCCGTGGCGGGCGGCGCCGCAAGAAGTAGTGGCGGTTGCCTGCGGCGCTGTAGCGGGCTTGAAGGGCCGGGTCACCTGAGGGTGCCCGGCCCTTTGGTATGTGGCGGTCTCGGTGGGCCATTGTCAGTCGTCGTCCGTATGGGGCCTGCGCGGGCCGCCCACTTCCACGGCCGTGCAGCGCCAGCGCAGGTCCCGGCCCTGTTCCAGGCGGAAGGCCATCGCGCGCAGCCGGTCGCCGGCGCCGATGCGGGCGAAGGCCTCGATGGCGCCGGGGCGGGGTTCGAAGTAGCCGATGTCGCGGACGACGGGGAGGGGGCCGCGGGTGGTCCGCAGAGGGCCGCGTTCGGCGAGCCAGGCCAGTTCGTCGTAGGCGCGGCCCGCGGTGTACCTGAGCATCCAGTGGACGGGGCGTCGGCCGCTCAGGACGGCGAGGAGGCGGTCGGCGAAGAGGTCGGTGGGGCGGGGCTGGGGTGCCGGCCTGACGGGCCTGTGGGGGGTCTGGGCGAGGGCTGGGGTGGTCCTGCTGGTGAGGGCTGGGGTGGTGCTGGTCCTGCTGGTGGTGAGGGTGCCTGCGGCGGGTGCGGTCGGTGGGCGGCCGCTGGCCGGCCTGGTGCGGCTGGGTGTGCCGGAGCCGCCGGGTGAGCCCGGAGGTCGACCGCCGGGGGTTGTCGTGCGGGTTGCGGCTTTGGTCGGGGTGAGGGGTGGGGTGGTGCCGGGGGCGGGCATGCGTCGTGTGTTCGCGGCCGGGGTGTGGGGTGGGGTGGTGTCCGGGGGCGTTGTGCGGGGTGTGCTCCTGCTGGGGGTGTGGGGTGGGGTGGCGCCCGGCGGCGTCGTGCGAGGTGCGGCCGCGCTCGGGGTGAGAGGTGGCGTGGTGTCCGGGGGCGTCGTGCGGGGCGTGTCGCCCGTTGGGGTGCGGGGTGGTGTGGTGGCGGGGCGGCGTGGGTCGCGGCGGGTTGGTGGGCGGGTGCCGGGGTGGGGGTTTGCCCTGGTCATGACCTTGTTCATTGGTGTCCCCGTTCGATGGGCCCGTGTCGTACCGGGCAGTAACTTCGCTTGGGGATCTTGTACGGGTCCATCGGCCGCTGCGGCAAGCGGGTGGGGGTCCTGGCCGGGGGTGCCGGAAGGTTCACCTATCAGGGTGGTCGAGGCGGCGGAAAGCCGGTGTCGGCGGGGGTGGGCCGGGTGAGTTTCGGGGCGGCGGGTTGACGTCTTGAGGGGGGTGGGCAGGAACTCGAAAGGGGACTCCCGCACGTATCCTGAAGGCCCTCCGGGAGGTGCGGGATCGCTCTCCCGGAAGCCGTGCGGAGCCACCGACCACGGGAACCGATCACGAAAGCGGCCAGCCATGCGCGTCTACGTCCCCCTGACCCTTCCCGGTCTCGCCGAGGCGTACAAGACGGGACTGCTGGGGACCGGTCCGTTCGTCGCGTACGCGGTCACACCCGCGTTGCGCGAGTGGTACCTCTCCGACGACATCGAGGAGCTGGAGTACGCGGCGCTGAACCGGGCCGCGCTGGCCTCGCTGCGGCTGCTGGCGGCGGATGCCGGGGCGACTCGGCGGCGGGTCGTGGTCGCCGCCGACGTGCCGGAGGGCGCGGCGATCGCCGATCCCGACCGGGCGCTCGATCCGGTGGTGCTCGGCGAGGTGCGGGTCGCCGGGGACGTGCCGCTGGCCAAGGCGGCCTCCGTGCACGTCGACTCGGACGACGCGGAGGCGGATGTGACGGCCGCGGCGGAGGCGCTAGAGGCGGCGGACGGCGGGGACGACGACGCGCAGTTCGTCGTGGACGGGGCCGAGGATCACGAGCTGTTGTGGTTCGCGACGCAGGAGATCTCGAAGCTGGTGGGGTTGGGGGACTGAGCGGGGGCTGCCGTCCTGCCTGTCCCTTCGGCCTGTTCCTTCGGTTTGTCTTTTCGTGCCTGGTGCTTCAGAGCCGTCCTGGCCTGTGGGTCTCTTGATTGTCAGTGGGAGCGGGTACTTTTTTGGCATGGGGAAGCAGACGGACCCGCACATTGTGTGGGACTGGAACGGCACGCTGTTCCACGACAATGACGCGATCATCGGGGCGACGAACGCGGCGTTCGCGGAGTTGGGGCTGGCGCCGATAACGATGGAGGAGTACCGGGCGCTGTACTGCGTGCCGGTGCCGAAGTTCTACGAGCGGCTGATGGGGCGGTTGCCGACCGATGCCGAGTGGGAGGTCATGGACGAGACCTTCCACCGGTACTACGCCGAGCACCGGGTGGCCTGTGGGCTCACCCAGGGGGCGGTGGACCTGCTCACCGGGTGGCGGTCGGCGGGGCGCAGTCAGTCGATTCTGAGCATGTATGTGCACGACGAACTCGTTCCGCTGGTGCGGGGGTTCGGGATCGAGGCGCATTTCATACGCGTCGACGGGCGGACCGGGCCCTCCGGGGGAAGCAAGGCCGAGCACATGGTGCGGCACCTGGCGGCGCTTGCCGGGGTGGATCCGGCTCGTACGGTGGTGATCGGGGACGCCGCAGATGATGCGGTGGCGGCGCGGCATGTGGGGGCGCGGGCGGTGCTGTACACCGGGGGGTCGCACAGCCGGACCAGCTTGGAGGAGGTCGGGGTGCCTGTGGTGGACACCTTGGCGGAGGCGGTTGTGGAGGCGGAGCGGTTGGCGGCGTGAGTGGGGCGGTGGTGTGAGCGTGGAGGTGGCTTGAGCGTGGAGGTGGCTTGAGCGTGGAGGTGGCTTGAGCGTGGAGGAGCGCGGCGCCTTGGGAGGCGCCGCGTCTTCTCGTTGGGCGTGCTGTCGGTGCTTTCAGCTCATGTCACCGGCGCCTTCGCCCGCAACACTGTCAGGAACTCGCGCATCCAGCCGGAGTGGTCCGGCCAGGCGCGGGAGGAGACCAGGGTGCCGTCGACCACCGCCTCGGCGTCCTGGAAGGTGGCGCCGGCGGCCTGCATGTCCAGTTCCAACGCGGGGTACGCCGTGACCCGGCGGCCACGCAGGCCGTCGATCGCGGCGGTGAGCAGGGGGCCGTGGCAGATCTGGGCGACGGGCTTGTCGGCGTCGAAGAAGGACTTGAGGATCTTGCGGAGTTCGAGGTCGTTGCGGAGGTACTCGGGGGCGCGGCCGCCGGGGATGACGAGGGCGGCGTACTGGCCGGGGTCGACCTCGGCGAAGGCCAGGTCGGCGGGCCAGGTGTAGCCGGGTTTTTCGGTGTAGGTGTCGAAGCCGGGTTCGAAGTCGTGGACGACGAACTGGAGCGTTTTGCGGGTGGGGGCGGCGATGTGGACGTCGTAGCCCTCTTCGCGGAGGCGTTGGTAGGGGTACAGGACCTCCAGTGACTCTGCTGCGTCGCCAGTGACGATGAGGATTTTTGCTGTCATGTCGGCAATGTGCATCCGGGAGGGGTGGGTTGCCAAGTGGTTGTGCGTCGGTGAAGGCGGTGTTGGTCGGTGGGCGGGGTCGGTTTTTTCTCGCCCCCGCCGCCCCTACCCGTCCCATCCCAGGGGCTCCGCCCCTTCGACCCCGCCAGGGGCTCCGCCCCCTGGACCCCCGCCGGGCCCCGGCGGGCCCTGTTCGGGGCTTCGCGTCTGTTCCTCCGCCTGGGGTTTGGTGCTGGTGTGCCTTGGCCGGGTCTTTTGGCGGGCCCTGTTCGGGGCTTCGTGTCCGTTCCTCCGCCTGGGGTTTGGTGCTCGTGTGCCTTGGCCGGGTCGTTGCCGGGCCCACTCCGGGGCTTCGCTCCTGTACCTCGCCCGGGGCTTCGCGCCTCCGCCGGGCCCCTGCCGGCCCCGTCCGGGGCTTCGCCCCTGTACCTCGCCCGGGGCTTCGCGCCCCCGCCGGGCCCCTGCCGCCCCCGTCCGAGGCTTCGCCGCCGCACCCCCGCGCGGGGCTCCGACCCTGCGCCGCCGCATCTCCGCCCGGGTGCTTTGCCCCCGCACCTCCGCCCGGGTTCTCCGCACCCCCGCCCCACCCCACCCCTCACCCCCACCCCTGACCCTCACCCCTGTGCAAAACGTCCTCCTGTGCAAAACGTCAAACTTCCACCCCCGGTTTTGTACACATACGGCTCATGACGGGCCCCCGGCAAGGAGCGATAGCCTTAGTGGCGTGATCAGCGCGATAGTTCGCGGGGGTACTCGTGCCCCTGCCCTGCGCCCGTGGTGCACGGACTACATCCGTGACCGGGTGGCGGTCGCTGGTCTTCGCGGGCGGGACGGGGGCGCAAGGGCCCCCTGGACGCCGTATACGCACTCGAAGCGGGTG
The DNA here is from genome assembly GCF_040654815.1 of Streptomyces sp. NPDC050619. NCBI lineage: Bacteria > Bacillati > Actinomycetota > Actinomycetes > Kitasatosporales > Streptomycetaceae > Streptomyces > Streptomyces sp. NPDC050619. Next base: position 14,745 of record NZ_JBFAIR010000063.1, on the reverse strand, counting down.
GCGCAGAGATCAGCGTCACACCCTGTGTGCGTGTCGAGAATGGCCGATATCCCTCCGCTCATCTCACCCTGCGGCATAGCGTCGGAGCAGACCGGACACCCCGCGTCGCGGCGTTACGTCGGAGGGGAAGAGACCGAACTTCCTTCTACGTCACGCAACGGCGCGCGACAGGAGCCAGAGGACAATGCAGACCAAGCTGGACGAAGCCAAAGCCGAGCTGCTCGAACGGGCCGCCCGGGTAGCTGAGAACAGCCCGGCCGGGGGGCATCTTCACCTACCGACTGGGAAGACGGGCGAGAGCACTCCCGACCAGGACACCGTGCTCGCGTTCCTCCAGCGCTACTACCTGCACACCGCCCCGGAAGACCTCTCCGACCGCGACCCGGTCGACGTCTTCGGCGGAGCGCTCTCGCACTACCGACTGGCCGAGAACCGCCCACAGGGCACGGCCAATGTGCGGGTGCACACGCCCACCGTCGAGGAGAACGGGTGGACCTGCAGCCACTCCGTCGTCGAAGTCGTCACCGATGACATGCCGTTTCTTGTCGACTCCGTCACCAATGAGCTGACGCGGCAGGGGCGTGGCATCCACGTCGTCATTCATCCGCAGGTCGCCGTGCGGCGCGATGTCACCGGCCGGCTGATCGAGGTGCTCACCGCGCCTCCCGTCGGCGAGCCCGGCGAGCTGCCGCACGACACGCATGTCGAGTCCTGGATCCACGTCGAGATCGACCGCGAGACCGACCGCGGCGACCTCAAGCAGATCACCGCCGATCTGCTGCGCGTCCTGTCCGACGCCCGCGAGGCCGTCGAGGACTGGGAGAAGATGCGGGACGCGGCGCTGCGCATGGCCGACGAGCTGCCCAAGGAGCCCATCGCCTCCGACCTGCGCGAGCAGGAGATCGAGGAGGCCCGTGAGCTGCTGCGCTGGCTGGCCGACGACCACTTCACCTTCCTCGGCTATCGGGAGTACCGGCTCAGGGCGGACGACTCCCTCACGGCCGTCCCCGGCACCGGGCTCGGGATTCTGCGGTCCGATCCGCATCACGCCGAGGGCGACAGCCACCCCGTCAGCCCGTCCTTCGAGCGGCTGTCGGCCGATGCCCGGGCCAAGGCCCGTGAACACAAGCTGCTCGTGCTGACCAAGGCCAACAGCCGGTCCACCGTGCACCGGCCGTCGTACCTCGACTACGTCGGTGTCAAGAAGTTCGACGCGGATGGCAATGTCGTCGGCGAGCGGCGGTTTCTGGGGCTCTTCTCCTCCGCCGCCTACACCGAGTCCGTGCGTCGGGTGCCCGTCATCCGGCGCAAGGTCGAGGAGGTGCTGGAGCGTGCCGGGTTCTCGCCCAACAGCCACGACGGGCGCGATCTCCTCCAGATCCTGGAGACGTATCCGCGCGACGAGCTCTTCCAGACCCCGCCCGACGAGCTCCAGGCCATCGTCACGTCCGTGCTGTACCTCCAGGAGCGGAGGCGACTGCGGCTCTACCTGCGTCAGGACGAGTACGGGCGCTACTACTCCGCCCTCGTGTACCTGCCCCGGGACCGGTACACCACCGGTGTACGACTGCGGATCATCGACATCCTGAAGGAGGAACTCGGCGGCACCAGCGTCGACTTCACCGCCTGGAACACCGAGTCGATCCTCTCCCGGCTGCACTTCGTCGTCCGCGTCCCGCAGGGCACCGAACTTCCGCAGCTGTCCGACGCGGACAAGGAGCGCATCGAGGCGCGGCTGGTGGAGGCCGCGCGGTCGTGGGCCGACGGGTTCGGGGAGGCGCTGAACGCCGAGTTCGGCGAGGAGCGCGCCGCCGAGCTGCTGCGCCGCTACGGCAACGCCATCCCCGAGGGTTACAAGGCCGACCACAACCCGCGTTCCGCAGTCGCCGACCTCGCTCACCTCGAAGAGCTCAGCGAGGAGATCGACTTCTCGCTCAGCCTCTACGAGCCCGTGGGCGCGACCCCCGAGGAGCGCCGGTTCAAGATCTACCGCAAGGGCGAGTCCATCTCGCTGTCCGCCGTACTGCCGGTCCTCAACCGGCTCGGTGTCGAGGTGGTGGACGAGCGGCCGTACGAACTGCGCTGCTCGGACCACAGCGTCTCCTGGATCTACGACTTCGGCCTGCGCATGCCCCAGCCGAAGAGCGGGGCCGACGACCACCTCGGCGACGACGGCCGTGAGCGCTTCCAAGAGGCCTTCGCGGCCACCTGGACCGGCAAGGCGGAGAACGACGGCTTCAACGCCCTCGTGTTGAGCACCGGGCTGGACTGGCGCCAGGCGATGGTGCTGCGGGCGTACGCGAAGTATCTGCGCCAGGCGGGCTCGACGTTCAGCCAGGACTACATGGAGGACACCCTCCGAAACAACGTCCACACCACCCGGCTGCTCGTGTCGCTGTTCGAGGCGCGGATGTCGCCGGAGCGGCAGCGCGCCGGGCTGGAGATCGTCGACGCGCTCCTCGAGGAGCTCGACGCGGCCCTCGAACAGGTGGCGAGCCTCGACGAGGACCGGATCCTGCGGTCCTTCCTGACCGTCATCAAGGCGACCTTGCGCACGAACTTCTTCCAGGAGGCGGCGGGCGGCAAGTCGCACGACTACGTCTCCATGAAGTTCGACCCGCAGATGATCCCCGATCTGCCGGCGCCGCGGCCGGCGTTCGAGATCTGGGTCTACTCGCCGCGCGTCGAGGGTGTACACCTCAGGTTCGGCAAGGTCGCGCGCGGCGGGCTGCGCTGGTCCGACCGGCGTGAGGACTTCCGGACCGAGATCCTCGGTCTGGTCAAGGCGCAGATGGTGAAGAACACCGTCATCGTGCCGGTCGGCGCCAAGGGCGGGTTCGTCGCCAAGCAGCTGCCGGACCCGGCCGTCGACCGGGAGGCGTGGCTGGCGGAGGGCATCCGCAGCTACAAGACCTTCATCTCGGCGCTGCTCGACATCACCGACAACATGGTCGCGGGCGAGGTCGTCCCGCCGGCCGACGTCGTCCGGCACGACGAGGACGACACCTACCTCGTCGTCGCCGCCGACAAGGGCACCGCGACCTTCTCGGACATCGCCAACGAGGTCGCCGAGAACTACAACTTCTGGCTCGGCGACGCCTTCGCCTCCGGCGGCTCCGCCGGCTACGACCACAAGGGCATGGGCATCACCGCCCGCGGTGCCTGGGAGTCCGTCAAGCGGCACTTCCGGGAGCTGGGCGTCAACACGCAGGCCGAGGACTTCACGGTCGTCGGCATCGGCGACATGTCCGGTGACGTGTTCGGCAACGGCATGCTGCTCAGCGAGCACATCCGCCTGGTCGCCGCCTTCGACCACCGGCACATCTTCATCGACCCGAAGCCCGACGCGGCCACCTCCTACGCCGAGCGCCGCCGCGTCTTCGAGCTCCCGCGCTCCAGCTGGGCCGACTACGACACCGGTCTGATCTCCTCGGGCGGCGGCGTCTTCCCGCGCAGCGCCAAGGCGATCCCGGTCAACGCGCACATCCGCGCGGCCCTCGGCATCGAGGGCAAGGTCTCCAAGATGACCCCGGCCGACCTGATGAAGGCGATCCTCCAGGCGCCGGTGGACCTGCTGTGGAACGGCGGCATCGGTACGTACGTGAAGGCCTCGACCGAAACGCACGGCGACGTCGGCGACAAGGCCAACGACTCCATCCGCGTCGACGGCAAGGACCTCAGGGTCAGGGTCGTCGGCGAGGGCGGCAACCTCGGCCTCACCCAGCTGGGCCGGATCGAGTTCGCGCTGCACGGCGGCAAGATCAACACGGACGCCATCGACAACAGCGCGGGCGTGGACACCTCCGACCACGAGGTGAACATCAAGATCCTGCTCAACGGCCTGGTCGCGGACGGCGACATGACCGTCAAGCAGCGCAACAAGCTGCTCGCCGAGATGACCGACGAGGTCGGCCACCTGGTCCTGCGCAACAACTACGCGCAGAACACCGCCATCGCCAACGCGCTGGCCCAGTCCAAGGACATGCTCCACGCCCAGCAGCGCTACCTGCGCCATCTGGTCCGCGCGGGCCACCTCGACCGGGCACTGGAGTTCCTGCCCACCGACCGCCAGATCCGCGAGCGCCTCGGCGCCGCACAGGGCCTGACCAGTCCGGAAACGGCCGTCCTGCTGGCGTACACGAAGATCACGGTCGCCGAGGAGCTGCTGCACACCTCGCTGCCGGACGACCCCTACCTGCGCGGCCTGCTCCACACGTACTTCCCGGCCCCGCTGCGCGAACGGTTCGCCGAGCGCATCGACGGCCACCCGCTGCACCGCGAGATCACCACGACCGTCCTGGTCAACGACACGGTCAACACGGGCGGTACGACGTACCTGCACCGCCTGCGCGAGGAGACCGGCGCCTCGCTGGAGGAGATCGTGCGGGCGCAGACCGCGGCCCGCGCCATCTTCCGCTCCGGCGTCGTGTGGGACGCGGTCGAGGGTCTCGACAACCAGGCCGAGGCCGCCGTACTGACCCGGATCCGCCTGCACTCGCGCCGCCTGGTCGAGCGCGGCACGCGCTGGCTGCTCAACAACCGGCCGCAGCCGTTGCAGCTGGCCGAGACCGTCGAGTTCTTCGGTGACCGGGTCGAGCAGGTGTGGTCGCAGCTGCCGAAGCTGCTGCGGGGCGCCGACCTGGAGTGGTACCAGAAGATCTACGACGAGCTGACCGGCGCCGGCGTCCCGGACGAGCTGGTCACGCGCGTGGCCGGGTTCTCCGCCGCCTTCCCGACGCTCGACATCGTCTCGGTGGCCGACCGGATGGGCCGGGATCCGCTGGACGTCGCCGAGGTCTACTACGACCTCGCCGACCGCCTGCACATCACCCAGCTCATGGAGCGCATCGTCGAGCTGCCCCGCGCCGACCGCTGGCAGTCCATGGCCCGCGCCTCCATCCGCGAGGACCTGTACGCGGCCCACGCGGCGCTGACGGCGGACGTCCTCGCGGTGGGCAACGGCACCTCGACTCCCGAGCAGCGCTTCAAGGCCTGGCAGGAGAAGAACGCGCCGATCCTGAGCCGGGCGCGCACCACCCTGGACGAGATCCAGAGCTCGGAGACATTCGACCTGGCGAACCTGTCCGTGGCGATGCGGACCATGCGGACGCTGTTGCGGTCGCATTCGTAGGCGATACGCCATGGGGGGCGCCCCGGACCGTAATGGTTCGGGGCGCCCTCTTCTTGGCATGCCTTAGGCGGAATCGAGTGGGGGACTTACCGTTTCCGGCTAAGGCTTATGGGGTGACTGTGAATCTCTCCGAGAATCTCTTCGAGGAGCGCGCGGCCGCTCCTGTCCCGCCGGTGAAGCGAGTAGTCCTCGAAGTGGTGAACTTCGGGATGGTCGGCGGAAGCGGCGTCGCGGTTAATTTCCTGCTCTTCAACGTGCTGCTGCACAGCCTCGGGTGGCGGGCCATGACCGCGACGGTGCTGGCCAGCGTCGTCGCCATGGGCACCAATTACCTGGGCTTCCGCTATTTCACCTACCGCGACCGGGCGGCACGCACCCGACGCCAGATCGCGTTGTTCTTCGTCTTCAGCGGGCTCGGTGTGGTGATGGAAAGCGGCCTGTTCTACGTCGGATATCACGGCTTCGGATGGCAGGGGGCAATCGAATCGAATGCCGTCAAGGCGAGCTCGATCATCCTCGCCTCAGCTTTCCGTTTCCTCGTCTACCGCACCTGGGTCTTCCAGCGTGCGGAGGGCTGAGCGGTCCCCGGCCTTACGGGCGCCCGGCGGCCCGGGCCGCGCCTCACGAGGGAAGAGGCATCTTCGGCTTCGGTTGCGCGGCCTTCGGGGTGGGCTTGGGCTTCGCCTTGTCCGGGCCGCCGGTGAACATCTCGTACGCCTCCAGGACCTCCTCCGTCGGCCCGTCCATGCGCAGTTCGCCGCGCTCCAGCCACAGCACCCGGTCGCAGGTGTCGCGGATCGACTTGTTGCTGTGGCTGACCAGGAACACCGTGCCCGCGGTCTTGCGCAGTTCGCGGATGCGTTCCTCGGAACGCTTCTGGAAGGAACGGTCGCCCGTCGCCAGCGCCTCGTCGATCAGCAGGACGTCGTGGTCCTTGGCGGCGGCGATGGAGAAACGCAGGCGGGCCGCCATGCCGGAGGAGTACGTCCGCATCGGGAGGGTGATGAAGTCGCCCTTCTCGTTGATCCCCGAGAAGTCGACGATCTCCTGGTAGCGCTCCCTGACCTGCTCGCGGGACATGCCCATGGCCAGGCCGCCGAGGTAGACGTTGCGCTCGCCGGTCAGGTCGTTCATCAGGGCCGCGTTCACGCCGAGGAGGGAGGGCTGGCCTTCGGTGTAGATCCGGCCGTTCTCCACCGGGAGCAGGCCGGCGACCGCCTTGAGCAGCGTCGACTTGCCCGAGCCGTTGGTGCCGATCAGGCCGATCGCCTCGCCCTTGTACGCGATGAACGACACGTTCTTGACGGCGTGCACCGTGCGCACGCCCGCCGCCTGCTCGGTCTTCTTGCGGCGCACCATGCGGTTGAGGGCGGCGGTCGCGGAGCCGCGGCCGGCGCCGGTGCCGTTGACCCGGTAGACGATGTCGACGCCGTCGGCGATGACGGTGGGGGTCTTGTCGCCGGTGTAGAGGTTCTCGGTGTTGTCAGCCACGGCCGTACGTCTCCTCAGCCTTCCAGAAGTAGATGAAGCCGCCGACGCCGGCGAGCACCGCCCAGCCCACTGCGATCAGCCACACGTGGTGCGGCAGCTTGTCGGCGTGGAAGCTGTCGATCAGCGCGTAGCGCATCAGGTCGATGTAGACGGCGGGCGGGTTGGCCTGGAGTGTGGGACCGACCCAGGACGGCAGGCCGTTGTGCTTGCTGAGCAGGTGGTCGATGCTCCACATCACGCCCGAGATGTACATCCACGTGCGCAGGACGAACGGCATCAGCTGCGCGATGTCCGGCGTCTTCGCCCCCAGCCGCGCCATGATCATCGCGATGCCCGCGTTGAAGGTGAACTGAAGCACCAGCGCCGGGATCGCCAGCGCCCAGGACGCGGCCACCGGCACGCCGAAGCAGAGCAGGATCACGACCAGGGCGGCCATCGAGAACAGCAGCTGCTGGAGCTGCTGGAGCGCGAACGAGATCGGCAGCGCCGCCCGCGGGAAGTGCAGGGCCCGTACGAGGCCCAGGTTGCCGGAGATCGCCCGGGTGCCCGCCATGATCGAGCTCTGTGTGAACGTCCAGATGAACACGCCCGTCACCAGGAACGGGATGTAGTCCGGCACGCCCTTCTTGGTGTTCAGCAGCACACCGAAGATGAAGTAGTAGACCGCCGCGTTCAGCAGCGGGGTCATCACCTGCCAGATCTGGCCCAGCTTCGCCTGGCTGTACTGGGCGGTGAGCTTGGCGGTCGAGAAGGCGGCGATGAAGTGGCGCCGTGCCCACAGCGCGCGGACGTACTCGGGCAGTGAGGGGCGGGCGCCGCTGACCGAGAGGCCGTTGCGGGCGGCGAGGGCTGCGAGGTCGTCGTCGGCGGGGGCCGTCGTCGGGGGCGGTGTGTGGAGGACCTGGCTCACATCCGCTGCTTTCGTTCGGGGGGTGGGGGTCATGCGTGGTGCTCGTGCGGCCGACGGGTCTGTTGTCCCGGCGTTTCCTTACACGTCTCTTCACGTTTTCTTACGTCGGGACGGGACCGTATCGTCGCAACGTGAGCGTAGGCCGAATGGACGTCGGAACGCAACCGTTTCGTCGTGACGGGTTCGGTGGGGACGGAACGGTAGCGTCCTGACGGGATCTGTGGGGGCGGAACGGTAGCGTCGTAACGGATCCCGTCGGGACGGGACCGTTTCGTCGTAACGCCCTATGCTGGTCCGCATGACGACGAACGCCGACGAGCCTCAGACGCGTCCGCGCCGCCGAGCCCCCGCCGGAGCCGCCGTGCTCCGGGAAGATGTGACGGAGGCCATCCGGGCGGCCGTCTTCGAGGAGCTCGCGGCCGTCGGCTACGCGCGGATGTCCATCGAGGGGATCGCGCGCCGCGCGGGCGTGGGCAAGACCGCCGTGTACCGCCGCTGGCGCTCCAAGCTGCACCTCGTCCTCGACGTCGTCTCGGCGATCGCGGTGATGGGCCTGCCGGTGCCGGACACCGGTTCCCTGGAGGGCGACCTGCGGCTGCTGTACGAGGTGACCTCCCGCGCCCTGCGCCACCCCGTGGCCTCGCAGATCATCCCCGACCTCCAGGCCGAGGCGGCCCGTAACCCGGAGATCGCCGAGGCCATGCAGAAGACGCTGCGGGAGGGCCAGGAGGGCGTGGCCTTCAAGATCGTGACGGCGGCGTCGCTGCGCGGCGAGGTCGGCGAGGACATCGACGAGGACCTGGCCCTGGACCTGATCTCGGGCCCGTTGTACTGGCGCTCGGTGGTGATCCGCAGTCCGAAGCTCCCGAAGGGGTATCTCGGGGCCCTGGCGCGGGCCACGGCGGAGGCGCTCAAGGCGCTGTGAGGGCGCTGTGAGCCGGCGGCGCCGTGGCTTGTGAGGGTTGCGCGGGCGCGTAGAGGAATCCCGCCGTCCTCGTAGGAGTATGGGTTCCATGAGACTCGTGATCGCCGAGGACAACGCCCTGCTGCGCGAAGGACTCGTCCTCCTGCTGACCTCGGCCGGACACGACGTGGTGGCCGTCGTCGGCACCGGTCCCGAGGTCGTGCCGGCGTTGCTGGAGCACCGGCCGGATGTGGCCGTGCTGGATGTGCGGATGCCGCCGGGGTTCCGTGACGAGGGGCTGCGTGCGGCGCTGGAGGCGCGTAAGGAGATTCCCGGGCTGCCGGTGCTGGTGCTCTCGCAGTATGTCGAGGAGTCGTACGCCGCTGAGTTGCTGGGTGGTGGGAGCAGTGGTGTCGGTTATCTGCTCAAGGACCGGGTGGGTCGGGTGGATGAGTTCCTCGACGCGCTGGAGCGGGTCGCGGGTGGGGGGACCGCTCTCGATCCTGAGGTGGTGACCGAGTTGCTGTCCCGGCGGCGGGACACTCCGCTGGACTCGCTCACTCCGCGGGAGCGGGAGGTGCTGAAGCTGATGGCGGAGGGGCACGACAACGCGACCATCGCCAAGACCCTCGTCGTCACCGAGCGCGCGGTCCACAAGCACATCGGCAACGTCTTTCTGAAGCTGGGGCTGCCGGTGAGTGACAGCGGGCACCGCAGGGTGCTGGCGGTGCTGACGTATGTGAACAACGTGTAGGTGGGTTCAGGGAGGCTGCTGTCAGCCGGTGCTGCTGGGCGCGGGCCCAGCAGACGGAACGCTTGAGCGCGCACGGCGCCCGAGTCGTCGACCAGCGCCAGGGACCGCTGCCGCGGTACGGCCCGTACGGCGGCACCTCAGGGCGTGGCACCCCAAGATGCCGGGACGCCCGCACGACGCTTCGCGGCGGTCGCGGTCCGGCCCGGGGAGCACGCGGTTCGGTCCGACGCAAGGTGCGGCTGGTCCTGGGCTGCGGATATCTCTCCTCAGGGTGGTTCGGAGCCCCTCATGCGCGTTGCCGGGGCATCTGGGCCGCCGACCCCATGGTGATGAGTGGACACGGAAATCAGCGTCGGTTCAACGCGTGTGTTCGGGGAGTGTTCGTTCTTGCAGTGCGTGGAGAAGGGCTGTTCCGTCAGGAGAGCCGAGTCCGGTGTTCGGGTCCCATCCCGGGGCTGCGGCGTAAGCGCCGTTGTCTCCAGCAGCCACGTCCCTGAAGCCAGGGGTGACGTTGCCGGGCACCAGGTCCTGGTAGATGAGCGGTTGCAGCAGGCCGAGAGGTCGTCCCAGAGCCTGGGCCAGGCGGCACACCAGTGCCGCCCACAGGGGGGTAGCCGGACTCGTTCCACCGACGAAGCCGGTGTTTCCATTCATGAAGATCTGATAACCCGTCATACCGTCTGCGTTGGCAGCGACATCGGGGACTCCTCGGCCCTTCTTCGTCGTCCCGAACCGGTTGGGGACCCCGGCCTGTGCCTGCCAGGACGGCAGGTCGAACAGGTTACTGACCCCACCACCGGTCGCCCGGCCGGCACCGGTGTTCCACGCTGTCTCGGAGTGAATGGTGTCTGTGCTCGGATCGGCGATCAGCGTCGTGCCACCGACCGCCAGTACGTGGGGGCTTGAGGCGGGATAGTTGACGTGGGAACCACCGTCGTGCTCATCGTTTCCGCTGCCTGCGTCGCCGCTGGCTGCGCATACGGTGATTCCCAGAGCCGCCGCTTCCATGAAGAGATCTTCCATCGCGGCGACGAAATGCTCGGAGTTGGACTTCTCGGACGAGCCCCAGCTGAGGCTGATGGCTGTAGGCGCTGGGGTGGCGTGGACAGCGGTCCGCAAGGCGTTGAGTATGCCGGAGTCCGTATTGGGCGCGAAGTAGTTGACCAGCTGGGCTCCTGGGGCCAGTGAGCCGGCGACCTGTACATCGAGAACGGCCTCGATATCGGCTGGACTCGGGGCTTCGGTGGCGGGTCCGGGCGCATTGCCTGTCCCATCGATTCCAACAGTACGGATGGCTGGTGTTTGCAGCCCCAGCTGGGCGAAGTATTCGTCGATGTCCCGTTGCCGCCAGCCACCGGTGACAGAGATGACCGCCAGCGTCTGACCGCTGCCATCGGTGTCGCCAGGGAAGGAGTACAGACTGCCCAGCTCCGGCGGCGTGTACACGATCTGCGGTCGGCCGGCGAGCGAACGAAACAGGGGAATCGCGCGCGGCGTCGTACCCAAGCCGAAGACGGAGAGCACCACACCGTCCAGCTCGACGGGTAGGCGCAACTCGCCATGTCCACGGTATGCAACTCGCGATCCGCCGAGCGGGTCGTCGGCCTCGAAGTGCGTAATCCTTGCGTCGAAGACCTCAGCCACCGTCGCAAGCGGTCCCTTCACCACCACGCGGCGTGAGGCGGCGTCGGCGCTGGCAACCCGCAGCCCCAGCCGCTCCATGACTTTTCCCGTCAGGGTGATATCAGCCGGGTCCGGACCGTATCCATCAGCCAACTCGTCGCGTGTGATGCTTTCCAGGCCCCTCACGAGGCTGGCCGGAATTCCGCGGCGTCGGCGAACCAACAACACCAAATCTACTATTTCTGACATGTCCGGTAGGGCGTCCACGGTTTCTGCGCCTGCGTGCACCCTGTCAGCGCTCCCGGGCAACAAGACCTTCTGTGACCCATTCATTCCAGTTCCTCTGTCTATGCACATGCGAAGTTGTGGATCTACATAGATATACGGACGGTTCAGGGTCTTGGTTCCTCTGGAAGCCCCGAACTCGACAGTGATGCGGTGCCGTTCGAGTGCGGCCTCGGAGAGCAGAAGGGTTCTCAGTGGCAAACCTGGTCTACAAGCGGGTGTCCACCGACCGATCAGCAGTCGACCGCAGGCAGAACTTCGTCCTGAACGAGGCCAGGATCCAGGACCCGGTCGTCTTTGCGGAGGACCCGGGTACCACCAGCCGCCTCCACCCGCTCCAGCGCCCGAAGTTCCGCGAGCTGCTGACGTACGCGCGGTCGGGCGACACCGCGCACACCTCCGAGATGTTCCGTAAGCCCGTGACGCTTCTTGATGGCTGCGGTACGACGTCGTCATGCGATACGCCCATGGTGGCGGGCTCACGTCCGATGAGCAGGAGAAGCGGGAGCGGGTGTGTCTTCAGGCGGCCGAGGGGTTCGCTCGTGGCGAGAAGACCGAGGCCGTCGCGAGGGGGCTTCGGGTGACGTCCCGGTCGGTGCGGCGCCGGCGGCGGGTGTGGGAGGAGGGCGGTGCGGACACTCTGCGCTCGAAGAGGCCCGCCTCGGTGGAGCGGCTGAGCCCCGGGCAGTGGGAGCGGCTGGAGCGGGAGTTGAAGCGCGGCCCCTCGCGCACGGCGGGGACGACGAGTTCCAGGATTGGACGCTGAAGCGGGTCAAGCTGCTGATCGGGCGGATGTTCCACGTCGGGTACACCATCCCGGGCGTGTGGAAGCTGCTACGGCGGCACGGCCCAGGTGCCCCTGCGGCGGGCGATCGAACGCGACGACGAGGCGATCGAGGTGTGCAAGGCCGAGGTGTGGCCGCGGGTGAAAGGACCGTGGTCCACCTGGGCGCCCGCATCTGCTTCGAGGACGAGGCAGGCCAGGGGCTGAGGCCGCCGAAGGGACGCACCTGGGCACCGCGTGGAGCCCGTCCGGTGGTGCGGGTGCGCGGCCGTAACCGGGGACGGGTCAACTTCGCCGGCGTGGCTTGCTACCACGCCGGACACCGCTCCCGGTTCTTCTTCAAGTGCACCGGTGTTGAACCCGGCCGAGGGGATCTGGTCGCTCCTGCAAGCGGCACCTGGCCGACTTCGCCGTCGCCGACTCCAGCCACCGGCCTGGCATGGTTCACAACGCGATCAGATCACCTGACTCAGCGATCCCCTGAGTTCTCGTTCAGATACTTTTGGTAAATATTGCCATTCCCCAAATCGCCGTTCATCAGCCGCGTCTTACCGTCAGGCCGCTTCGTAACGGAGTGCCATGCCGTGTACGGGGAAACGGAGAAGCTGATCTTAAATTCTGATTCTGTTTGATCAGTCTTCCACCACCAGCCGCTGTTGTGGCAGTCTCCGCTCGAGATTATGTCACCCTCATCGTATTTTGTCGCAACGCCATTCTGGTTCAGCCCATCGATGCTGTACTGCATATCCGAGCGCGCATCATTGCAGATCATCATCTGGACGGCGGGGTAAGTCGCGGCCTGTGCCGTACCGGACATGGCCAGGCCGGTGATGCTGGCGGAAGCGAGAGCGACTGTCATTGCCTTGTGCAAAATCTTGGTCATTTACGCATGCCTCTCTGCTGGATGATCCAGGTTTTCTTGGGGGGTGGCGGCGTGAAATGGGCGGCCTGTGGCGCTTTCTCGGGCTTGAGTGGCCCATCATGACGAAATGATGACGCATTACTTCTTGAAACGTCAAGTACCCCTGTTGTGGGCCCACTTGAAAGAGCGTGGATTGGCTAGGGGGTGCTCGAAGGGGGATGTCACTCCCTGCTTTTGACGGAGTTTCAATAAAGGATGTGTCAAATAAGTGCGTGTTTCGGTACTGAGCGTGTGTGTCGGTGCGGAGAGTGCGGCCAATCGATGCGTGATGTGCAGATGCGGGGTGGAGTCGAGAGCGGCAGCACCCGGTTCCCCTTCTCGGAAATCGTGTCTCCCCGGCAAGCGCGCCCCCTGGAGAACCGGTGCGGGTGTGATCGTGCACTCCCGGCAGGTCCGTGAAATCGCGGCGCCTTCGGCGTGCCCCGGATCTCGGCCGGCTTGGTGCGCGTGGCGGCCGGCACGGACAACAGCGAGAAGATTGACGCCTTCCTCACGGAGGTGTCTCAGGGCGGCCCCGTTTTCATGGACCGGTACACCGGGCGGTACTACGTCCTCGTACCGGCGAGCACCGGGCAGCGCCGCGAGTGGACCTCACGCCGTGACCCGGAGGCGGAGTTCCTCGGCCGTGGCTGCTTCCTCGGTGTGCCGCGGACCGACGCCACCATGCCGGAGCGCGTGCGCTCGTACTGGTGCGTCCCGATGGACGTCCCGGCGCCCTCGCCGTCCCGGATGCGGTGTCTCAGCTCCGCGGGTTCGCCCGGTTTCGGCGGGCGCAGGCGGAGAGGGAAGCCGATGTATCACGAGGGCGCCCCTATCCGGGCTGCGGAGGAGGGGGATCGCGATGGTTGCAGTGACGGTTGACGCAGCCACCCGGCTACTGAGCCGACGGTCCTCCAGCGATCACGAGACGCTGGGGATGCTCCTCGCCGTAACGAGCGCAGGCAGGGCTACCTACAGCTGCCGTAACCTCGCTGAGCAGCCCGCGCACCATCGCCCGCAGGTTCTCCCCGGAGGCCGGGTGCGCGAACTGGACTTCGTCCCGGTCAGCCACGTCCCGAACACGATCAACGGCGCCGAGCACTACGGCGCGCTGGGGCTCTCGCTCCGGCGACCCTCTGCCGCCTGGGGCTGACCTCGACAACTGCAAGAGCACTCGTCAGAGTTGAGCTGAACACCGGAGAACGGCGGCACGTGAGAACGGGTATGAAGTCCTCACTCTCCGGGTCGCCCCGATCAGCCGCGCCTGGTCCGTCGCGGCTCGGATGGCTGGACGCGTTGCGCGGCATCGCGGCGCTCGTCGTGGTGTTCGACCACTCGTCGTACTCCTTCATGGCGGAGTTCCGACGGGAGCTGATGCCGGAGTTCAACACCAGCCGCTACGGCATCCTGGTGTTCTTCCTGGTCAGCGGTTACATCATCCCCGCATCGCTGGAACGCCGGGGCTGCGTGAGGACCTTCTGGATCGGCCGCGTGTTCCGCATCTACCCACTGTGGGCGGCCGTCGTCACCGGCTTACTGGCGGCCGGGGCGCTGGGCGTGGCAGAGATCCGGGACTTCGGCGGACAGAGCGTCGCCTCGGTGGCCGCGGCCCATCTCACCCTGCTCCAGGAGCTGTTGGGAACACCCAATCTCCTGCTCGTCCTGTGGACACTCTCGTACGAGATGGCCTTCTACCTGCTGGTCGTCGCCCTCTTCACGGTCCGCCTGCACCGGCGGTCCGCCGCGGTCGCCGTCACCCTGGCGGCGCTCGCCGCCCTGAGCGTGGCGGCGGGGTTCGTGCTGCCGGTCTCCGCCCTCTCCGACGCGCTGGGCACCGGCCCGCTGATCGCGCTCGCCTCGGTCGTGATGGTGGTAGCCGTCTGCTGCGCGAGCACCGGGTCGGCCGCGCTGCGGGTGTTCGGGGGGGGGGGGGGGGGCGGGGCGGGGGTCTCGCCCTTGCCC
>NZ_JBFAIR010000062.1:0-39342 GCF_040654815.1 Streptomyces sp. NPDC050619 | reverse complement strand
GTAGACGATCTCGCCGACCTCGCCCGGTGGGACGTCTTCACCTTTCGCGTCGACGACGCGGACCTCCGTGTTGAGCAACGGAGTCCCCACCGATCCGATCTTGCGGAGCGCGTCCTCGCTCTGCAGGATCGTCGTCACCGCGCAGGTCTCGGTCTGGCCGAACGTCGTGGTGATGTCGGCGTGGCCGAACAGTTCCACCATCCTCCGGAGCAAGGTCGTGGACGCGGGCGCGGCGCCCCAGGAGACCAGGCGCAGTGCCGACAGGTCCCGCTCGCGGATGTCCGGCAGGTCGCAGATCGCCTGCCACTGGGCGGGAACGAAGAAACAGCAGTTGACGCGCTCGCGCTCCAGCAGGTCCACCGTCGCCGCCGCGTCGAAGGCGACGGACCGGCCGAGCACCGTGCGCCCACCGACGAACATGCTGGTGGCCACGGACGCCAGGCCCGCGATGTGGAACATCGGGGTGGGGATCAGCCAGGTCCGGCAATCCGTGCGCAGTCCGACGTGCAGGGACTTGCTGACGGTCTGGACCAGCACGTTGTAGTGCGTGAGCACCGCTCCCTTGGGCCTGCCCGTGGTGCCGGAGGTGTACATGATGAACGCGGGCGCGTACAGATCCGCCGCCGACGGGAGGTGGTCCGGCGACGCCGCGCGCAACGCGTCCTCATAGGGCTCGGTGTCCGCGTAAGTGTCCGTGTGGGGCTCGTCTGTTCGGCCGACGACGAGGCAGGAGGCCGGTGTCCCCGCCCGCTTCCGGGCGTCGGCGAAGGTGCGGGCCAGCGGAGCGTCCACGACCGCGAGGCGCGCGCCGCTGTCGGCGAGCTGGTAGGCGATCTCGTCGGCGACGAGCCGGAAGTTCAGCGGGACGCAGATCGCGCCCGCTCTGGCGCACGCCAGGTATGTCTCCACGATCTCCAGGCCGTTGTAGGCCAGCACCGCGACCCGGTCGCCCGTCCCGACGCCACGCTCGGCCATGGCGTTCGCGAGCCTGCTGACGCGGTCGTCGAGCTGGCCGTAGGAGCGATGGGTCCCGTCGAACGTGAACGCCACGGCACCCGGAGTCATGCGCGCGTGCCGAGCGAGCTGGTCGCTGATCGTCATTCCCGCGAAGGAGTGGGGAAGCACCGTCATCACTGTCCCTTCCAGACCGGCGCCCGCTTCTCCGCGAAGGCCCGGGCCCCTTCCTTCGCGTCGGCGGAGGCCATGACCAGTTCCACCGCTTCCTTCTGTGCCGCGAACGCGTCGGCGCCGCCGTAGCCCACCGCCGCCGTGACGATCTGCTTCGAGACGCGGACCGCGAGCGGGCCGTTCGCCGCTATCCGGGCGGCCAGCTTCCTGGCTCCCGCCAGGGCGTCGCCCGGCTCGGTGAGGACGTTGACCAGCCCGTGCGTGTGGGCGACCGCCGCGGTGAGCGGTTCGCCGGTGAGCACGACCTGCATGGCCAGCTGGTACGGCAGCGCCCTGGGCAACCGCAACAGCCCGCCGCCCGCCGCGACCAGGCCCCGCCGCACCTCCGGCAGACCGAACTTCGCGTCCGTGGCGGCGACGACCAGGTCGGCGGCGAGGGCGAGCTCGCAGCCGCCGGCGAGCGCCCAGCCTTCGACGGCGGCGATCAGCGGTTTACTCGGGGGCCGCTCGGTCACGCCGGCGAAGCCGCGGCCCGGCAGGGAGGGGCGTTCGCCGCGGGCGAAGGCCTTGAGGTCCATGCCCGCGCAGAAGGTGCCGCCCGCGCCGGTGAGGATTCCCACGACGAGATCGGGGCGGGATTCGAACTCGTCCATCGCGGCGGCGAGTTCCTTCGCCACCTGGAGATCGACCGCGTTGCGCGCGGCCGGGCGGTTGATGGTGATGACCGCGACACCGTTGTCGCATTCGGTCAGGACTGTGCTCACCTCGGGAACTCCTTGACTGTCGTCCGCTGAACCAGAAGGGGGCCGTCGGACGCCGGGCCGGGGTACCAGCGGGCCACCGGATCACCGGTCTCCGGATCACCGGTCTCCCGCAGGCGCCCGTGCTCGGCGAGGACGACCAGATGGGCGAGGATCTCGCGCAGCGCCAGCCGCTGCGAGGGCTGCGGCATCCGCTTAAAGGGCCGGGACCAGGTCAGCCGCTCGGTCACCTGCCACGCCGTGATCCCGGGGGCGGCCCCGACCGCGTGCTCGATCTCCGCGAGCCGGTCGTCGTGATGCCGCAGCATCGTGTGCACCCGCTCGCGCAGCCCGCGAAACCGCCACTCGTGGGCGGGCAGGACCTCGTCGACGTCGAGATCGGCGATCTTGCGCAGGGACGCGGTGTAGCTGCCCAGCGGATCCGGCAGGAGACCGGGCGAGAGCAAAATCGTCGGGGTGACCCGAGGCAGCACGTGGTCGCCGCTGAGCAGCAGGCCCAGGTCGCGCTCGACGAAACACAGGTGGCCGGGGGTGTGGCCCGGCGTCCACACCGCGTGCAGGTTCCATCCCGGCAGCTCGACCCGGTCGCCGTCGCACACGACGTCGTCGGCTCCGTCGCTCTCGTCGAAGCGGACCAGCGGAACCGAGTGCTGCCCGGCGTAGAGGGCGCTGGGGCAGCCGGTCCGGCGCAACTGATCCCGTGAGGTGTGCGCGTGGTCCTGCTCGTCGGCGCTGCTGCGGTGCTGGAGCAGCCGGGCGTCGGTGGGGTGCATGGCGACGCGTGCGGCGGAAGCGGCCCGGACCCTGCCGACGAGGCCGAAGTGGTCGGGGTGCAGGTGAGTGACCAGGACCGTCCGTACGTCGGAGACTCGGTAGCCGGCTGTCGCCAGCCCGGACACCAGCCCCTCCCACGCCTCGTCGCAGTCCCACCCCGCGTCGACGATCGCGACCCCGTCCTCCAGTGCGAACGCGTACACCAGCACGTACTGAAGGGGGTTGCGCGGGAAGGGCACCGGGATCGACCAGAGGCCGGGCCGCACCTCCTCGACGGGCGGCAGGACACCCTGCTGCCAGGCTCGCTGTTGCCGGACTCCGGTCACTTCCACCGGTACCTGCCTCCTCGTCGAGTGTGGGGCGAGTGTGGGGATCGAGCGCACCCCGCGCTCCCGCGGGTCACCGCGGTGCCATACGGATGGCGCCGTCCAGGCGGATCGTCTCCCCGTTGAGGTAGGGGTTCTCCAGGATCTGGCAGGTCAGCAGCCCGAACTCGTCGGGGCGGCCGAGGCGGTGGGGGTTGGGTACCGACGCCGCCAGCGACTCCCGGACGTCCTCGCGCAGCCTGCCGAGCAGCGGGGTGTCGATGATCCCGGGCGCGATCGTGCAGACGCGGATCGCACGGCTCGCCAGGTCGCGGGCCGCGGTCAGGGTCATTCCGACGATGCCGGCCTTGGCCGCGGTGTAGTTGATCTGGCCGATCTGGCCTTCGTACGCGGCGACCGAGGCCGTCATCACGATCGCACCGCGCTCGCCGTCGGTCTCGCCCTGCCGGGCGATCCTGGCGGCACCGAGGCGCAGTGCGTTGAAGGAGCCGATGAGGTTGAGCCGGATGACGAACTCGAAGTCCTCCAGTGATCCGGGATTTCCCTCCTTGTCGAGCAGCCGCATCCTGCGTCCCGCGCCCGCGCAGTGCACGAGCGCGCGCAGCCCGCTCCGTTCGTCGGCGGCGTCCAGCGCCGCGCCGAACTGCTCGGCGTCGGTGACGTCGGCCGGGACGAACCGCGCCGCTTCTCCGAGTTCGTGGGCCGCCTGCTTGCCCTCGGAGCCGGGCAGGTCGATCAGCGTGACCAGTCCGCCGGCCTCGACCAGGCGCCGCGCGGTGGCCAGGCCCAGCCCCGACCCGCCGCCGGTGATGGCGGTCGAGAGTCCTTCCAAACGCATATCCGCTACCTTTCCCGCCTGTTCACAGGCCGAGGGACTTGGCGATGATGGTCTTGAGCACCTCGGTGGTGCCGCCGTAGATCCGGGTCACGCGGGCGTCCGCGTACAGCCGCGCGATGGGGTACTCGCGCATGTAGCCGTAGCCGCCGAACAGTTGCAGGCAGCGGTCGACCACTCGGCCCTGAAGTTCGGTGCAGAAGATCTTGAGCTTGGCCGCGTCCGCTCCGGACAGTTCCCCGGCGTCGTGGGCGAGCAGGGCGCGATCCAGCATCGCCCGGCCCGCCTCTGTCTCCGCCACGCAGGCGGCGAGTTCGAACTTGGTGTTCTGGAAGGCCGCCACCGGCTTGCCGAAGACCTGCCGCTCCTTGACGTGGTCCACGGTGGTCGCGATGGCCGCCTCGGCGGCGGCGACGGCCGTGACCGAGATGTGCAACCGCTCCTGCGGCAGGTTCCCGGCCAGGTAGCGGAACGCCTTGCCTTCCTCACCGAGCAGGTTCGCCACCGGCACCTCGACGTCGTCGAAGAACAACTCCGCGGTGTCCTGGACCTTCAGGCCGATCTTGTCCAGCGTCCGGCCGCGTGTGAAGCCCGGCATGTCGCGCTCGACGACCAGCAGCGACAGCCCGTCCCTGCGGTCGTCGGTGTGCGCGGTGCGGGCGACCACGATCACCAGATCGGCGTTGACGCCACCGGTGATGAAGGTCTTGGCACCGTTGAGGACGTAGTGGTCACCGCGGCGCCGTGCGGTGGTGGCCATCCCGGCGAGGTCCGATCCGGTGCCCGGCTCGGTCATGGCGATGGCGCTCAACAGCGCTCCGCTCGCCATGCCCGGCAGCCAGCGCCGCTTCTGCTCGCTGTTCGCACAGGACATGAAATAGGGCAGCACCACATTGGTGTGCACGCTCAGCCCGCCGAAGTGCACATGGGCACGGGCGGTCTCCTCCAGCCAGACCGCGTTGAACAGAAAACTCCGCGCGCCTCCCCCGCCGTACTCCTCCGGAATCTGTAGGCCGGGCACGCCCAACTCGCCCAGTTCCAGGAAGAATTCACGCGGGACCAGCCCGGCCTCCTCCCATTGGGGGAAGTGCGGAACGACCTTCTTGGCCAGGAACTCGCGGGCCACCGCCCGGAAGTTCTCGTGCTCCTCGGTGTAGCTGGTGCCGTGCACCTCGTACCTCGTCTCCCATTCGCGCGAAGGTGTGCTCTCAGAGCAGTTCGAGAATGGTGGCGTTCGCCATCCCGCCCGCCTCGCACATCGTCTGCAGCCCGTAGCGGATTTTGTTGTCCCGCATGTGATGCACCAGCCGCGTCATGAGGATCGCGCCCGAGCCGCCCAGCGGATGCCCGACCGCGATGGCGCCTCCGAGCGGGTTGAGCCGCTGCGGCTTCGCGCCCGTTTCGGCGAGCCAGGCCAGGGGAACCGGCGCGAACGCCTCGTTCACCTCGAACGCGCCGATGTCGTCGATACCGAGGCCGGATGTGCGCAATGCCTTGGCGGTGGCCTCGATCGGCGCGGTGAGCATCATGACGGGGTCGTCGCCCGCGAGCACCGCGGTGTGCACCCGCGCGAGGGGGACGAGTCCGCGATTCCTCGCCTGCTCGCTCGAAGTGATCAGCAGCGCGCCGGCGCCGTCGGAGATCTGGGACGAGTTGCCCGCGTGGATGACACCGTCCTGGCGGAACACCGTCTTGAGCCCGGCCAAGGTCTCCAGGGACCCTCCGCGTCGCACCCCTTCGTCGGCACGCAGCCCGCCGGCGGGCGCGAGCTGGGCGTCCAGGACACCGGCGTCGATCGCGGCGGCGGCCAACTCGTGCGAACGCAGTGAGAATTCGTCGAGCTGAGTGCGGGAAAGGCGCCATTTCTCGGCGATCAGCTCGGCGCCGGTGCCCTGACTGAACCCCTCGACGCCGTAACGCTCCAGCACGGTGGGCGGGTTGGGCCGGCCACCTTGTCCTGCGCGGCCCATCGGCACCCTGCTCATGGACTCCACACCGCCCGCGACCGCGAAGTCGTACTGGCCCGCGATCACGCCCGCGGCGGCGAAGTGGACCGACTGCTGGCTGGACCCGCACGCACGGTTCACCGTGGTCGCGGGCACGCTCTGCGGCCAGCCCGCCGCCAGCACGGCCGTCCGTCCGACGTTGACTGCCTGGTCTCCGACCTGGCTCACACAGCCCCACACCACGTCGTCGATCTCGTCCGGCCGGATCCCGGTGCGTTCCGCCAGCGACGTCAGGACGTGCGCCGACAAATCGGCAGGGTGAATGCCGGCGAGTGCACCATTGCGCTTGCCGACCGGGGTGCGCACCGCGTCGACTATGACGGCATCGTTCATTGCTTGGCCTCCTGACTCAGGAAATGCGTCCGTATTCAACACGTCCGTCTCGAATACATGCGTCTCGAATACGTCCGTCTCGAATACGTCCGTCTTGAATCAACCACGCGCGGGCTCAGCCGGACAAAGACCAGGTGATTATCGAAGTGTTCGGCGCTGCCTATGCCTTGACCGCCGCGCCGAGCAGCCGGCGCGCATCGCGTTCGGGATTCACCGTGAGCAGTGCGATCAACGCCGTTACGGCCGCGACGATGCCGAACACCTGGAACGCGGTCGCGTAGCCCTCGGCGGGCGAACTCGACGCGTCCACGATCACCCCGGTCAGGTACGGCGCGACCAGACCGCCCAGTGACATCAGCGCGAGGAACACGCCGAGCGTGCCCGCCAGTTGTCCCGGCGGGCAGATCTCCGAGACGGCCGCGTTCAGGAGGGGGAAGATCATGGACCCGATCCCGTAGCCCAGGGACACCACCACGACCACGAGGACCGGGACGCCGATCAACGGCAGCATCACCATGGCCAGCCCGCAGACCAGCAGGCCGACACCGGGCAGGACACCCCGCGCGGCCCGGGAGCTGGTTCCCCGGGCGAGCAGCTTGTCGCTGATGTAGGACGACACCATCAACGAGACCAGGGAGACGATGCTGGGCAGGGCGAACATGGTGCCCGCCTGCACCTGGCTGTAGCCGAGCCCGACCTCGAAATAGGACGGCAGCCAGGTGAGGACGACGGTCACCAGTGCGTACATGGCGAACATCGCCGTCGCGCCGCCCAGGAACGTCGGAGTCCGGAAGATCTTGCCCCAGGGCACCGTCGGCTGCTCCGCGTCCGTGACCGGGGCGCTCGACTGCGAGCCCTTCGCGTACGGGCCTTCCTTCCACGTGGCCAGCCACAGACCGCACCAGGCCACGCCGGTCACCGCCAGGACGACGAAGGCGGGCCGCCAGCCCCAGGCGGCGATGACGAGCGCGAGAAGCGGCGCTACGGCGATCTTGGCGATGGACGAACCGGCGGTGATCCAGGCGCCGGGAAGGCCACGCTTGTGAGGCGGGTGCCACGAGTAGACGGCGGTGTACGCCAGCGCCGACACCGGCCCTTCGGCGAAGCCCAGCACGAGCCTGCTCACCAGCAGGACCGCGAAGCTCGCCACCGCGAGGATCGGCAGCATGGTCGCCGCCCACACCAGGGAAAGCAGGGGCAGGATCCAGCGAACGGTCATGAACTTGTTGAGCGGACCGGCGAAGAAGCCACCGATGGTGAACGTCAGGAAGAAACCGCTGCCCACCAACCCGATTTGAGAAGACGTCAGACCGAACTCCTTGGCCAGTGGCTGGGCCACCAGCCCGAGGATCGCCTTGTCGCTCCAGTTCACGATGTAGAGGACGACCACAATGGCGGTCAGGCTCCATGCCTGCACCCGCGACTCGTTCTGTCCTCCGACTGAGGACTTACGAGAGGCTTTGAGGCTTGTCGAAGTCACGTCATTGTCCTTTCGACTTGAGGGACGAAGACCGACACGGTCATGCCGTCACCCGCTCGAAGACCGCGGCCAGCCCCTGGCCGCCGCCGATGCACATGGTCTCCAGGCCGTACCGGGCGTCCCGGCGACGCAGCTCCCGGGACAACGTCGCGAGCATCCGCACACCGGTCGCCCCGACCGGATGCCCCAGTGAGATACCGGAGCCATGGACGTTCGTGCGCTCCAGGTCCTCGTCACCGAACTTCCACTCCCGCATGACCGCGAGCGTCTGAACCGCGAACGCCTCGTTCAGCTCGATCAGGTCCATGTCGTTCAGGCAGAGGCCGGCGCGGTTCAGGGCGGCCTCCGTGGCGGGGACCGGGCCGATCCCCATCGTCTTCGGAGCGACCCCCGCGACACCCCACGAGACGAGGCGGACCAGTGGCCGCAGTCCGAGCTGTTCGGCGCGCTCGGGTGTGGTGACGATGCACATGGCGGCCGCGTCGTTCTGGCCGCTGGCGTTGCCCGCCGTGACCGTGGCGTCCGGGTCGGAATCGAGCAGGAGCGGCTTGAGCCCGCCCAGCGACTCCAACGAGGTGTCGGCGCGCGGATGTTCATCGGTGTCGATCACGACGTCACCGCTTCTGGTCCTGACCGTGGTCGGAACGATCTCTTCGGCCAGGATCCCGTCGGACTGCGCCTTGACCGCCCGCCGGTGGGACGCGAGAGCGAGTTCGTCCTGTTCCTCGCGGGTGATCGCGTACTCACGGCGGAGGTTCTCGGCTGTCTCCAGCATGCCGCCGGGCACAGGATGGTTTCTCCCGCCTGCCGTTGCCCGGGCGCGCACGAGACCGTCGTGCATCGTGATGCCGTTCTTCGCGCCCCACCGCATGTCGACCGAGTAGAACGCGGCGTTGCTCATGCTCTCGGTGCCGCCCGCGACGACGACCTCCTGGACGCCGGTCTGCACCTGCATCGCGGCGTGGACGACGGCTTGCAGACCGGAGCCGCACCGGCGGTCGATGTGCAGACCGGGGACGGTGACGGGAAGGCCGGCGTCGAGCGCGACGACCCGGCCGATCGCCGGCGCCTCGCTGTTCGCGTTGCAGTGGCCGAGGACGACGTCCTCGATCGCCTCGGGCGCGATGCCGGTGCGCTCGATGAGTCCCTTGAGGGCGGTCACCCCGAGGTCGACTGCCGTCAGGCTCTTGAACATCCCGCCGTAGCGGCCTATCGGCGTACGGACGGGCTCGCAGATGACCGCTTCACGCATGGCCGGGGGTGCCTTCCTCGCGGGGATCGAAGTCGATCGTCAAGGTGCTGTGGGGTGTGTGGGGTGCGGGCTCGGCTGCGCCGGAATGCGGTCCGAAGAGACCCAGGGTGATCGCATCCGCGGCGTCCTCGGGGTTCTCGGTGTCCTGGGTCCGTCGGAGCTGAGCGGACTGGCCGCAGAACAGCGGTTTCCGGCTTCGGTGCCGTATGCGTACGACCCTCGCCCGATGCCCTTCCAGCGGGAGAACCTCGGCGAGGGCGAGCGCCATCAAGGGCCCGTGCACCACCAGGCCGGGATATCCCTCGCTCCGGGTGGCGTACGGCCAGTCGTAGTGGATCCGGTGAGGGTTCGACGTCGCCGCGCTGAACCGCATCAACAGAGTCGGGTCGGTGGCGAAATGCCAGGCCCACTCCCCGGCTCGGGCGAAGGGAGCACCTGCGGGGGCCAGGCCGGCCGCCGGCTTGGCCGGGATCTCGGCGGACGTGACGGCTGAGGAGTCCCGGTAGACGATGTCCTGTCTCTCCTCGATCGCGAGCCGGTCGTCCTCGTCGTACAGCCTGGTCGCCACGACCACGACGACCAGCCGGCCCGAGCGTCCGGACTTCTCGGTGACCGATTCCACGGACGCCTCCCGGCGGACCGTGCTCCCCACCGTGAGCGGGGCGTGGAAGGCGACGTCGCCCCCTGCGAACATCCGTCTCGGCAGCTCCACCGGAGGCAGGAACGAGCCGCGTGCCGGATGACCGTCGACGCCGAGCGCGGACGAGACCGGCCAGCGTGGGAGTGCCACCCAGTGCCAGAGCGGTGGCAGGGGGTCTCCCGGACCGATCGCGGGCGTGCCGTCGTCGAACAGAGCGGACAGCGTCGCCACGGGGTGGGGGTCGACCGTCTCTGTGGTGGTGACAGTGTGCGGTTCCCAGCTCATGGATTCTTGGCTCATGGACTCCCGGCTCATGGATTCTTGGCTCATCGATCTACATGAACCTTCCGCCGGTCACTTCCAGCACCGTTCCGGTCATGTAGGAGGACAGGTCGGAGGCCAGGAACAGCGCGACGGAGGCCACCTCGCGCACCTCGCCGGCGCGCCGCATGGGGATCTCGGCCATCTTCTGGTCCCACGCCTTCTGCGGCATCGCCTCCGTCATCGCGCTGCGGATCAGGCCGGGCTGGATGGCGTTGACCCGCACTCCGTGGTGCGCCAGTTCCTTGGCGGCGGCCTTGGAGAGGCCGACGATGCCGGCCTTGGCGGCGGAGTAGTTGGTCTGGCCGACCATGCCGACCTTCCCGGACAGGGAGGAGATGTTCACGATCGCGCCGCTCTTCTGCTCGCGCATGATCGCGGCAGCCTTGCGCGTGCCGTTCCAGGTGCCCTTGAGGTGTACGTCGATGACCTGGTCGAACTGCTCCTCGGTCATCGTCCGCATCGTCGCGTCACGGGTGATCCCGGCGTTGTTGACCATGATGTCCAGCGAACCGAACGCCTCCAGCGCCACCTGGAGCAGCGCGTCCACCTCGGACGAGCTCGTGATGTCGCACCGCACCGCTCGGGCCACCCCAGGGCCGCCGAGTTCCTTGGCCGCCACCTCGGCGGCAGCCAGGTTCAGGTCACCGAGGACGACCCGCGCACCTTCCTTGACGAACAGCTCCGCGATCGCGCGACCGATGCCATGTGCACCGCCGGTGATGACCGCGGTCTTGTCGGCTATCAGCGCCATGAGTGATCAACTTCCCTCATTCGTCCGGTGGTTCTTGTCCCGTGCGATCAACTGCGCCGCGATCACGTTGCGCTGGATTTCGTTGGTGCCCTCGCCGAGGATCATCAGGGGGGCGTCGCGGAAGTACCGCTCGACGTCGAACTCCTTGGAGAAGCCGTATCCGCCGTGCACGCGCATCGCGTCCAGCGCCACCTCCATCGCGGCCTCGGAGGCGAACAGCTTGGCCATGCCGGCCTCCATGTCCGCGCGGCTTCCCTCGTCGAGCCGCTGCGCCGCGTCGACCGTCATCAGCCGCGCCGCCCGGACCTTGGTCGCCATGTCGGCCAGCAGGTTGCCCACCGACTGGTGCTTCCAGATCGGCTTGCCGAACGACTCCCGCTCCTGCGCGTACTTGACCGCGTCGTCGAGCGCGGCCTGTGCCACGCCGACCGCACGGGCGGCCACCTGGATCCTGCCGACCTCGAGTCCGCGCATCATGTGCGCCCACCCCTGGTTCGGCTCGCCACCGAGGACGGCGGACGCGGGGACTCTCATCCCGTCGAAGACCAGCTCGCACGCCTCGACCCCGCGATATCCGAGCTTGGGCAGGTTCTTCGAGATGAGCAGGCCGTCACCGGGCTCGACGAGGATCACGCTCATGCCCTGGTGCGCGGGGGCCGCGTTCCGGTCGGTCACACACAACAGGCCGATCAGGCCCGAGTGGCGTGCGTTGGAGATCCAGGTCTTGGATCCCGTGATCGTCAGGTCGTCGCCTTCGGTGACCGCGTAGGTGCGCATCGCCTGGAGGTCGCTGCCGCCGCCCGGCTCGGTGAGCGCCATCGTCGCCCGGATCGTGCCGTCCGCCATCGACGGCAGGTAGGTGCTGCGCTGCTCCGGGGTGCCGAAGGTCTTGATCAGGTAGGTGATCACCGAATGGCCGCCGATCGCGCCGGCGAGGCTCATCCAGCCACGAGCCAGTTCCTCGGTCACCCGGGCGAAGCAGGCCGTGCTGACGTCCGCACCGCCGTACTGCGCGGGCACCAGCAGGCCGAAGAACCCCAGCTTCTTCATCTCCTCGATGAACTCGGCGGGGTACTTGTCCACCGACTCGTACTCCCGCACCCGGGGCCGCACCCGCTGGTCGACGAATTCGCCGACCAGCGCGACGATGTCCCGCTCGTCATCGGTCAGTGCAGTCATCGCTGTCCTCCGCTGTCCCTGTCCACCGCTGCGCGCTGTGTGCGGCCGGCTGTTCGCAGAATCCGCTGGGCCCGGTCCGCCACGGGCTTGTCCACCATCCGTCCCTCGTGGACGGCGACGCCATGCGTTTCGGCGGCTTCGACCACCGACCGCGCCCACCGCACCTCCTCGTCGGTGGGGCGCAGCGCTTCCTCGGCCACCGGGACCTGGCGGGGGTGGATGCACAGCTTTCCGGTGAAGCCGAGCCGGCGGGCGTACCGGACGTCGCCGCGCACCGACTCGGTGTCGTGCACGGCGCCCGTGACACCGTCGACCGGCGGGGCGATGTCCGCGGCGGCCAGCCACTCGACCGCGTGTGCCCGGGCAGCGGCCTTCTGTGCGGCGGGCACCGCGTCCTCGAGATCGAGGACGACGAGCCCGGGTGCCGACTCGTGTGCCTTGGCGAATCGCTCCGGGCGGTTCCCTGGCACGAACAGCAGTGTCCGCGCGTCCCGGACCTGCTCGATGACGGGAGTCACGCCACGGACCGCTCGTTGTCGTGCGTCCGGATGACGCCGGTCTCGCTCAGCATCGCGAGGTCGCTCTCGCCCAGCCCGAGTTCGGCGCGCAGAACCTCGTCGGTGTGCTGGCCCACCAGCGGCGACACGCCGGGCGGCGACTGCTCCCCGTCCATCACCACGGGCGATCCGGGCGCCCAGTGGCTGCCGACTCCCGGCTGCCGGACCTGCGCCATCAGCGGGCTCTCCCGCAGCAGACGCGCACCGTCGGCAGCGAGATCGGTGAAGCTCCGGTACGTCGACCACAGGATCCTGGTCGCACGCAGCGCGGACTCCGCCTCGGCGAGGGTACGGGTCTCGAACCAGCCCGCGAGCAGCTCACCGAGTACCTTCCGGTGCCGGAAGCGTTGCTCCTCCTCGGCGAAGTCCACCCCGAGCGCGGACGCCAGCGCGGACACCACCTCGGTGAGACCGGTCGCGGCGAGGAGGCTTTGCCAGTGCCCCGGAGTGAGCGCCACGACCATCAGCCGCCCACCGTCGGCGGTCGTGAAGTCACGGCCGAAGCTGCCGTAGACGTAGTTGCCGCCACGTTCCCGCGGTGTGCCGCTCAGTTGCGCCTCGGCGAGGTAGCCGAGGTTTCCGGCGGTCGCCAGGGCGACGTCCTCGAGCGCGACCCGCACCTGCTGCCCCTCCCCCGTCAGCAGCCGGTGCCGTTCCGCGGCCAGCAGCCCGACCGCCAGGTAGAGCCCGGCCGCGACGTCCCACGCGGGCATCAGGTGGTTCACGGGCTGCGCCGAGTTCTCCGGGCCGGTCAGCTGGGGGAATCCGGTGGCCGCCTGAACGGTGTAGTCCACCGCGGTCGAGCCGTCCCGGCGACCGGTGAGCAGCACGTGGATCAGGTCGGGGCGGCGCGCACGCAACGCCTCGAACGTCAGGTCCGGGTGCCGCTCGGAATTACTGATCACCATTCCGCCGCGGCGTCCGCCGCTGACGATCAGGTCGCCGACGAGCCGGCGTCCCCGCTCGTCGGACAGGTCCACCTCGATGGCGCGCTTGCCCTTGTTGAGCCCCGACCAGTACAGGCTCGTCCCGCTGTCGGCCAGCGGCCATCGAGTGCGGTCGGCGGCGCCGTCGAGCGGTTCGATCCGGATCACGTCGGCGCCCAGCTGGGCCAGGGTCAGCCCGCTCAGCGGGGCCGCCACATAACTCGAGATCTCGATGATCCGCATGCCCCGCAGTGGCCGGGACCGCCGGGCGTCCTCCGCACGGAGCCTGTGCATGGCGTGTCACAGCCTTCCGAGCGAGCGGCCGCCGTCGAGCACGAGTTCCGTCCCCGTCATATAGCTCGCGTAGTCGCTCAGGAGGAAGCTCGCCACCTGGGCGATCTCCTCCCGGGTGGCGAGCCGGCCCAGGGGGACGGAGCCCACCGCCTGGTCGAAGTCCTCCTGCGTCCGGTGGAGAACCTCGACGCCGGCGGTCCCTTCGGTCATCCCGGGAATGAGGACGTTGACCCGGACGCCGTACGGCCCCCAGGCCACCCCGAGGGACTTGGTCATCGCGCGCACACCGGCCTTGGCGCTCGCGGAGTGGACCGTGTCCGGGCCGCCCTGCTTCGACATCGTCGAGCCGATGTTGAGGATCGACCCGCCGCTGCCGCGTTCGATCATGTGCCTGCCCACGGTCTGCGTGCAGTGCCAGGTACCGTCCAGGACGATGTCGACGACCGCGTTCCAGGCGTTGGGCGACATCCGCTCCGGCGCCACCCGGAAGTTGCCCGCGGCGTTGTTGACGAGGTGGTCGACGTGGCCGAAGTCGGTCGTCACCGAGTCGATCACCGCCTCGACGCGGGACCGGTCGCGGATGTCCACCTCGTAGCCCTTGGCCGTGCCGCCCGCGGCGTTGATGTCCGCGCAGACGGCGTCCAGCTTGTCCCTGGTGCGGCCCAGAACGGCGATGCTCGCGCCGAGACGGGCGAGTTCCCGGCCGATCGCCTCCCCGATGCCCGATCCGCCGCCCGTGACGACGGCTACCCGGCCGTCGAACGTGCCCTGCTGCAACATGAGTTCTCCTGAGGAATGCGGTTCAGCCGGTGAAGGTCGGCGTACGACGATCCAGGAACGCGGCACGTCGTTCGGCGAAGTCGTCGCCGGCCAGCAGCTCGGCCTGTACCTCGGCCTCGGCGGCGAGGATCGACTCGAGGTCCTGTCGTTCCTGGGCGAAGATCCGCTTGGTCCCCGCCACCATGGCGGGCGACGCCGCGGCGAGCTGTCCGGCCCGCTCCATGGCCCGGCCCATGACCTCCTCGCCCGGCACGACCTCGCTCACCAGACCCATCCGGTGGGCCTGATCGGCGGTCAGCTCGTCCGCGAAAAGGATGAGTTCCTTGGCGCGGCCAGGTCCGACCCGCTGGGACAGGCTCCAGGACAGACCGGTGTCGGCGGTCAGTCCGATCTTGGCGAACGAGGCCACGAACCTGGCGTCCTCGGCAGCGACCACGTAGTCGCTCGCGGCGGCGAGCGACAGTCCGAGCCCGAACGCACCGCCTTCGACGGCGGCGATCACCGGTTTCGGGCAGTGGACCAGAGCGCGCGCGATGTCGTTGATCACCGCCAGCCGCGCCCGTGCGACCTCGGGGTCCTGTGACATCGACCGGATGTCGCCGCCCGCGCAGAACACACCGTGGGCTCCGGTGAGCACCACGGCCCGGCAGGTGTGGTCGTTCTCCGCCTCCGACAGTGCGGCCCGCAGCGCCCGCCGGTCGTCGAGGTCCAGGGCGTTGCGGCGGCCCGGCCGGTTCAGGGTGAGCGTCCGGACGGGGCCGTCCTGAGCGACGAGTACGGCGTGGTCCGTCATCGGCCCGCCCCCTTGAGCATCTGCTTGGCGATGATGACCTTCTGCACCTCGCTGGTGCCCTCGTACAGGCGGAAGAGGCGGGCGTCCCGGTAGAACCGCTCGACCGCGACCGTCCGCATGTATCCGAGGCCGCCGTGGATCTGGACGGCGCGGTCGGCCACCCGGTCGACCATTTCGGAGCAGAAGAGCTTCGCGCACGACGGCGCCATGCGGCGGTCGCTGCCGTCGTCGTACGCCTTCGCCGCTTCCAGCACCATCCCGCGGCCGGCGAGGAGTTCGCTCTGCGAGTCCGCGAGCATCGCCTGCACCTGCTGGAACTCGGCGACGGGGCGACCGCCCTGCCGGCTGACCGCGGCATGGTTGACGCTCTCTTCGACGAGCCGCTGGGCCAGCCCGACGCAGACGGCCGCGATGTGCAGCCGGCCACGTGCCAGCGAGCGCATGGCGGCCGAGAAGCCCTCGCCTTCCACTGCGCCGATCAGCGCGGATTCGGGTACGAGGACGTCGTCGAGGAACACCTCCGCGGTGTGCGCGCCGCGCTGTCCCATCTTCTCGTCCTTGGGGCCGACGGTGAGTCCCTCGCTGCCGGACTCGACCGCGAAGACGGAGATGCCCTTGGTGCCCTCGGTGTCGGCGTTCGTCCGGGCGAAGACCATGAACAGGTCGGCGCGGGTCGCGTTGGTGATGAACCGCTTCTGGCCGTTGAGCAGATACCCGCCGTCGACCCGAACCGCGCGGGTGCGCAGGCCGCTCGGGTCCGAGCCGGCCTCGGCCTCGGTCAGGGCGAACGAGGCGATCGTGTCGCCGGCGGCCAGCCCCGGCAGGTACCGCTGCTTCTGCTCGTCGGTGCCGAAGTTCACCAGCACCTGGCCGGCGATGCCGTTGTTGGTCCCGAACATGGAGCGGAAGGCCGGTGCGGTGTAGCCGACCTCCATGGCCAGT
This sequence comes from Streptomyces sp. NPDC050619, assembly GCF_040654815.1. Taxonomy (NCBI): domain Bacteria; kingdom Bacillati; phylum Actinomycetota; class Actinomycetes; order Kitasatosporales; family Streptomycetaceae; genus Streptomyces; species Streptomyces sp. NPDC050619. Next base: position 23,261 of record NZ_JBFAIR010000062.1, on the reverse strand, counting down.
TGGACGTCCTCGGTCATCGAGAAGCCGAGTCCGCCGTACTCCTCGGGCAGCGCGTAGCCGAAGAGCCCCATCTGCGCCGCCTGCGCCCGGAGGGCCTCAGGTATCTCGTCGGTCTTCTCGATCACGTCCTCGGCCGGCACGACCTCCTTGCGCACGAAGGTCCTGATCGCGTTCAGTACGGCCTCGAAATCCGCGGCTTCCATGGTTGTCTCCGTTCTCACGAAAGGTCTGCGGCCGGCCGGCCGTCCTGTTCGATCCGTGCGCGCAGTTCGGCCTTGAGGATCTTTCCGGCAGCCGTGGTGGGCAGCGTGCCGACGACGTGGACGGCACGGACCTTCTTGTACGGAAGGACCCGTTCGGCGACGTACGCCATGACGTCGTCGGGGTCGACGGCCGCGCCGGGCCGCGGCACGACGAAGGCGACCGGCTCCTGCCCGACGCGGGCGACGGACCGGCCGACGACGGCCGCCGCCCCCACGTCCGGGTGGCTGTGCAGGACGTCCTCGAGTTCGCGCGGATACACGTTGTAGCCCTTGTAGATCAGCATCTCCTTCGCGCGGCCGGAGATGAAGACGAAGCCGCCCTCGTCGACGTAGCCGAGGTCTCCCGTGCGCAGCCAGCCGTCGACGAACTGCTCGGCGGTGGCTTCCGGTTGGTTCAGGTAACCCGCCGTGACCTGCGGGCCTCGCACCCACAGCTCACCGACCTCGTTCGGTCCGAGCGCGGCCCGGCCGCCGATGACGGGCCGGGCCTCCACCGTGGTGTCGACGACCGGCAGGCCGACGCTGCCGGGTTCGCGCCGGGCGCTGGGCAGCAGCGGTCCGGCGGTGACCAGGCACGTCCCCTCGGTGAGTCCGTATCCTTCGCTGACCACCGCGGCCGGGAAGGCCGTTTCGAGGGCTTGGAGGGTGGCCGGGTCGATCGGGGCCGCTCCCGAGGAGATCCCCCGGACCGAGGACAGGTCACGGTCGCTCAGCTCGGAGCTGTCCAGCAGTGCGTGCCACATGGCCGGGCTGCCGGTGACGTACGTGGCGCGGTGGCGCTCGATGGCTTCGAGCAGGCGCTCGGGCGAGAAGCGTCCGGTGAGCACGAGGGTGGTCCCGCACAGCAGCAGGAAGGTCATGTTGATGAGCGCATGCGCGTGGAACAGCGGTGACACGACCACCGTGACCGCGTTTCCGGGCCGCAATGCCGCGTCGTGCAGACCGGCGATCGGGCGCAGCCGGAGATCGCCGTCCTCGGCGGTGGTGACCAGGTGGGCGGCGCGCCAGGCGGTCATCTGCGTGACGTTGGCGACCACGTTGCGGTGCAGGACGCGGACGCCCTTCGAGACTCCGGTGGTGCCACCCGTGTAGGCGATGTGGGCCACGCCGCCCGCGGCGGCGGTGCACTTCGGCGGGACGACGGCCCGGCCCGCGGTGAAGTCCGCGAGGGTGACCACACCGTCGTCGGCCAAAGGATGCTCGGCGGACGGCGCACAGGCACTCGGCGGGACGACCACGACCGTCCGCAGGGCCGATCCCGCACCGGCCACCAGCAGCGTGTCGACGTGGGCGGGATGGCTGACGGCGAGGGCCGCGCCGGTGTCGAGGAGTTGGGTGCGCAGAGCCGGCGCCGGCTGCAAGGGGTTGGCCGGCGACACGGTCGCCCCGGCGAGCAGCGCGCCGTAGTAGGCGACCGGGAACCACGCGCTGTTGGACAGGTGCAGGAGGACGACGTCACCGTCCCGGACGCCGGCGTCGCGCACGCCATGGGCGAACGCGGCGGCCCGCTCGTGCAGTTGGGCGAAGGTGAGCCGCTCCTCGCCGTCGACGACGGCCACCCGGTCGCCGTACAGCTCCGCTGCGGCGGTGCACAGTTCTCCCAACGTCAGCTCGGGGTAGTCGAGCGAAGTCGGCATTGACTTCGGCCAGTACGAGTTCACAGCACGGCTCCTTCCGGCCCCCTGGCGGCCGTGTACCGGTACACCTGACTGCACCACTCGCGGGCGGGGGCGCACAAAGACCAGTGCGTGTACGGATCTATCGCCGAGACCTATGAGCGCAGGTCCGAGCCGTCTGATCCGGCAGGGGGCGGAGGGAGGTGACGTATCGTTCCAGCATGGATCTGCGGCTCGTCGCCTACTTCGTCGCGGTCGTCGACCACGGCAGCGTCACCAAGGCCGCGCAGGCGCTCTACATCGCGCAGCCGTCGCTGTCTCAGGCGATCCGCAGCCTGGAGCGCCAGCTCGGCGTCCAGTTGTTCGACCGGTCCGGCCGCCGGCTGACCTTGACGGCCGATGGACGGTCGTTCTCCGGGCCGGCGCGGCAGATCCTGGCCGATGTCGAGCGGGCGCGGAACAAGGTGCACGCTGTCCGGGACTTGGTCACCGGACGCCTCGAGATCGCGGTCCGGTCGACGCTGTCCGCCGATCCGCTGCCGGAACTGACCAGCAGGCTGCACCGGTTGCACCCGGGCGTCCTGCTCACCGTTCTCGATCCCGGCAGCTCATCCGGTGTCGTGAGCCAGGTCCGGCAGGGGAAGGCCGAACTGGGGCTGACGGACTTCCCGGTGAAGAGCGATACCTTGCGGACCCGCGAACTCTGGGACCAGGAGATCGCCCTCGTCCTGCCGCCGGACCTGGCCGCCGGGCTTCCCGACCCCGTTCCGCTCGAAGCGCTCAAGGAGATTCCTCTGGTGCTCGAGTCCTCGGGATCGGGCAGCCGAGCCGCGATCGACGAGGCGGTGGACCCGGCCATCGGCCGCGTGGCCGTCGAATGCGCGCACCGGCAGGCGATCTGGGAGCTGGTCATGCACGGAGGAGGCGCCACGTTCCTTCCCCGGCAGGTCGCGGAGAGCGAGCTGCGCAACGTGGTGGTGCGCTCGATGGTGCCCCAGATCCGGCGTCCGATGGGTCTCGTGTTCCGCCCCGGGCCGCTCTCCCCCGCCGCCACGGCGTTCTTGAACGCCGCCGAGGTCATGCGCCGGGAGCGCTCACACTCGCCCGGGCCAGTTCCACGAACGCCCGGCCCGCCGGAGACAGCGCGGCAGAGTCGTAGACCAGTCCGTACGCCCGACTGATCCTCGGCTCGACGGACCGCGCGATGGCCCCCCGGGCCACGGCCGCCTCGGCCATCGACCGCTCGAGGAACGTGGCACCTACCCCGGCGAGGACGAAGGGCAGCCGGGCCTCGCGGTGTTCCACCACGACGGACGGGCTGAGAGTACGCCCCGCCGCCGCGACCGCGTGTTCGATCTCGCCGGCCGCCGAGCTGCCTCGGGGCACGATCACCTGCGGGATGTCGGGCAGTGCGGACAGCGGCAACGGGTCGTCCGCGGGCACCTGTGCGCCGGGCGGCAGGACCAGCCAGTACTCCTGCATCCCGAGCTCGCAGACGTCCAGGCCGGCCCGATCCGTCATCGGCAGATGACACACCGCGATCTCGCAGTGTCCCTCCCTGATCAGGGAGGCCGCCACCGCCTCGTCGCGCAGGTCTCCGATCCGGATGAGGACTTCCGGGAACTCCTTGCGGAAGGCGCCGACCAGGCGGGCCACCGGATCCGCCGACAGTGCGGGCATGGCGTACACGTCCAGCCGCCCTCGGGATCTTCCGGTCGCGTCGACGAGTGAGCCTTCCGCGGCGACCACATCACGAAGGATGCGGCGCGCGGGCCCCACCAGACTGTGGCCTGCGGAGGTGAGCACCATGCCGCGACCGATGCGATGGAACAACGGGACGCCGAGCTCGCGCTCGAGTCCCTGGATGGCCTGCGAGATGGTCGGTTGAGCGAGATTGAGCGCGGTGGCCGCCGCGTTGATGCCCGTGTGGTCGACGACCGCGAGGAAGTACTCGATCTGGTGCAGGTCCACGGGCCGACTGTATCCCCGTCCGCGTGTACCCGAAGGCACGGTGGAAGACGTCGATGAACGCGCTAGCGGAGGACCAGCCGCAGCGGTGGCGCTGCGCGTGCTCTACGCCGGGGGTGCGGTGGTCGTACGCGTTGACCGTGCTCGCCGTCACCGGAGTGGTGCTGGTCCCCGGCCCGCCGGTGTATCTGTTCGTCGCGCTCACCTCGGCCGGTCTGTAGGTCCCCTTCTCGCCGCACATCACGCTCGGGCAGGACTTCCTGCCCCGGCACATGGGCACGGCGAGCGGTGTGACCTTGGGCCTGACGGTGAGCGTCGGCGGTCTCGCCACGCCGGCCCTCTGGGCCTGGCCGACGCCACGTCGCTGCGGACCGCTCTGGTGCCGCTCGTGGCCCTGCCCGTCCTGGGCCGGCTCCTGCTGTGCGGTCTGCGGGAGTCCGACCCGCACGGGGAGGCGGCACCGGCTCGCCGGGAACCTCGCCGCCGTGCGACGGCGAGGTGAGGTGAGGTGACCGTGAGGGTCAGGTGGTACTGGCCGGTGCCGCGGGCTGCTGCTCGGCCTCGTCGTCGACGGCGTGGGACAGGAAGTCGTCGACCATGCGGTGGAAGAGGCCCGCGAGCTGGCGCAGTTCCTCCGGCTCCCACTCCGCCAGGGCCAGCTGCATTCCACGGGCGCCGGCGTCCCGGATCCGGGCGATGGCCTGCTTGCCGGTGTCGGTGAGCTGGATGCGCTGGGCGCGGCGGTCGTGGGGGTCGGGGACGCGCGTGACGTACCCGGATTTCTGGAGCTGCTGCACCGTGCGGGTGACGTGCGAGGCCTCCACGCCCAGCCGGGCGGCGAGCTCTCCCGGGCGCAACGGCTCGGAGTCGGCGACCTGACGCAGCAACGCCACGGCGGCACGGTCCAGCGGCACTTCGGCCAGGGCCATCAGCCGGTCGTGCTGCCGGGCGCGGGTGCTCAGGTAGGTGATGCGGGTGAGTGCCCGTTCGATCTCGATGACTTCCGGGGACGCGGGAACGTCGGGCAGCGGTTGTGTGGACATACGAAACAGTTTACCATCTTGTTGCGTAACTCAAGTAATTTACCGCGGGCGCGCATACCAGGGATGCGCCCCGCGAGGCCACGGAGCGAAACAGTCGAGCACATGGGCCGTGCCGACCATGTTCACCTCGAAGTTCGTCCGCGCCGAGGCGATGGCGGCGCAGACGCCCGCCGTGTGCACGACGGCCGCCAACCGCCCTTCGCCCGCGGCGGTCCCGGCGAGCTTTGCACCGACGCGCGCTCGCTCACGTCGATCACCATGCCCCGCGCGTCGTATCCCTCGGCACACAACGCGGCGACGGTCCGGCCGAGTTGACCGCGTGAGGCATCAGCCGGGAAGAGCATACGGCCGCTGCCGAGCCGGCTCGCGACCGCCGTTCCGATGCCCCCGCCCCGGTGACGACGACCACATCACGGCGTGTGTCGATCGACCGGCCCACCATGGACAACCTCCTCGGTTCAGACCCCGGTCGCCGGGGCCCCGGTGCGCACGGCCTCGCTCCAGGCCGCGCCCGCCGCGATCGCCTGCCGCCACGGCCGGATGGCCTTGGGCGGCATCCCGACGGCGAGGGCACCGCTCAACCGCTCGCCGGTGCGGTACGCGGCGACGAACCGGCGCTCCGCGAGGTCGCCGTCCACCACGGTGACCTCGTCGTGGCCCCGCAGGAAGCCGTACGCCTGGATCTTCATGTCGTACTGGTCGGACCAGAAGTAGGGCACCGGCGCGAACGGCTTGCGCGCCTGGGGGTTGAGCAGGTTGCGGGCGGCGGCCATGCCCTGCTCGGCCGCGTTGGTGCGGTGTTCGATCCGCATCGCCGTGCCGAACAGCGGGTTGTACCAGCGGGCGATGTCACCGGCCGCGTACACGTTCCGCGCGGCCTCGCAGAACTCGTCGCACACGACGCCGTCGCCCACGGACAGGCCGCTGCCGTCGAGCCATTCGGTGTTCGGCAGCGAGCCGATCGCGACCAGCACCTCGTCGGCTTCGACCACCTCGCCGTCCGCGAGCCGGACGCCGTCCTCGGTCACCTCGGTCACGGTGACCCCGCAGCGCAGGTCCACGCCCCGGTCCACATGGGCCTGGGCGAGCACCTGTCCGACCTCCGCGCCGACGGCGTGGGCCAGGGGAACGGGGGCGGGTTCGAGGAGCGTCACGCGCGCCCCGAGGCGCCAGGCCACGGCGGCGGCCTCCGCCCCGAGGAAACCGGCGCCCACCACGGCCAGCCGCTGTCCCGGCGTGAGCCGCTCCCGCAGCGTCAGGGCGTCGTCGAGGGTGCGCAGCACATGCGCGCCCTCGCCGGGCAGCCGGCGCGGCCGGACCCCGGTGGCCACGATCAGCCCGTCGTACGGCACTTCGCAGCCGTCCGACAACTCGACGGTGCGGTCGGCCAGTTCGAGTCCGGTCGCCGCCACGCCCAGCCGCAGGTCGAGGCCGAGCGCGGCCAGGTCGCCGGAGGTGCGCAGCGCCAACCGGTCGGCGTCCCACTCCGCGGCCAGCAACTGCTTGGACAGCGGCGGCCGGTCGTACGGGGCCTGCGCCTCGGCGCCGACGAGGGTGAGCGTGCCGTCGTAGCCCTCGCGGCGCAGCGTCTCGGCCGCCGCGAGCCCGGCGGCCGAGGCACCGACGACGACGATGTGCCTCACTGATCCACCAGCCGGATGGCGGCGGCCGGACAGATCGCCACGGCCTCGCGCACGTCGTCGAGGGAGTCCGCCGGGGGTTCCTCCTCCAGCAGGAAGGCGATGCCGTCTTCCTCGCGCTGGTCGAAAACGTCGGGCGCGGCCATCACGCACTGCCCCGAGGCGACGCACTTCGGCTCGTCCAGTTCCACACGCATGGTCTTCTCCTTGCTCGGTTTCTGTGGGGGGTTCACCAGGTGACGGGCAGTTCGTAGACGCCGTAGACCGACCCGTCGTGCTTGAACGGCAGGCTGTCCACCTCGGCGGCCGGCCGCAGGGTGGGGATGCGGCGGTAGAGGGTGCTGTAGACGACCTGGAGCTCCATGCGGGCCAGCGGCTGGCCCAGGCACTGGTGCACGCCGAAGCCGAAGGCGACGTGGCGGCGGGCGTCGCGGGTGAGGTCGAGCCGGTCCGGGTCGGGGAAGGCCTTCGGGTCCCGGTTGGCGATGTCGTTCGGCATGATGACGCCCTCGCCGGCCCGGATCACCTGTCCGGCGATCTCGATGTCCGCCAGGACCGCCCGGCGCCGGCCGCCGTGCACGATGCTCAGGTAGCGCAGCAGCTCCTCCACGGCCGAGGCGACGAGCTTGGGGTCGTCGGTGTCGCGCAACAACGCGAATTGTTCCGGGTGTTCGAGGAGCGCGAGCGTGCCGAGGGCGATCATGTTGGCGGTGGTCTCGTGGCCGGCCAGGAGCAGCAGTACGCCGATCTGGGCGACGTCCTGCCGGGACAGCTCACCCGACTCGACCCGCTCCACGAGCCCGGAGAGCAGGTCGTCTCCGGGATGGGCCACCTTCTCGCCCATCAGCTCGTCGAGGTAGCCGAGCAGCTTCCCGTGGGCGGCCATCCGGTCCTCGATGGCCGCTTCCCGGGTGATGAGGATCTTGCTGTTCTCCTGGAAGAAGTCGTGGTCCTCGTACGGCACTCCGAGCAGCCGGCAGATCACCAGCGAGGGCACCGGGAGGGCGAAGGCCTGCACCAGGTCGACGGGACCGCCGACGGCGAGCATGTCGTCGATCAGGTCGTCCACGATCTTCTGCACGCCGGGCCTGAGCGCCTCGACCCGTTTCACCGCGAACGGCGCCGTCACCATGCGGCGCAGACGGGCGTGCTCCGGGTCGTCCATGAGGATGAAGCTGATGTTGTTCTTGCCGTTGCTGGGGGCCTGGAGCGGATATCCGGGGCTGGTGATGTCGGCGCTGACCCGGGGATCGAGAAGCAGGGCACGCTGGTCCTCGTAGCGGGTCACCAGCCACGGCGTACTGCCGTCCCAGAGACGGACCTTGACGAGCCGGCCCTCGTCCTGCTGGGCCTGGAGCGCGGGGGGCGGATCGAAGGGGCAGCCCGTCGCCCTGGCCATCGGGAACTCGGGGACCGGACCCGCGCTTTCGGGCGCGGTACCGGTCAGAGTGTCAGCCATGGTTCTCCTCGGTGTGGGGGGCTCCGCCCGGAGGGCGGAACGCCGGGGTGAAGTCATCGACGCCGTGATGAACTCATGCAAACAGAGCGGGCTGACGCCTTCCCGTCAGTTTCCTGACAGAAAGCTGACGTGACCCGGATCACATTGCGTGCCCGGGTCGGTAAATGACCTGACGGATAAGGGAGTTGTAAGCGAATGACTGCCCTCGATGTCCACGGCGACACCAGCCGTCGGCACATCCCCCGGCGGCATCTCGCGTTTGCTCCCGGCGCGTCAGGGTTCGACGTCGGCGTGGCCCAGCCAGTAGCCGAAGCCCCGACGGGTGTGCACCAGTACGGGCGCGTCCCGGTCCACCTTGCGCCGCAGCCGCGAGACGAGCTGCTCGATGGCGTTGCCGCCGCGGAAGTCGCCCCAGACGTACCGGCTGATCTGCTCCTTGGACAGCACCTGGTGCGCGTTGACCAGGAGATGGCGCAGCAGTCGGTACTCGGCGGGCGTGAGGTCGAGGTGCCGTGTCCCGCGGCGCGCCTCGCACAGGGTGTCGTCCAGGACCAGGTCGCGGTAGCTCAGCACACCCGCTCGCGGCCGGCCGGGGCTCGGTCCGCGCAGCAGGACCTGGACCCGGGCCAGGACCTCGGCGACGCGGAAGGGCTTGGTGACGTAGTCCCGCTCCCCCAGGCCGAGTTCGGGCACGAGCTGGTCGAGGGAGTCGTAGGCGGTCAGCAGAAGCACCGGCGGGCGATGGGCGACCACCGGCCGCTCCCGGCCGAGGCGCACCAGGTCCGGCAGCGTCGCGTCGACGACCAGCAGGTCGTATCGGGCCTGAGAGAGCCGCGCCAGCGCCTCGGTCCCGGTGCCGACCACGCTGATCCGGTAGCCCGCCAGTTCCAGTGTGGTGGAGAGCAGTTCGGCGACGTCCGGCTCACCGGCGACGACCAGGAGGTGCTGGCCGGCCCCACGGGCGAGTGCCGGTTTCTCACGGGTGCTGCCGTACATGCGCCTCACCCTACCGCCCTGGTTGCCTGACTCAAGTAATTTCATTTTCCTCTGTGCGAAGTGACCGGCGCCAGCCACATCCCGGCGATCGCGTCCACCAGTCCGGTGGCGGCGTCGTGCCAGTTGGCACGGGGGGTGGGGGCGTTCTCGGCGAGGGCGCGCTCCCGCTCGGCGGACATGTGCAGGATCAGGTGGCGGGCCATGTCGCCGCGCTCGGCGCGGACCTCGGCGGGCAGATCGGGCAGACACCGGCTGAGCCCGTCGATGATCTGCCGCATGGAGGGCGAGGAGAGGGACTCCTCCACCATGATCTGCCGCAGCGCCGGATCGGTCATCACCTGGGCGCAGAACCGCGCGTACCAGGTGGGGCTGCCCAGCGCGGCGAGGTGTTCGGGAACCGGACGCACCAGGCAGTCCACCCAGTCGCGCACGTCCGTGGAGTCGCCGACCGCGATCAGCAGCCGGACGCGGATCTCCTCGATCCGCGCCGCGTGCTTGCCGATGATCGCGCGCACCAGGTCGGCCTTGGTGCCGAAGTGGTAGCCGACCGCGGCGTTGTTGCCCTGCCCCGCGGCCTCGCTGACCTGACGGTTGGACACCGCGTACACGCCGCGCTCGGCGAACAGCCGCTCCGCCGCGGTCAGGATCAACTCGCGCGTCGCACTGACCTGTTCCGCCCGTACCGCCCTGCCCGCCATGATCACCACCACACCCGGGACTTCGGGACAACCCCACGACGGCCAGCCCCTCGAGCCGTCGCAGGTCAACCGCCGAAGCGGCGGGTTCCAGTGACGGAAGCCTACGCAACGGCACGACCAGGCAAGCCGAGGGATTAAGCTAAGTCAAGCAGCTGAATTAAATTCGGCCGATCTCCTCACCTTCCCTCTCCGTCACCATGCCTATGGAGGCCTCGCATGTCCGACGCCCTTGCCCGACCTGCCGACGCCGGGGGCGCCGCTCCACCGAGACCGAACGCCGTGGTGGCGGTCCTGGCCTTCGGCGGAATCGTCGTCTCGCTGATGCAGACCCTGGTCATCCCGATCGTTCCCGAGCTGCCGAAGCTCCTGGACGCCCCGGCCTCCGACACGGCGTGGGCGGTGACCGCGACACTGCTGGCGGCCGCGGTGGCCACCCCGGTGGTGGGCCGCCTCGGCGACATGTTCGGCAAGCGCCGCATGCTCCTGATCAGCATCGTGATGCTGGTGACCGGCTCGGTGGTGTGCGCGCTCAGTGACACCCTGGTGCCGATGATCGTCGGCCGGGCACTCCAGGGCCTGGCCTCCGGTGTCATACCGCTGGGCATCAGCATCATGCGCGACGAACTGCCCGCCGAGCGGCTGGCCGGTTCCACCGCGCTGATGAGCGCCTCCCTCGGCGTCGGCGGCGCCCTCGGGCTGCCCACGGCCGCCCTCATCGCCGACAACTTCGACTGGCACGTGCTGTTCTGGGCCTCTGCCGCCATGGGCGCGGTCGCCTTCGTGCTCGTCGTGGCCGTCGTGCCGGAGTCGCGGGTGCGCACCGGCGGCCGTTTCGACGTGGTCGGCGCGCTGGGCATGGCGACCGGGCTGGTCTGTCTGCTGCTGGCGATCTCCAAGGGCGCCGACTGGGGCTGGACCAGCGGCACCACCCTCGGTCTGCTCGCCGCCGCCGTGCTGGTCCTGTTGGCCTGGGGTGTCTTCGAACTGCGCACGCCGCAGCCGCTGGTGGACCTGCGCACGACCGCCCGCCGGCAGGTGCTGGTCACCAACCTCGCCTCGGTGGCGGTCGGCTTCTCCATGTTCGCGATGTCCCTGGTCCTGCCCCAGCTGATCCAGCTGCCCGAGCGGACGGGCTACGGCCTGGGCGCGTCGCTGCTGACGGCCGGTCTGGTGATGGCGCCCTCCGGCCTGGTGATGATGGCGACCGCCCCGGTCTCCGCGGCCGTCTCCAAGGCCAAGGGACCGAAGGTGACGCTGATGATCGGCGCGGTGATCGTGGCCTGCGGCTACGGCCTGAACATCGTGCTGATGTCGCAGATCTGGCATCTGGTGCTGGTCTCGTGTGTGATCGGCGCCGGAATCGGCTTCACGTACGGGTCGATGCCCGCCCTGATCATGGGCGCCGTGCCGGCGAGCGAGACGGCCGCCGCGAACAGCCTCAACACCCTGATGCGGTCCATCGGTACGTCGGTGGCCAGCGCCATCGCCGGTGTCATTCTCTCGCAGATGACCATCAGCCTCGGCGGTTACGCCCTGCCGTCGGAGAGCGGCTTCAAGACCGTCATGGCCATCGGCGGGGGCGCCGCGCTCCTCGCCTTCGCCATCGCCGCGTTCATCCCCGGCCGGCGGACCCCCGTCGCGACCGCCGCGGCACCCGCCACGGCCACGGAGCCGGCGGGCGCGCCCTCGGGTAAGTGAGGGCGCCTCTGAGGGCCGGCGGCCGGCGGCCCTCAGAATTCCGTCGTCCGCCGTCCGCTTCGATGGCGTGCGCTCCCGAACCCGTGGTGGAGCCCGCTGCACCGCCGAGGTGGCCCGATGAGCATGCCTTGGCAGCGCCACGCGGAGGACCACGCCCCCACCGTTGACTTGTCCTGGAGAACCGGCATCCGCTCGTCCTCCAGCGGCAGCAGCTCGCGGGTGTCCTCCAGCGTCGACCACACCACGTGCCGCAGTCCTGTGGCCTTGGCGGCCCGTACCAGGACTTTGATCTCCTCGATTTCCTTCGCCGCCGAGCCGTGCGCCCAGAAGTTGGTGAGCGCGCGCACCCCGAAAGCCGAATCCGGCTCGGCGAGGATCGCCCGCGTTACTTCATGGCTGCTGTCCCAGCTCGACCGCATCGGCGACAAGTGGTCGGTGCTGATCGTGCTGCAGCTGGGCGACGGGCCCCGGAGGTTCAGCGAACTGCGCGGGATGGAACGCGACGGCCTGCTCACCCGGAAGGTCTTCGCCGAGGTCCCGCCGCGCGTGGAGTACGAACTGACCCCACTCGGCCACTCCCTTGGGCCCGTCATGGAGCCGATCAACGCCTGGGCCGACAAGCACGTGGACGCGGTCCTGTCCTTCCGAAAGGCCCACGACACCCGTGCCGCCGACACGACCGCGTCCTAGCTTCTGAGTCGCCGGGTTCGGGCGGGCCTCCGGTTGGGTGACCTCGGGCAGAGCCCAGGGCGTTGAGGTCACGGACCGACGAGGACCCGTTCCCTGATCTCCGCGGCACACCCTCGCCACGGCTGCTACTTCAACTGATCGCCGACATGTGCCTTGATCAACGCCTCGACCAGGTCGAGATGGTGCACGGTCTCGGTGCTGATCGACTCGGGGTCGCCGGCGGTGAAGGCGTCGAGTAGTGCGCGGTGGTCGTGCTGCGCGGGTTCGTCCACGTGAAACGCGGTCACCCCCAGCCGGACGTAGCGCTCGGACGTCAGCCAGAGCTGGCCGAGGACCCGCCTCGACACCGGGTTGAGGGCGGGCGCGAGCATGCTCTCGTGGAATCGGCGGTGCACCTCCAGCCACCGCTCGACATCGTCGCCGCCCAGTGCGCGCAGCTCGTCGTGCAGGCTGGTGGCCGATTCGATGTCGTCCGGTGTGCGGTCCGCCGTTGCCTGGACCATCAGGGGCGGTTCGATGAGCCGGCGCATCGCGTACGTGTTCTCCAGCTCGGACAGGGTCAGCTGGGTCACCATGGTGCCTTTGCGTGGCACGGTGACGATCAGCCCCTCGGCCTCCAGTGTGCGCAGTGCTTCTCGCACGGGGACCACCGAGACGCCGAAGCGTTCCTGGAGGTCCTTGGGCAGGAGACGGCTGCCGGAGGGGATCTCCCTGGTCAGGATCAGGGCACGGACGCGGTCGACCAGCTCGCGGTTGATGCCGGAGGACAAAGCGACGTTGTTGCTGTGCGGCGCCATCGAGGGACCTCCGCCTCCTTCTCTGTCTTCTGCGTCGGCAAATCTTGAGACCTTAGAGTTTATAAACTAGAGTCTCTATATGCTCATCGTACTCGCGGACACTGTCTTCCCCGACTCCGCCGTCGAGCAGAAGGTCCTCGCCGAGGCCGGCCACGAGCTGGTGGTCGCCGAATCGCCGGAGCAGGCCGTGGAGCTGCTGCGCGAGGCCGACGGCGTACTGACGGCCTTTCTCGACCTGTCCGCCGAACGGATCGGCACGATGACGCGGGCCAAGGTCATCGCCCGGTACGGCATCGGTGTGGACAACGTCGACGTGGCAGCCGCGCACAGGCGGGGCATCACGGTCACCAACGTGCCGGACTACTGCGTGGAAGAGGTCGCGACGCATACCGTGGCGATGTTGCTGTCACTGCTGCGCAAGCTGCCCGAGGCGGACCGGCATGTCCGCGCGGGCGGGTGGGGTGTGGCCGGGGTGCGGCCGCTGCGCCGGGTTTCGCAGCTGACCATCGGGCTGGTCGGCTTCGGCCGGATCGGGCGTCTCGTCGCGCAGACACTCGCACCCCTGGGGCCGACCCTGCTGGTCAGTGATCCCTACGCGCGATCGGTGCCCGACCGGGTCCGCCTGGTGGGGCAGCCGCAGTTGCTGGCGGCCAGCGACGCCGTACTTTTGCATACGCCGCTGACCCCCGACACGGCCGGCTTGATCGACGCCGAGACGCTGCTGACGATGAAACCCGGCGCCCTGCTGGTCAACGCCTCCCGCGGTGGCCTCGTGGACCTGGCCGCGGTGAGTGATGCCTTGCGCGAGGGGCGGCTCGGCGGTGCCGCGCTCGATGTCTTTCCGGCCGAACCCGTCGACCTCGCGTCGATCTCATACGTCCCGAACCTGCACGTGAGCTCGCACATCGCCTACTACTCCGAGGAAGCGCTGCGCGAGTCCCAGCACAAGGCGGCCACCCAGATCGTGCGCGTGCTCGCGGGCGAGGCACCCGATTACCCGGTCGTTGCGCCGAAGGAGTCTCAATGATCGAACCGGCCGGCATCACCCACCACACCGCACGGTTGGGCGGGATCAGACAGCACTGGGTGAGCGCGGGTTCCGGCCCGCCGGTGTACCTCCTGCACGGATTTCCGGAAACCTGGTTCGCCTGGCGCAAGCAGATTCCCGTCCTCGCGGAACGCTTCACGGTGATCGCGCCGGACCTGCGCGGCTACGGCGACACGGACAAGCCCGCCTCCGGCTACGACAAGCGGACCATGGCGGGCGACGTCATCGCCCTGATGGACCACCTCGGGCACGACAAGATCGCGCTCGTCGGGCACGACCGTGGCGCCCGGGTCGGCACCCGCTTCGCGAAGGACCACCGTGACCGCATCGACCGGCTCGTCGTCATGGACAACATCCCCACGCGGGTGGTGGCCGACGCCTACGACATCGCGCTCGCCCGGCTGGGCTACTGGTTCTTCACCTTCCTCGCCGTGCCCGACCTGCCCGAGGCCCTGATCACGGGCCGCGAGGAGACCTGGCTGACGCACTTCTACCGCGACTGGTCCTACGACCCGCAGATGCTCACACCCGAGGAGATCGCCGTGTACGTCCGCGCCTACCAGCAGCCGGGTGCCGTCCGCGGTTCGTGCATGGACTACCGGGCCGGAGCCGAGGACAACGCCCAGGACCGGGAAGACGCCGACGAACTGATCGACTGCCCGGTCCTGGCCCTGTGGGGCGCGGACTTCGACCTGGTCGGCAAGGCATTCGACGTACTGAAGGTGTGGCAGCAGATGGCACACACCGTCCGCGGCCGGGCCATCCCGCAGTGCGGACACCTCTGCCAGGAGGAACGGCCCGACATCGTCAACGCCGAACTGCTCGACTTCCTGTCCGGCTGGAACAACCAGAACAACCAGAACAACGAGAACGACTAGAACCAAGTGAAGGGGAAGAAGGCCATGAAGGGTACAAAGATGTCCCTGCTGGACCTGGGACGGATGGACGTCGACGACGGATTCTTCATCCGCGGCTGCGGCGCGGCGACGTTCTCCCAGCCCCAGGCTCCGTCACAGGTCCGCCACATCGCGGTGATCGCGACCGTGATCGAACACCCCAAGGCCGGGCCGATCCTGTTCGAGACGGGCTGCGCACAGAACGCCCGCGAGGAGTGGCCCGCCCCGGCGTGGGAGGCCTTCCCCCGCAACGTGTACGAGGAGCGTCACCACCTCGACAAGGCGCTCGAAGCAGCGGGCTACGGCATCGACGACATCAAGGCCGTGGTCATGGGCCACCTGCACCTGGACCACGCCGGCGGCCTGGAACACTTCCGGAACAAGAACATCCCCATCTACGCCCACGAACAGGAAATCCGCGAGCACTACTACGCCGTGGCCACCAAGGAAGACATCGGCGCGTACGTCCCGGGCGACCTCAACTGGCAACTGAACTGGCAGGCCATCTCCCGCGAAGAGATCGAAATCTTCGAAGGCCTCACCCTCCGCCACATGCCCGGCCACACGCCCGGGCTCATGACCATGCAGGTGGACCTGCACAACTCCGGCACCTTCATGCTCACCAGCGACCTGTTCCACGTACGGGACCTCTTCGAACAAGGCCTCCCGCAGGGCTGGCTCGGCCGCGACTCGCACTCCTGGTGGCGCAGCTACCGCTGGATGAAACTGCTCCAGCAGCGCTACGACGCCACCATGGTCTACGGCCATGACGCCACCGTGCTCGAGGAACTCCAGCGGCAGGCCGCCAGCTTCGACTGACCGCGGGCAGGTGATGCGCGGCGGGGGCGCACCACCCATCCACCCTCATTCCCTTCACGATCACAACAGAGGAATGTTCCATGCGCTTCGCCAGAGCAGGTACTGCCGGGTCCGAGATCCCCGTGGTGCTGACGCCCGAGTCGCCCGGCCAGGGCTACGACCTCCGGCCGATGGCGACGGACATCGACGGGGCCTTCCTCGCCGGCAACGGGATCGCCAAGGCCGCCGAAGCTGTCGCGGCGGGGACGCTGCCACCGATCGACTTGCGTGGGCAGCGTCTGGGGCCGCCCATCGCCCGTCCCCAGGCCATCTACGCCATAGGGCTCAACTAACACGACCACGCCGCCGATACAGGCATGGACCTGCCCGCGGAACCGATCGTCTTCAGCAAGACACCCAACAGCCTCAGCGGCCCGGCGGACGACATCGTCTTCCCCGCCGACGCACACCGCGGTGACTGGGAAGCCGAACTCGGTGTCGTCATCGGCAAGCGCGCACACCGTCTCGCCGACCCGAAGGAGGCCGCCGAGAGCAATCGCCGGCTACGTGGCCGTCAACGACGTCTCCGAGCGCGACTGGCAACTGGAGCGCGGCGGTCAGTGGCTCAAGGGGAAGTCGTACCCGACCTTCAACCCGGCCGGCCCCGTCCTGGTCACCCCCGACGAAGTGGGCGACGTGACGGACCTGCGCCTGACGCTCAGCGTGAACGGCGAACGCATGCAACAAGGCTCCACCGCGGACATGGTCTTCGACCCGCACTACCTGGTCTGGTATCTCAGCCAGTTCGTCATGCTCGAGGCCGGCGACCCGCTACCTGCGTGCCGGAGACGAGATCACGCTGTCGATCATTGGTCTGGGCAGCCAGCGCAACCGAGTCCGCATGACGAGATGACGCGAAGCCGCCGCGTAGACACAGCCAAATTGGACTATGTGATGACCCACCGGAACTACGACAAGCCACTCAACCGGAACATCTAAGGAGGAAATACCGGGTCGGGAGCAAAGCGTCGGAGCCACTCGCTGACACTCAGATTTCCCAAAAACACATAAGTATCTTTGAAGTAACCAATGTCTGTCAGATACTTTCCTGCTTCATAGGCATCCGTCAGCCGCATCACCGTCGCGCACGCACGAACGCCCCCTTCGCCGGCCGACACAGCACGGGCCGGACATAAATCGCATACAAGGGGAATACTTACGATGCCCAAGACCATTGGAAATCGTTCGTCCGCCAAAATCCTACGGCGCACGGCTGTGCCGCTGTTTGCGGCGGGGCTGCTCATCGGCGGGGCCCGGCGGCCACTGCCGCTGCCACGGGTGGCGCCACCAGCGCCGTTACTGCCAGCACCCCGGCAGCCGGCACCTGGCCGGGCAGGAAACGGTCATCACACTGCCCGGCGCCACCCCGCAACTCGGTGCGAAGCTCTAGTTCGTGCCCACCAACAGACACGGCACGCCGGGCAAGGTCCGCACGCTGGACGTCACCGGCCCGACCGGCGGGACGAGCGGCGACTTCAATCTCAACGGGATCCAGGCCACCCCCGACGGGAACACCCTGATCGTCGCCCACACCAGCCTCAACAGGGACCTGAGCCACGGCACGCTGCAGAAGGTGATCACCAGCCCGAACTTCGGCATCCCGACCACAGCAGCGCTCTTCGGCCGCCACCTCGCCGCGGTGAACGCGCACTTCGACACCGGAGTGCCGCCGACCTCTAGTCTGATTTCGGTCCGCCTTGTGGCTTTCCCCGCCCTCCTTGCCCGGGGCGCCGACCCGCAGGGCTCTCAAGGACTGGCCCGTTGGAAGGCGATCCCCTTGCCCCGCTCCAGCCGAGTTTGTCCGACTACGCGGCCATTCAAGTACCCGTCCGGGAAATTGCCATCCCAGTCAACTGAAAGTCTGCCAGAAAATCTGTATCTGGACTGGTTGGATTCGTTTTTGAGGTACTGGGTACGGATGAAGGCCAACGATGGCCCCGGCGCGGGAATCAAATGTTCACCCGCGTTACCGGTCAGTTTCTCGCAGATGGCCCGACAGCGGCCGGCACAGGACCAAGTGCACGGTCTGATCAGGCCGGTTGGCGGGCGGGAGCGCCTGAAGGGTCCGCCGCGAGTTTCCACGATGGCGCCTCCGCCGGTGCCGCCGACTTATCAACGCGTGTTGATCCTCAGTAACCTCAAAAAAAGCTCAGAGATCCCTGGGTAAAGGTGTAATTGCGGCTGGAGGCTCGCTAATCTCCGATACGAAGGGAGAGCAGGTCACCGACTGTCAACAGACGAAAGGTGCGCATGCGAAACCGTCCGCCGCTCGCCGACCGAACCCCCACCGTCCCCCACGGTGTGCGGGCCGCCCCCACCCCAGGGTCGCCCATGACCACCACCCCCGCTTTCGCCCCCGCTCAACTCGTCGGCCGGCAGGCCGTACTCGAAACGCTCGACGCACTCGTGCACCGGCTGCAGGACGGTGTCTCGGACATCGCCATCGTCGCCGGCCCCGTCGGCTCCGGCCGCAGTGCCGTGCTCGAACGGGCCGTCGACCGGGCTCGTGCCTCCGGCCTCGCCGTCGGTGTCGCCCGCTGCTCACCGCGCGAGTCCCAGGTCCCCTACGGCGCCATCACGCAGCTGGTGGGCACGCTGTGCCGTCCGTCCGGGATCAGTGCCCTCGCCTCCGGCCTCGGCCCCACCAGCAGCCGGCCCACGGACACCGTCGCCCGCATGGGTGACATGCTCCTGACGCTGTCGGCGGGACGGCCGGTGCTGCTGGCCGTCGACGACCTGCACCTCGCCGACCCCCATTCCCTGCGCCGGCTCGTCGACCTCATCCACCGCACCCGCCAGGGCGCCGTCCTCGCCCTCGTCACCTCCCCCGTGCCCGTCCGGCAGGTCCTCGACGCGGCTGGAGCACGGCCCGCGGCTCCCTTCCCGGTGCACTCCCTGCGCCTCGACCCGCTCACCACCGTCGAGGCACAAGGCCTGGTCGAGTCTTGCGTCGGCCACCCGGTACAGCGGTCCGTGCTCACGGCAGCCGCCGTCGCCGGCCGGTACCCCGCCGTCCTGCACGCCGTCGCCGAGCGGATCAACGCCCTCGGCCGCCCAGTGGACACCGAAGCCGTTCCGCAGCTCATCGCCACCGCCCGCACCACGTGGTCAAGCCGCGCCCTCACCACCGTGCAGGGACTGCCCAAGGGCGTCGTCGCCCTCCTGCGCGCCACAGCCGTCGGCGGGCATCAGTTGGAGCCGGCCCGGCTCGCGGCCCTGGCCGGCCTCGACGCCACCGCCTTCGCCGACGCCGTAGACGCGCTGCGGGCCTGCGGGCTGCTCGCCGACACCGACACGCCCCGGCTGCGCCACCCCTGGTTCGCCGACGACGTCCTCGCGGGCATGACCGGGCCCGAACGAAACCGCCTGCGCCGTCGCGCCGCCTCGCTGCACGGCCAGGAAGGCTCCCGCGTCGGCACCGCCGACGAGATGCTCGGCGAGGTCACCTCGCTCGTGCGCCCCTGGACCGCGTCACCCTTCGCCGCCGCCGCGCACGCGCGGCACGCGGTCGACCTCACCACCGCGACCCTGCGGCACTCGCTGACCGAGCCGGTGACCGAGACCGAGCGGGCCCGGCGCCTGATCCGCCTGGCCGCCGCCGAGGCCGTCACCGCACCGCAGGCCTCGGACGGCCGGCTCCGCCAGGTGATGCTGCGCCACCTGAGCCGCGAGACCTGGCCGCACGTGCTCAACGCGGCCGATCTGCTGCTCAGTCGCGGCGACGCCGAGACCGCCCGCTGGGTGATCGCCGACCTGCACTACCGGGCCCTCACCAAGATCCCCGACGACGAGCTGCGTCCGCTGCGCGCCCTCGGCCGCCTTGCCCACAAGGAGAAGGGCGGCCTGCCTCTCGTCGCCCCACCGCCCCCGCGCTCCGACCGCCCAGGAGACCCGGCCCAGTCCGCCGTACTCGCCTGGACCCTCGCGACCCGCGGCGACGAGCGGGCCCAGGCTCTCGAACTGGCCCGCAGGGCGCTGGACGAGTCCGCCTCCATGCCGTTCATGTGCCGCATAGCCGCGGCCCGGGCCCTGCTGTGCGCGGACGACGTACCCACCGCCCTCGACCGTCTGGACTCCGTCGTCGCGGACGCCCGCAGCGACAACGCCCGCGCGGCTGCCGCCCAGGCCCTGCTCAGCCGCGCCGAAGCGGACGTGCTCCTCGGCCGTGGCGAGGAGGCGCTGTGCCATCTGAACGCCGCCGCGCGGGCCCTCCCACCCGCCTCGTGGCACAGCCTCCTCGCACCCCGGCTCGCCGCAGCCGAGATCCTCGCCCTCGTCCGCTGCGGCCGCGTGGACGAGGCCCGGCTCGCCTCCGAGCGCGCCCGGATCCGGCCCGAGGGCCACAGCGTCACCACGGCCTGCCTGCTGTACGCCCGCGCCGAACTCGCCCTCATCGACCGGGACGCCGCCCGGGGCCTGCTGTTGCTCGAGGAATGCGGCCGCGTGCTCCGCGCGAAGCGCTGGCGCAACCCCATGCTCATCCCGTGGCGCAGCACCGCGGCCGTCGCCCACCATCTCCTCGGCGCTCCCGCCACCGCGGACGAACTGCTCGCCAAGGAGCGTGCTGTCGCGGAGCGTTGGGGAACGGTGAGCGCCTTCACGGCGCTGCGCGCCCGCACCCACGAGACGCTGGCGCGGCACGGGGTCGAGATCCCCTGGACACCCGGCCGTGACAGGCCTCCTACAGAGCCGGACGAGGCCGCCTGGGAGGAGGGCCTTCTCACGCCCTCCGAGCGCGACGTCGCCGCCCTCGTCGTCGAGGGACTGGCCAACCGTGAGATCTCCCGGCTGCTGGGCCTGGCCACCCGCACCGTCGAGCTGCGGCTCACGAACGTCTACCGAAAGCTCGGCGTCAAGGGGCGCGCCGCCCTCGTCGCCCACCTGAGAGCCCGGCAGGAGGACGGCTGATCCATGCTGCTGGAACGAGAGAAAGAGCTGGCCGTCCTGGACGAGGCGGTCACCCGCGCCCAGTCGGGTACCGGGGTCCTCGTCCTCGTCGAGGGCGGCCCCGGCGCCGGCACCACGGCACTGCTGAACCAACTGGCCGACCGGGCGACGGCGACCGGTGCCCTGGTCCTGCGCTCCGCCGGGACCTCCGGCGAACGCGCCGTCCCCTTCGGCGTGCTGCGCCAGCTCGTGCTCCCGCTCGTCGCCGAGCCCGGACTGCTCACCCCGCCGTTGGCCGCCGCGCCGCCCATCGCACCCGGCACGGGCCACTCGGGGACGGGCGGCGAGAGCGGCGCCGTCGTCGGCGCCGACACGCTCCACTGGTTGCACATCCTGTTCGCCGGGCTGAGCGCCGAGCGGACGGTCGTGCTCGCCGTCGACGACCTGGGCTGGGTCGACGACGCGACTCTGGAGGCGCTCGCCCACCTCGCCGCCCGCCTCGACGGGTTGCACGTGTTACTGGCCGTGGTCCGCAAGGACGGCCTCGGCACGCGCAGCCCGCTCGTCGGCGAGATCGCCGCGGCCGCCACCCACCGGGTCCGGGCCCGTAGCCTGTCGCCCCGTGCCACGGAGGAGCTGGTGGCCCGCCACCTCGGGCCCGGCTGCCCCGACGAGTTCGACCGGACCTGTCACGACCTCACCGGGGGCCGGCCCAAGGACCTGAGGGTGCTGTGCGACCGGGCCCGGCTCAGGCGGCTGGGCGCACCCCACTGGCACACGCCGCGACTGCGCGGGCTCGGCGAGTCGCTGCGCCGCGAGCGGCTGCTGTCGCTGCTGCGCCGCGAGCCCGTTCTGGACGCCTTCCTCAAGGCCACCGCCGTGCTCGCCGGCCACGCCACCGACGCCCTCGTCGCGCGGCTCGCGGGGCTGACCCGGCGGCAGTGCGAGCAGGCCCGCGAGGTCCTCACGCACGCGTGGCCCCCTGCCGCCGGCCAGGGCGCGGCCGCCCACAGGCGCGCGGCCTGCGACGTAGTACTCCAGGCGATGGGGGACGAGGAGAGCTCCCGTCGCCACCGGGAGGTGTCCGCCCTGCTCGACGCGTGTGGTGCCGGACCGGAGGAGGTCGCCGAGCCGCTGCTGCACGTCGACCGGCTCGACGACTCCTGGCAGATCCACCAGTTGCGCGCCGCGGCGGCGGCCGCACGCCACCGGGGCGCGCCCGAGACGGCCGTGCGCTATCTCAGCCGCGCCCTCGTCGACGTGCCCGCCGCGAGTCTTGTCCGCGCCGAGTTACTGTACGAACTCGGGGTCACCGAACTGGACCTGAGATCCCCGGCCGCCGGCCGCCACTTCGTGCAGGCCGCGAGGCTCATGCCCCGGCTGCGATGCCGCGCCGAGGTCGTCTCCAGCGCGCCGATGGACATCGTGCGCAGCGATCCCGAGGTCGCCGCCCTCGTCCGGGAGACGGCTGCCGACCTCGGCACGCCGCGGGAGACCGACCGGCAGGGCAGGTACCTCGCGATGCGACTGGAGGCCAGGGCCCGGTACGCCGGGCTGGAGGACCCCGGCCTCATGACGTCGGCGGCGCGCCGGCTGCACGAACTCGGCGAACAGCGCTACGGCGTCCCGGCGGCCGAACGCGAACTGCGGACCGTCCTTGTGTTCACGGCCGCCATGGCCGGGCAGGCCGATCACCGCACCGTGGCACGCATGGCCCGGCAGGTCCTGGAGGAGGAGCCCGCGCACACCGCCGTGTCCGGCCTGGTGCTGGAGTTGCTGCCTCCGGTGCTCCTCTGCACGGACAGCCCGGACATCGCCGCGTCCTGGCTGGACGCCGCGCGCCTGCACGCCACACAGGAGGGCAACCGCTCGTCGATGTCCCGGATCGAGGCCGTGCAGGGTCTCATCCGGCTCGCGCGGGGCGAAGTCGGTCTCGCCCGGGAGTGCGGCGGCCGCGCACTCGCGCTGCGCGAGGGTGCGGTACCCAAGAACCGGGTGCACCCCGCCCTCCTGCTGGGCTTGGTCGCTCTCGAACTGAACGACGGCCAACTCGCCGGGCAGGTGCTCGATCCCGCCGAACCCCCCACCGACCTGCGGCTGTTCGCTCTGCACGGGGTGCTCAACGGCATGCTGGCGGAGGCCCGGGGGGACCTGCCGGTCGCGCTCGCGCACTACTTGGACTGCGGGCGCGTCCTGGAACGGGCCGGCTGGGTGAATCCGGCGCTCGCCCACTGGCAGGTGCGGGCCGCGCTGGTCCAGCACCGGATGGGCCGGACCGCGGAGGCCCGCGCGGTGGCACGGACACATTACGAACACGCCCTACTCTGGGGAGCCCCGACCGCCCTGAGCCGCGCGCTGCGCCTGCTCGGCGTCGTCACTGATGGCTCACCGGGTGTCGAGTTGCTGCGCCAGGCCGTCGACACGGTCGAAACGGAGGGCAGCCACCTGGAGTTGGCCCATGCCCTCACCGAATTGGGCAGGCGCCTTCAGCAGGAGTCGGTCCCGGAGGGCGATCGGTTGCTCCGACGCGGCCGCCGACTGGCCGCCGAATTACTGAACGCGTCGGCCGACCCAGGGCACGGCACCATGGCCCGCCCTGCGCACGCGCTCGCGGCCGGACTCACCCCGGCCGAGACGAGGGTGGCGGAACGCGCGGCACGCGGTCTCAGCAATAAGGAGATCGCGGAGGAACTCGAAACGAGTC